>JBBRUZ010000175.1:0-6769 GCA_038247355.1 Rhodobacterales bacterium
CGCCCCGGGGCCGCTACCGTTGTGCGACACCCTCGTAAGACTAGGTGTCGCCTTAGCTCGAAAGGGTTGGGGGTCGCTTGACGGGGACCGCTATGTTGCGACCTGATAAAACTTCGGTTGCGGATCAATTCACGCCCATGCCGCCCGCCACCGGCACACCGACGCCGGTGACGAAGGCGGCTGCGTCCGAGCAGAGAAACGCGACTGTCTCTGCGACGTCTTCGGGCGTCGCGAGCCGGGCGAGCGGTGTCTGTTCGACGATGAAGGCCTCGAGCGCTTCGGAACTGGGGAAGAGGCCCATTTCGATCGCCTTGCGCGCCGAGCCGGCGCTGAGCGTCGTCGCGACGAACCCAGGATAGACGCAATTGACCCGAACGCCGTAGCCAAGGCGACCAGCTTCGACCGCGCCGATCTTTGTCAGGCGCTCGACCCCGGCCTTGGTCGCGGCATAGGGGGCGGTGGCGGGAAAGGCGGTCTGCGCCGCCATCGAGGAGACATTGATCACGACGCCGCCGCGCCCCGCCGCGCCACCGGGACGCATGACGTTGAAGGCCGATTTCATGCCCAGTAGCGTTCCGGTCAGATTGACGTCGCAAAGCCGGCGGAAGGCATCGGGGTCGGCGTCGGCGATCAATGTGGTGATCTCCACGCCGGCATTGTTGATCAGGATGTCGAGGCAGCCGGTTTCGCGCACCGTGGCCGCGACCGCCACGGCCCAGGAAGTTTCCTCGGCAACGTCGAGAGGGTGGAACCGGGCGTGAAGGCCGCGCGCTTCCAGAGCGTCAGCCGACTGCTGACCGGCTTCGACCAGGATATCGGCGATGACGACCTTTGCGCCGGCGACAGCGAAGCGGGTCGCGATGGCGGCGCCAATGCCGCGAGCGGCGCCGGTGACGAGGACGGTGCGGCCGGCGAAGCAACTGCCGGCGGTGCGCGTGACGGACATGGAGTTCTCCTGAATGCGATTTTGGGCATGAACGCGCAACCAACCAGCCTGGCGGTCTCGGACCCACAAGGCCCGGACACGAGGGCGAAGCAGATCACGCCGCCTGCTTCGGCTACGCGTCGCGCCCTGGCGATACGGTGAGGTTTGGGAAGGTAAAGCGGCGGCGCGCCCCACCCGCCGTCTCATTGGCGAACTGGCGCAGGCCTAGGCGACGGCTTGTTGCGGAACGGTTGCGCCAAAGGACGCGTCGAACCACTCGGCGATCGCGTCGAGTGAAACGCCGGATCGGCGCGAGATCTCGGCGCGCGCCTCTTCGGTTATGTTCCACAATCCGACGCTGATCGCGTCCTGGCCCTCACCGCGAACGCCGATGACGTCCGGCTTCCATCCGATGCGGCCGTAGATCCTCGGCATGCGCGCGTCGAATACGCCGATCGCCTGCTCGAGTCCGAACTGGAGCCCCATTTCGCATCCAGCCATCAACAGGCCTGCGGCCACGCACTCCGACGCGTTCGGCGACAGGCAGAACCGCGTGCATTCCCAGATGAAGGGACTGACGATCGCGACGCCGTCCGTCAGATCTCGGAAATGATCGTTGATCATCGTCCGGCCGACCGTCGGCAAGGTGCGCATCGATCCGCCGTGGCGGCCGTTCACCTCCTGCCAGATGACGTAAAGCGGATTGATTTGATCGTATTCATCAATTTCCCACCCACCTGAATTGATCGTGACATTCCAGCCAAGCCGGTTTCCGAATTGCTCTGCGCGATCGCGAAACATACCATCGGCAAGCACCGGATACTTTCCCAGGTCGTCAGCATAAATAAAACGGATCATGTTACCTCCTGAGGTTCGCTTGAAGGTAACCATTAACTTTTGACTGTTAATTTTGTCCGACCGTGCGGTACTCTAATATTTTGGCAACTCCCCGCTCGGTCCGATAACGCCTTGCGCCAGCGCAAGCGCCACCGCATGCGTCACGTTCATAGCCCCGAGTTTGTGACGCGCCGAGTCGATATAGGCCCGCAGCGTGTTCTCTGAAATGTGCAGGCCGTCGGCGACTTCGGCGCGGCTCTGTCCCAGGCTAAGCAGCGTGAGCGCTTCGCGCTCGCGAGGCGAGAGTTCGGTTGTCGGACCATTCACTTCCCTGTTTATGATCCGTTTCGCCTGCTGGTGAAAGAGATGCGAAACCAGAAGGAAATCTTTCGCATGTCGTTGGACGATCGCGGCCCAGTCGATGTCGGAGGCGTTGTGATTGACGTTGAAGAGGGCAAATTCACCGCTCGGTCCCCACAAGGGAATGGACCACCCCTGATTTCCGACGCCCGCCGCCTTCGCTTCCTTCATCATCCGCCGAGCCGCCGGATTGGACCAATCCAGCGTCTTCCAGTCCATCGGATGGAAACGCCGAGACGCAGCCAACACCACTGGATCGATACTTCTGTAATTTTTTTCAACGTATTGCCTGGCCCAATCAAGCGAATACGTGAAGGCGCCGACCTGCTCGCCGGTCATGCTGACCGTGTGGTATACTATGTGCGTTACTTCAAAGAGGTCTCGCAATTCGTGCACTGAGACCTGTAGATCCTCAATGGACCTCGTTTTCTGCAGCTGCTCCAGAAAGGCTTCGAGATTTGCTTGTGCCAATTCCAACCGATCTTGGGCGGTCAAGCTTCGCCCCTATTTCCCGGGCTGCGACGAAGATCGCGTCGTCCAGTTGTTCGGCGAGCTCGACCATTCCGTTCTTCTCAGAAAATTGGCGTATATCCTTCAGAATATCAATGACCCAATCGGCTTTCATGCTCGGTCCTCGTGGTTCTGGAGAAAATTGTCGAGCATTGTGTAGCACACGTGCGGACAGGGCGAAATTCACCAGATCTGCACCCCCGGAAATGGGGGGAGAACAAATCCGCAAAGCTTTGAAAAGTCTTGATTGCGACGCGCTTGAAGCCGAAACGCCCCATGCGAATCAGGGCGTTTCGACGTTGATCGCACGAATGCGAAGTCAGGACCGGTTGCGGCTCGCTTCGATCGCGTCAGCGAAAGTCCGCAGGCCCGTCGTCGGGGCTCCGACGAGCACCGCCATGTTGCCGGGCTTGTGCTCGTTGCGCATCATCTTCATGTGCGCGGCGGGGATCTGATCCCAGGGGAAAACCTCGGACATGCAAGGATCCAGCCGCCGCTCCACCATCAGTTGATTGGCGGCGCTCGCCTGCTTGAGGTTGGCGAAATGGCTGCCCTGGACGCGTTTCTGGTGCATCCACAGATATCGAGCGTCCATCGTCAGGTTGAACCCGCTCGTCCCGGCGCAGATCACCACCATTCCGCCGCGCTTCACGACGAAGACCGAGACCGGGAACGTCGCCTCACCGGGGTGCTCGAACACGATGTCGACGTTCACGCCCTTGCCGGTGATCTCCCAGATCGCCTTGCCGAACTTGCGGACATCGGCGAACCAGGCCTTGTATTCGTCGGTGTTGACCGTTGGCATCTGGCCCCAACAGTTGAAATCCTTGCGGTTAATCACGCCCTTGGCGCCAAGGCCCTGGACATAGTCCCGCTTGCTTTCATCCGAGATGACCGCGATGGCGTTGGCGCCCGCCGCGTTGATCAGCTGGACCGCGTAGACGCCCAGGCCTCCCGACGCGCCCCAGACGAGCACGTTGTCGCCGGGCTGGAGCACGTGCGGGCGGTGGCCGAACAGCATCCGGTACGCCGTCGCGAGCGTCAGCGTGTAGCAGGCGCTCTCCTCCCACGTCAGGTGCTGCGGGCGTCGCATCAGCTGGCGGGCCTGGACGTTGGTGAATTGGGCGAACGAGCCGTCGGGGGTCTCGTAACCCCAGATGCGCTGGGACGGCGAGAACATCGGGTCGCCGCCGTTGCACTCTTCGTCTTCGCCATCGTCCTGGTTGCAGTGGATGACGACCTCGTCGCCGACTTTCCAGCGGGTGACCTTGTCGCCGACGGCCCATACGATGCCGGACGCATCCGAGCCTGCGATATGGAACGGCTCCTTGTGGACGTCGAAGGGCGAGATCGGCAGGCCGAGGCCCGCCCAGACGCCGTTGTAGTTGACGCCGGCCCCCATAACGAACACCAGAACCTCGTGGCTGTCGATACGCGGGGTGTCGACGACCTCGATCTGAAAGGATTTGTCAGGCTCGCCATGACGTTCACGCCGAATCGCCCAGGCGTACATCTGCGCCGGGACGTGGCCAATCGGGGGGATTTGCCCGACGTCGTAGAGGTCCTTTACTGGGGCGTCATAGGCCGGCTGGGTCTGGGTCGCATCCATGAGGGCCATCGGGGTCTCCTTGCGTCGCGCAACATTGTTGCGGAAATTGCTCTGCAGGAGCTATTACATTCTAAGCCTGTTCGCGCAACCAGTTTTGTTGCGGTGCGGTGAACGCCGATCCGGCCTGCCGGTGCGACTGGCGACTGAATATTGCCGGCTTCACCAAACGCATGAAACGTTCTTGCGTCTCATTGACGCTGCGTTAGGTTGCGGCGCAGCATGACGTGTGATTCGGCTGGGAGACGGGCATGATTGAGACCAAGCGCGACAAGCCCTGGCTGATCCGGACCTATGCTGGGCATTCGACGGCGGAAAAGTCGAATGCGCTTTATCGCTCGAACCTCGCGCGCGGGCAGACCGGTCTGTCGGTGGCGTTCGATCTGCCGACGCAGACCGGATATGACAGCGACCACATCCTGGCTCGGGGCGAAGTGGGCAAGGTCGGGGTGCCGGTCAGCCATATCGGCGACATGCGAGCGCTGTTTGACGCGATTCCGCTGGACGAAATGAACACCTCGATGACGATCAACGCCACTGCCGCCTGGATGCTTGCGCTTTATGTCGCGGTGGCCGACGAGCAGGGAACGGATGTGGCCGCGCTGCAGGGGACGGTGCAGAACGACATCATCAAGGAATATCTGTCGCGCGGGACGTATGTGTTCCCCCCTGCCCCGTCGCTGAAGCTCATCGCCGATGTCGCGGAGTATTGCTACACCTCCGTTCCGAAGTGGAACCCGATGAACGTCTGTTCCTATCACCTGCAAGAGGCGGGGGCGACGCCGGAACAGGAATTGGCGTTTGCGCTGGCGACGGCGACGGCTGTGCTCGATCAGGTCCGGTTGCAGGTGCCTGAGACGGACTTCCCGGAGCTGGTTGGTCGGATTTCGTTCTTCGTCAACGCCGGCATCCGGTTCGTGACCGAAATGTGCAAGATGCGGGCCTTCGTCGATCTATGGGACGAGATCTGTCTCGACCGCTACGGCGTGACCGATGAAAAGCTGCGCCGGTTCCGTTACGGCGTACAGGTGAATTCGTTGGGCCTGACCGAGCAGCAGCCGGAAAACAACGTCTATCGTATCCTGATCGAGATGCTTGCGGTGGTGTTGTCCAAGCGTGCCCGGGCGCGGGCGGTGCAGTTGCCAGCCTGGAACGAGGCGCTCGGCCTGCCGCGGCCCTGGGATCAGCAATGGTCGCTGCGGATGCAGCAGATCATGGCGTACGAGACCGATCTGCTGGAGTACGACGACCTGTTCGATGGCAACCCGGCGGTCGAGCGCAAGGTCGAGGCGTTGAAGGTGGGCGCGCGGGCAGAACTGGCGCGGATCGACGAAATGGGCGGTGCGGTCGCCGCCATCGACTACATGAAGGGTCAGCTCGTCGCGTCCAACACCGCGCGGCTGGGCCGGATCGAGGCGGGCGAGACGGTGGTCGTCGGCGTGAACCGGTATGTCGAAGGCGAGGCCAGCCCACTGACGGCGGGCGACGGCGGCATCATGGTGGTGGACCCGGACGTGGAGGCCCATGCGATCGCGCAGTTGGCCGATTGGCGCGCCGGGCGGGATGCGGGCGCGGTGGGGGCGACGCTGGCGGAACTGGAAGCGGCGGCGAGGGCTGGCCACAACGTCATGCCGGCGTCGATCGCGGCGGCGAAGGCCGGCGTGACCACCGGCGAGTGGGGGGCGGTGATGCGCGCCGTCTTCGGCGAGTATCGCGCGCCGACCGGCGTGGGCAAGGCGGCGGCGGCGCCCACCGGCAACCTCGCCGAGGTGCGGGCGGCAGTCGAGGCGGTGAGCGGGCGGCTAGGGCGGCGGTTGAAGTTCCTCGTCGGCAAGCCGGGGCTGGACGGCCATTCGAACGGCGCCGAGCAGATCGCGGTGCGGGCGCGGGATTCCGGGATGGAGGTCGTGTACGAGGGCATCCGCCTGACGCCGGCGCAGATCGTCAACGCGGCGCTGGAAGAGAGCGTGCATGTTGTCGGTTTGTCGATCCTGTCGGGATCGCATTTGCCGCTGGTCAAGGACGTGCTCGACCGCATGCGGGCCGTGGGAATCGAGGACGTCCCGCTGGTGGTGGGCGGGATCATCCCGGAAGCCGACGCCGAGGTGCTGCGCGCCTACGGTGTCGCCCGGGTCTACACACCGAAGGATTTCGAGCTGAACCGGATCATGCTCGACATCGTAGCCCTTGCGGGCGCCGAAGGTTGCGCCGCCGCGTGAGCACCCGCGCGTTCCGGGCTGCCGAGAAAGGCGGCGCGGTAGTTGTTCCGTGGGCGACCTCCCGCACGACAGAGCATTTGGAGACAACCCGATCTGCAAGCGCATCCGGGGGACGGGGCAATCGGTGCACGGGGTAAGCCTCCAATCGGTGTGAGCGGATTTTGGCTGAAAGTAAGCGCTACGGCGCCTCCCTATGCGGCGAGGCTTGACGGCTGATTGAAGCACCAGGGCATCAGGTCTTCGATGCGGCTTTGCGGGTGGCCATTCAGGATGGCGCACAGCGTTGCGGCGATATAGTCGACCGGGTTCACG
>JBBRUZ010000176.1:0-6756 GCA_038247355.1 Rhodobacterales bacterium
ACCTGATCACCCCGCGCAGATTTGGCCCGGTGGGCCAAAGCGCCATGGCATGCGCCAGCTATGTAGCAAGCGCGCGCGCCATGGCGCTTGGCGCCTCGCCACTGGCCTGGTTCTGCGCCGTCCCGTGGCCGGTTTTCGTTCCGCCGTTGACACCGTCTGGCGTGAGATCAAGGCGCGGGCCGTTGGCGAGACAACCGGCATCAAGCAGGGCATGGATGCCAATGCCCGGTTTGTTCTCGATGCCTTCATCGACCGGATGTTTCTCGGCGCGACCCTCGTCGATGGCGCCTGGTAAGATATCTGTCCCGTCGGCACGGGTTGCCCCGCTCCGTACCATCCGCCTGTCTGCGTCGAACAGACCGGTGGTAAATGCATGAGCCGCAACCTCGGCTCGATGACCGAAGGCTGTTGTGCCGCATTGCTTGCCGGATTGCACGCGCCCAGGCAGACAGCGCCTCTCCACGGACATCGGTTCGGAATTGACTTGTCCATCCGCAAATGAGACTCCGGCTGACATTGCCTCGTTCGAAAATCTTTGCTCGAATCAGCCAGCCGTATTCACAAGAGGAGAACGCGTGCAGGACGAACGAAAAGTAAAGCTTCCCGCACTCTACGACATCCTCAAGCACGTCTTGCCGATGGACCATTCGCGGCAAAGCACTGCGCGCGACGAAGTTCAGGCTCGAGTCGCTGGGGGATTTGCCCCGACGGAGCTGCTCGACCTCGGGTGCGGCAACGGTAACAGCATCGATTTCTTCAAGACTGTGGTTCCCAAAACGAGATGGATCGGCGTCGACATCGATTCGAGCCCCGAAGTCCTGGCCCGGACCCGGAGTGACGGCACATTCGTCACGTTCGACGGTGTGACGCTGCCCTTCGCGAGCGATCGCTTCGACCTCGTCTATACGTTCCAGGTCTTCGAGCATGTGCGGCGCCCCGAACCGCTCCTTGCTGAAGTTCGTCGCGTGCTGAAGCCTGGCGGGTTGTTCATAGGGCAGACTTCGCAGATGGAGCCGTATCATTCATATAGCATATTCAACTACTCTGTTTACGGATTCAAATGTTTACTTGAGACGGCCGGGCTTTGTCTGATCAGCTATCGGCCTGGGATCGACAGTTTCACGTTGATCGAACGCGCCGCGCTTGGTCGCCCAAAAGATTGGTCGAAGTGGTTTGTAACCGAATCGCCATACAACATGAAGATTGAAGAAGAGTGTGAAAAGGCTGGAAAGCCAGTTCGAGTTCGAAACTTTCGTAAGCTTATATTTTGTGGTCAATTTATATTCGTTGCGGAAAAAATACCCTGATGCTCAAAAACGGGGATCGGGTCCTGTGCGGGGTCGGCAGCAAAATCCCCGACTACCACGGTTCGCGGTGTTCTCGACGCGTGGCATAATGCAACCGCCGCAAGCCTTCTCGCGATCGCCTCCGCGCGGCCCAGGCGTTGCTATCGGCTCATGGCCGTGGATGTTGCAGTTGACACTCCCATGCGGCAAACCGATGGTTTGATGAACTGAACGGAGACGTCGATGCTAGTGATTAAGGCGGGCGCGCAATCCGAAAGTCGCTCCGAGCCGGATCATCGCTGCCCGATCTGCGATGGTACGGAGTTCCGGCCCTATCGGGGGCGGCTCAACGCCCGGTGCTTGGGCTGCGGCGCGAAGGAGCGGGAACGATTGATGGCTTTGGCGCTGGACCGTGCCGCCATCGACCCTTATGGCCATCCAGTCTACCATTTCGCGCCCGAGCTGGCCTTGGCGAAACGGCTCAAGACGCGGTTCGGCGATCTATACCACCCTGCCGATATCGACCCGGATCTCTATGCGGCGCTCGGCCTCAATGTCGAACGCGTCGATCTGGTGCAGCCGCTGGGGTATTTTGCGCCGGAAAGCGTCGGCGGGTTCATTCACGCCCATGTTCTCGAACACGTGCCCGCCTCGATGGATCGGGTGCTGACCGAAATGAACGCGGCGCTCGTGCCGGGCGGCTTTCATGCCTTCCAGGTTCCCATCCATGTCGGTTGGTACCGCGAGGACATGAATCTGGCGATGCCGGCCGCAGAGCGCACAGCGCGATTCTTTCAGGAAGACCACGTTCGCGTCTTCGGAGTCGAGGATTTCGACGCTCGGATCATGCCGCTTTTCGACGGCTTTCATCGCATCGACCTGCGGCAAATCATCGATCACGCCACGGTGACCCGCGCGGCGGTACAGAGTTCGGCGCTGCGCAGCCCGACCGGTCATTCGGTCTACCTCTTTATCAAGCCGGGGGAAATCAAGCGCGGCCCTCGGCGGACCGAGCGCTCGACCATGATCCTGCCGGGCGGCGAACGCATAGATTTTGTTCATCCGGCAAAATTCCATCTTCCGCGCTATCTGAAAGGCCGCGGAATACAGAACTACGAGCCGCTGACGCTGGCGGCGTTTCTGACGGCTTGTGCGCGCAAAGATGGGGCCGTGCTCGACGTCGGGGCCAACATCGGCGTATTCGCGTTGTCCGCCGCCGAGACCTACCGTCGCCAGGTTCACGCCTACGAGCCCTATCCTCCGGCGGCCGAGGTTCTCGAAACCATCGTGCGCGATTACGGTTTCCCCGTTCAGGTTACGCGCCAGGCGATGTCGGACAAGGAAGGCATGCTGTCCTTCCACATTTCCCAGAAGTCGGACATGAGCCATAGCCTAAACCCGAACCACCGCCGCCATGTCGGCAGTCTGCAGGTGGAGTGCACCACGATCGATCGGGTGGCGCAGCGGATTCGGCCGGGCGTGATCAAGATCGACGCCGAAACGTCCGAGGCCGATGTACTGCGGGGCGGTCGCGAAACGCTCGAGCGGGACCGGCCTTATGTCGTGTTCGAACTGCTTGAAGGCGGTTCAGGCGCCGCAATCAGCGATATATTCGCCGCGGCGGGCTACTCCGTTTGCCAACTCGGCGATCCGGCGGTCATCGAGCGCATCGGTGGCATGCGGGGGCTGGAGACCGAGGGCGACCTTCGCAACTGCCTCGCGTCGCCCGCTCCGCTGGACGACGGCTTCTTCGCCGACATCGGCGCCTGGTTGTCGCGGCTAGAGGCGCTTCCCATCGCGACCTGACTGCGCGGCGCATTCTGACGATGCGCGCCGGAGCCGCATTCGTCGCTATGAATTCTCGCTTCCGCCGCTCAGGCCGGCGGGAAAGCCTCTTGGAGCGTCATCGGTCGTGCTGCGCGGACAAGCCGGTATGAGGTCGTCAGGCGCTCGCGCAGATCGCTCTCCGGAACGGCGCGCCCGGGAATGCGGACCCAGCTCGCATGAAGATAGGGTGCGCGCTCGGCGTGGCCCATGTCGATCAGCAGCCGCGCGGTCTCGATGTCCGGGCATTTCACCGACGCGCCGTCATCCAAAGCGCCGACGAGCGCAAATATCTTGCCGTCGAACTTCCAGGCGGCAAGCCCGCCGTCCCAGGGATCATCGACCTCGGCGCCGGGACGCGCTGCGCAATGGGCGTTGACGACGGCGCGACTCATAGCGGGATCGTGCCGCGGCGCTCGGGACCAGCCCAAGCGTGTCGCTCGGGGCCAAGCGATTTTTCGCGCCTCGTCGATCCGCCGATCCGCTCCAACAAAATGCGAGAAGGTAAAGCCTGGCTGCGGACCCGGCGCCCCCTGGTTAACCGGAGCTTCGCGTTGCTGTTCAAGGGGTTGCGTGCGTGGCGGTCGCCGAGGCGCCAGGCGTTCTTCACGTTGACCGGCTTAACCTTGGGCGTCGGGACGTGTGTATCCCTTGCCAAGGCAGGCGTACCGTCGGCGTCGGGGCAGATTAAGGGAGCCACCAATGAACCAACTAGGCAGCTTCATCAAGGCGGCGGGTGTGACGCCGACGCCGCCTGCGCCGCAGCAGCAGCCGATCGGAATCGCGCTGCGCCAGACCGCGCCGATAGCGCCCGCGCCGGTCGCGGCCGTCCAGCAGCCTGCGTCGATGCTCTACCCGGTCTCGGTCGCCAACCGGCCGATCGTTCCGCAGCCGGCAATGAAGGCGAGCGACGCCGAGGAGCCGCCCGACAGTCTCGCGCCGCAGCTGGACAAGCTGAATGAAGCGCGCGTGGCATGGATCGAGGGCAAGCCGCGAAATGCCCCCGCCATATGGCCGATCTTCCCGGAGCCCGAGGTGTCAGCGCCGGAAACGCCGGTATCCTCCGAGGCGACCCACAGCGGACAAGCAGCAGTGGATCGGCTGGGCACGGCGGGGACGGCGAAGTTTGGCGGCCAAGGCGCCGCGACTGCGCGGACGACGGGCGAGACGCTCCATGATGCGGTGAAGGTGGTCCGTGCCGAGCCGCTGAACGCCAAACAGAGCGCGCTGGGCACGGTCTGAGGCGGGACCAGCCGAGCTTGCAGGTCAACGCAGCGTATCGAGGCGTTCGTCCTCGGCCGAAGAGTGCGATCTCGGCGCGCGCCGAGATCCGGCTTTGATCGGACCCCGATCTCGGCCATAACGCGGCCCGAACGCACCCGAGGGCCGGCAATGCACGACATTCGAACGATCCGCGAAACCCCGCACGCCTTTGACGCGGCCTTGGCCCGACGTGGTCTGGCGCCGCTGGCTGAGGAGGTCCTCGCGCTCGACGAGCGGCGCCGCGGCTTGATCCACGCCGCCGAGAACGCTCTGGCCGAGCGCAACGCAGCTTCGCGCGACGTGGGGGCGGCCAAAGCGCGGAACGACGATGCGGCGTTCGCGCGGCTGCGCGCGCTGGTCGCGGAAAAGAAGGACGAGATCGCGGGACTGGAGGCCGAGGCCGCGGCGGCGGATGCAGCGCTGCGCGATCTGCTGATGGGCGTGCCGAACCTGCCCGACGCCGACGTGCCTGAGGGCGCCGACGAGCACGCCAACATCGAAATGCGTCGCTGGGGCGCGCTGCGCAATTTCAGCTTCGAGCCGCGCGAGCACTACGCGATCCCGGCCGCTGCGGCGGGCATGGATTTCGAGGCGGGCGCGCGGCTCGCGGGCAGCCGTTTCGTCGTGCTGAAGGGCGCGATGAGCCGGGTGCACCGGGCGCTGGCGCAGTTCATGCTGGATTTTCACATCGAGAACCATGAACTGGTCGAACACTGGACGCCGGTGCTCGTGCGTGACGAGGCAATGCTCGGGACCGGGCAGTTACCGAAATTTGCCGAGGAGAGCTACCGGACCACCAACGGCTGGTGGCTGATCCCCACCTCCGAGGTGACGCTCACCAATCTGGTGGCGGGCCAGATCCTCGAGGACGCGCAGTTGCCGATGCGTATGACCGCGCACACCCAATGTTTCCGCTCGGAGGCGGGGTCGTCGGGCAAGGACACGACCGGGATGCTTCGCCAGCATCAGTTCGAGAAGGTCGAGATGGTTTCGATAACCCGGCCCGAAGACAGCCGGGCGGAGCTCGACCGGATGACGGGGTGTGCAGAGGCGATCCTGCAAGCGTTGGGGATGCCGTATCGGACAGTGGCGCTGTGTGCGGGGGACATGGGGTTCGGGGCGCGGCGGACGCACGACATCGAAGTTTGGCTACCGGGGCAGAATGCATTTCGCGAGATCAGCTCATGTTCGGTCTGCGGCGATTTTCAGGCGCGGCGGATGAACGCGCGCTTCCGCCGTGCCGACGGAGAGAAGCCGGAATTCGTCCATTCGCTCAACGGGTCGGGCCTCGCTGTCGGGCGCTGCCTGATCGCAGTGGTCGAGAACGGGCAGGAGGCCGACGGCTCGATCAGCCTTCCGCCGGCGCTCTATTCGTATCTGCGCGGCGGGACGCGGATCGACGCGGACGGGCGGCTGTCCTGACTGTTGACGGGCGGAACCGTCCGGTTCCCTGCGCTGTCATTTCGCAGGTGTGGTGAGGTCGCCGCACGCCGCCTGCCTGTCGCTGGCGCCGGGACATCAATGTGCAAGGTCAGCGTCTCCGTGCGCCGCTGGACTCCGGGCGCACCGTGACGGCTTTGGCCTCTCGCGCCTCGGACTGAAGACCGGCGACGGCAAGGCCAGTCGCTTTTTTGCCTGTTTCGGGTCTGTCAACGGGAAGCCGTGCTGTTCGCCGCAACAGCAACGGGAAACGCCCGGCGGTGTCCCGCAGCCGTCAAACCGGATCCTGGTGGATGATCACATCGGCCTGCGGGACCGCTGCGAGAAGCTCGCGCTTCAGCGCCGCGCTGATCGCATGGGCCTCGCGCAGCGGCAGATCCCCGTCGATCTCCACATGGACCTGGATGAACACCCGCGGCCCGGCGGTCCGGGTGCGCAGGTCGTGCCACCCGGCGAGGTCCGGGCATCGGCCGAGCACCGATTCGATCCGGGCGATTTCGGCCGGCGCGGCGCGACGGTCCATCAGCGCGTGCCAGGCCTCCACCCCGATCCGCCGCGCCCCGACCAGCAGCATTGCGCAAGCCCCCAGCGCGATCGCAGGATCCAGCCACAGTATCCCATGCGCCGCGGCGGCGTATAGCGCCACGATCGCCCCGAGGTTGGGCCACAGATCCGCAAGGTAGTGCAACCGGTCGGCCGCCACGATCCTCGATCCGGTCCGTCGAGCGACATGGCTCTGCCATACGACCAGCGCCCCGGTGATGGCGAGCGACGCCGCCATCACGGCGAGCCCGGTGCTCTCGGCCGCCAGCGGCCGCGGCGCTCCGAACCGCGCAAGCGCGCTGATGCCGATCCCCGCCGCCGACACCGCCACGATCACGGCTTGTCCGAGCGCCACCAGATCCTCGACCGAGCTATGCCCGAACGAATGATCTTCGTCCGG
>JBBRUZ010000177.1:0-6715 GCA_038247355.1 Rhodobacterales bacterium
CGGCGGCCCAGGCTTCGGCGACGGCGCGCATCCGGGCCTGGCCGTCGACCGGGGCGCTGGCGGCGGCGTAGTCGGCGAGCAAGACCAGGAACCGCAGACTTCGGCGCCAGTGCTCGGCGTGCTCGCCCACATCGAGCGCGGCGAGAGCCGACGGGCTGACGCCTTCGCCCTGCATCTCGTCGAGGAGGTCGCCGAGACTGTCGGCGAGGTCGAAGGCGGCGGCGGGCGCGGCGACGCCCGGCTCGGCGCGCAGCAGCGTTCCGACGAGGCGGGCGAGGTCGAGCTTGCGGCCAAGGGCCGACGCGGCGGGCGGCAGGTCGAGCGGCGCGCGCGGATCGTCGGCGATCTCGGCGACGGTCCGGATCCGCGGCAGCAGGCGGGCGGGGCCGCGGGCATATTCGGCGACAAGGGCGCGACGCGCGCGCTGCGTGTTCACCCAGATCTCGACGCGAGCGAGGGCGTCGGGCGCGGCGGACAGGCGCGCGTCGAGGCCCGCGATCAGCGCCCGCGAGAAATCGACGCCGGGCGGCAGGGCGAAAACGCGGGGGCTGGCGGTGGGCGCGAACATCAGCGGGCGAGTTCGGCTTCGGCGAGCGCGAGGCCCTCGGGGCGACCGACGTCGATCCAGCTTCCGGACCAGACGACGCCGTGCAGGCGACCCCGCGCGAGCGCGCGATCCCAGACGGCGTTCAGCGAGAAGGGACCTGGCGCGAAGGCGTCGAGGAGCCGCGTGTCGATGATCTGGGCGCCGGCGTAGACGGTCGCGGCGGCTGGCCCGCTGCGCCGGACGAGTCGGCCGTCGGGGTCGCGGTCGAAATCGCCGGGGCCGGTATGGCCGAGGGCCGCGTCGCGCGGGATCAGGGCGAGGAGCGCCTCCATTCGGCCGCAGTCCCAAGCGGCGGCCAGCGCGGTGAGCGGGTTGGAACCGCGCCAGATCGTGTCGGCGTTGAGAGTGATGACCGGGTTGGCCGCCAGCAGCGGCAGCGCCACCTTCAGGCCGCCGCCGGTTTCGAGCCGCTCGGCCTCGTGCGAGACGCGAACCTCCGGAGCATTGCGTCCGAGATGGGCCGCGATCTGGGCGGCGTGGGCGTGGGTGTTGACGACCATCCGGGGAACCCCGGCGTCGCGGACGAGATCGAGGGCGTGGTCGAGAAGGGTTCGACCGCCCACGCGAAGCAGCGGCTTCGGCCGGTCCCGGGTGAGTTCGCCCATGCGCGAGCCCATACCCGCGGCGAAGATCATGGCCGCGCGCGGCGTCATGCGGGCACGAGGGCGCCGGGAGCGGGAACGTACCGGTCGGTCCAGGCGCGCAGCCGGGCGAGGTCGGGATGCGCGAGATCGCGCCGGAGGTGGTCCCAGACCCTGGGGAGGCGGCGAAGATAGCCGGGCTTGCCGTCGCGGCGGGCGAGGCGGACGAACAGCCCGAGGATCTTCAGGTTCCGCTGGGCGGCGAGGGCGCCGGCCGCGCGCAGGAACGCGGGGCGGTCGGCGCCGGATCGCGCGACGTAGCGGTCCATCATCGCGTCGCGGAGTGCTGCGGGCACGTCGCGGCGGGCGTCCTCGAGCAGCGAGACCACGTCGTAGGCCGGGTGGCCGATCAACAGATCCTGATAGTCGAGCAGGCCGACACGCGCGTGACCGGTCCGGCCCGGCAACCAGAGCAGATTCTCGGCGTGGTAATCGCGCAACGTCGGGCACGGCGGCGCGTCGAGCGCGATGGCGACGATCGGCTCGATGACGGCGTCGAATTCGGCGGCGAGGTCGGGGGACGTGGCGGCGCCGGTCGCGGCCGGGAGATACCAGTCGGGGACGAGGCGCATTTCGCGGATCAGCACGGCGCGGTCGTAGTCCGGCGGGGTCCAGTCGCGGCTCGGTGCGGGCAGATGCGTCTGCAGGTCGGCGACGAGGTCGATGGCGGCGGCGTAGAGCTCGGGCTCGCGGGCGGGGTCCGCGGCGAGATCGATGTAGAGCGCGTCGCCGAGATCCTCAAGGAGGACGAGGCCGAGGGCGGGGTCCGCGGCGTAAACCTCGGGCGCGCTGAGCCCAAGGCCGCGAAGCCAGGCGGTGACCGCGAGGAACGGCGTCACGGTCAGGCCCGAGCTGGGGGGCGCGTCCATCAGGATCGCGCAGTGCGCCCCCTGAACGAGACGATGATAACTGCGGGCGGACGCGTCGCCGGCGAGGGGGCGGCGCGGGGCGCGCGCCCAGCCGGCGCCGACGAGGAAGCGGTCGATCTCGTCAGGGCGGATCATGCGCGACGGCCGGCGCGGGCGTCGCGCGGGCCGACCACAACGGACATCGGCGCGTGCTGGCGACGGGCGTGAAGGCGGTGATGGCGGTCATGCGGAGACTTGGCCGACAGCCGCGGCCAAGCCGTTCCCGCCCGGGCGCGTGCGGTGGCGGTCGCGAAGGTGGCGACAGTGATCATGCCGGAACCCGCGCGAGGGCTTCGGCGAGCCACTCCCACCCTGGGCCGGTGGCGGTGAGGGTCGCCCGGCGGGCATCGTCGGTTTCGGCGAAGTCGAGGGCGACGTCGAGGCGCCGGGCGGGAAGGCGACCTGTCAGGCGGTCGGGCCATTCGATCAGCGTGACGGCGCTCTCGAACGCCTCGTCGAGGCCGAGTTCGCCGATCTCGCCGGGGGAGGCGAGGCGGTAGAGATCTGCGTGCCAGAGCTGGAATGGGCCGAGATCGTAGGTCTGGACCAGGGTATAGGTCGGCGAGGGAATGTCCTCGATCCGGCCGAGAACCGCGAGACGGCCCCTGATCAGCGCCCGGGCGAAGGTGGACTTGCCGGCGCCGAGCCCTCCGGTCAGCAGCAGTGCGTCTCCGGGGCGCAGGAACGGGGCGAGGACCTGGGCGAGGCGCTCGGTGGCGGCCTGGTCGGGGAGGGTCAGCGTCGCGGTCACGGCTCGGATTCCGGAGAGGCTTCGTTTCGGGCTTTTGACAGGGGCCCCGGACGGGCGCAAGGGGGCGGCTGTCGGATGTTCCGGCGCGATAACGTGCTTGAGCGATCGATGCTTGGATCGACCCGAAGTGCTTGCGGTCGGCGAACGCCGTGCTCCGCGTTCGGTGAGGCGCGCGACAAAGCGTTGCGATCGGTCAGGGCGACCGGTTAGGGCGTCGGAGCCGAACGCGGACCGACCAGAGTGCGACCCACCTGATCGAGACGCTTGCCGCCGCCCGACCGGATGCGGAAGCGCCGACGCGTCACCGCATCCGGTCCGGTCCGGCGCCGTTCAAGCGGCTGCGCCGCGCGCCCCTCGACACCGGGTTGCGAATGCCGATCCAGGGTTTCGGTGCAGAACGCCGCGCTACGAGCGACCCGCGCGCTGATCCCGGTCGCACGACCGGGGGCGGCGTCCGAGGCCCCTTCGGGTCCGACCGGGCTGTCGCTTCGGGCGACGCTCTCGGCTTTAGGGCGCGCAGACCGATCGCCGCGCAGCAGCCGACGTCGGACTTCATCGCGAGAGCCGGGGAAACGGCCAGGTGCTCGGTTTTCCGTAGCGGACGGTCCCTGCGGTCATCGGTCGACAATGGGTTGCTCTACTCAAGATTGATTTCTTTATGCTCAGTTAACGATTTAAGTTGATTTGTCCGGATATGCGGCGGGGGTTCGCTCCGCGGTCGAAAAGAGGTTGTTCTATGCGCGCTGGCCGTGATCCGTCGCTGCTCTCGTTCTCCGTAAGGATGCTGCTGACGCTCGGCGGCTCGCTGCTCGCGTTGAGCGCACCGGCGCACGCCGACGGCCCGAAGGGCGGCGTTGTCGTCCAGGGGAAGGCCACGATTCACCAGCGCGCCGGGCGTTCGGTGATCCGTCAGGGCTCGAATCGGGCGGTGATCGACTGGGACGGTTTCGACGTCGGTCGCGACCATACGGTGGTGTTCGATCAGCCGGGCAGGTCCTCGGCGACGCTGAACCGAGTGGGCGCTTCGCAACGCAGCTTGATCGAGGGCGCGATCCGTGCGCCCGGCACCGTGGTCATCCAGAACAACGCCGGCGTCATCTTCACCGGAACGTCGCGCATCGACACTGGCGGGCTCGTCGCGACCACGCAATCGGTGGACCCGGCGCGCTTTGCCCGTGACGGCGGCCTCACGATCGGCGGAGGCGAGGTCGCGGGGGCGCGGGTCGTCAACCACGGCGCGATCACCGTCCGCGGCGCCGGGCTCGCGGCGCTGGTCGGCGGCGACGTCGCCAACACGGGCGTCATCGTCGCGCGCCGCGGGACGGTGGCGCTCGCCTCGGGCGCGCGCACGGTCGTCGATTTCGCAGGCGACGGGGTGATCGGGTTCGCGACCACCGGCGATGCGGAATTCGGGTCGCGCGTCGTCAACGGCGGCCTGATCGACGCTGGCGACGGAAGGGTCGTGCTGAGTGCGGGATCGGCCGTCCGCACGCTCGACGCCGCGATCAACACGACTGGCGTGATCCGCGCGACATCGAGCGCCGGCGACGGCGGCAGCGTAGAGCTGACCGGGCGCGGCGACGGCGCCGTGCGGATCGCGGGCGCGATCGACGTTTCCGGCGCCCGGCGCGGCGGATCGGCCACCGCGACCGGCGCCCGGGTCGAGCTCGCCAGCGCCGCGCGTCTCGACGCGCGCGGCGGCGCGAGCGGCGGCGCCGTGCGCCTCGGCGGCGACATGCAGGGCGCGGGTCCGCTCCGGCGCGCCGACCATCTGCGCATGGCGGCTGGCGCACGGATAACCGCCAACGGCGGCACGGCGCGCGGCGGCGAAGTCGTGCTCTGGTCGGACGGCGTGACGCGCGTCGACGGCGCGATCAGCGCTGCGGGCGGTTTGCCCGGCGGTTTCGTCGAGACCTCGGGGCGCTTTGCCCTCGAGATCGGGGCCACGGGATCGGTCGCGGTCGGATTGGGCGGGGCCTGGCTCCTCGATCCGCAGGACATCATCATCGGCCCCGGCGGGATCGGCGCGGGGACGATCACGTCGACGCTGAACACCGGCGGGGACGTGACGATCACGACGTTCCACCCCACCGCGACGATGGCGGGCGACATCTCTGTCAATGCGCCGCTGAACTGGTCGGGGGACGGGTTCCTCACCCTCGACGCCGACCGTTCGATCACCGTGAACGCCAACGTTCGCGCAAGCAACCTCGGCGGGCTCTCGATGCTCGCGCGGACCGGCGACATCGTGGTCACCCAGGCCCCGGCGTCGAACATCATCGTCTCGACGAACCA
This sequence comes from Rhodobacterales bacterium, assembly GCA_038247355.1. GTDB lineage: Bacteria > Pseudomonadota > Alphaproteobacteria > Rhodobacterales > Rhodobacteraceae > Amaricoccus. The sequence continues at coordinate 5,203 of JBBRUZ010000177.1, forward strand.
CGGCGACCTCGACATGCGCGCGCCGCTCGGTTCGGTCCGACTCCGGCGGGTCAACCCGCTCGCCGCCTCGAATGTCCAGGTCTATTCGCTGAACGGTGCGCTCGATGTCGACGCCGGGGTCGAGATCCGGCTCGAAGGCGGCGACTGGGCCGGTCAGTGGGTGCGGCTCGGAACGGTGGGCAGCGCCGCGGCCGTGTCGCTGGCCGCACCGACCGTCACGATCCAGGGGGGGCGCATCGACAACACCTTCGCCGAGGTCGTCGCCGGGCCAGGCGGGACGCTGACCATCGACGCGGGCCATATCGCGGTCCTATCCGGCGTCAGGGTCGCGCCCGGCGATCCGACGCCCGCGCCCGGCCGCATCCAGGCGATGGGCGGCGCCAGCCTCACGCTTCGTGCGGAGACCCAGACCTGGACCGGCCCGGTCAGCGCGGGCAACGGTGCGGCGAACGGCGGCGATGTCGTGATCTCCGGCGCCGTCGTCGCCGGGTTTCAGCCGCAGCTCAGCCTCGCGCCGGGCAACGGCTTCACGGTGCTGGCGCAATCGCCGCTCGGCGCCGCGTCGAGCTACGTTTCGGACAAGCCCTTCGTCGTCGAGACGTCCGGCACAGGCGCAATCGAGATCGACGCGCCGGTAACCGCGCGACAGATCACGCTCGAGAGCGCCGAGCGCGTCGGCCTCGGCCCCGGGGGCCTGCTCACCGGCGTCGGCGCCGGCGACGCGCTCGTGGTGGCCGCCGGCCGGCAGTTCCGCAACGACTCCACCGCAGGGGCCGGGGCGGTGGCGCTTGGCGATCCGAACGGCCGCTGGCTCCTCTATCTCGATGAGTTCGCCGGCCTCGTCGGGGCGGCGCCCGTTCCCGGGGCCTTCGATCTCTACGGCCGGACCTACGACGCGGATCCGCCCGTGCTCCTTGGATTTAACGCCAACCGCATCGTCTACGGCGAAGCCCCCACGCTGGCGCTGACCGGCGAGACGCTCGCCAAGACCTACGGCGCGGCCGCGACGCCGGGTTACTCGGTCCTCGGCCTGCGGGCGGGCGACAGCTTCGCCACGGCGCTCGACAGCGGCCCGACCGTCGCCAGTGCGGGATCGTCAGCGGACGCCGACGTCGCCGGCGGTCCCTACGCCACGATCGTCACCGCCGCCGCCTCGGCGCAGGGTTACGTGCTCGACCTCGTCGACGGCGTGCTCACCGTCACGCCGGCCGGGCTGATCGTCGCGGCGAACGACGCGACGCGCGGCTACGGCGCGGCGACCCCGGGCCTCGGCGCGACGCTCACCGGCTTCGTGCTCGGCCAGGACATCGGCGATCTCGGCGGCGCGCTGGCGCTCGCGACGACGGCGGTCGCGGCCAGCGACGTCGGCGCCTACGCGGTCACCGCGCGCGGGCTCGCCAGCGCCAACTACGCGATCAGCTACACGACCGGCGCGCTCACCGTCACTCGAGAGTCTCTCGGTGCCGCGGCGAAGGTCGCGAGGCGGGGCTACGGCGCGGCGACCCCGGGCCTC
>JBBRUZ010000178.1:0-6687 GCA_038247355.1 Rhodobacterales bacterium
TGGCGGCGTGGCTGGGATTGGGATCGGTGCTGCTCGCCGGCGTGCTGCTGTCGCCTGAAGCCGACGCGGTTCGCGGCGATCGGGCGTCCGGCAGGATCACGACGAACACCACTCCGTCGAACGGCCAGACGATCGGCGCGCCGCTGGTGCGATCTCAAGACGCCAGCACCGACACTGCCCTGCCGGCCGACGCCGCGTCGGCGCAGTCGGGCTCATCAAGCCAGCGACCCACGGGCTCAGGCGACGACGCGCCCGGCACCGGCCGCTCGTCCGAAGGCGTCGCCGGCAAACTGCCCGGCGGCACCGACGCCGACTCGTTCACCCGACTCCTCCCCGGCACCACCCCCGCCGCCGGCAACGGCACCGCCGCGACCGCCCATGCCGCGGGCGCTGGCGCGCACGGCATGATCGCGGACAGCACCCGTTCGCACGTCGCCCCCTGGTCAACCGACACCTGGCCCGCATCGCGCGATGCCGCGTTGGCGCAGGCACGCACCGGACAGGTGCCCGAAGCGCACCGCGAACTCGTCCGGCAGTATTTCGATCGGTAGCGGTATCCGCGTGTCTGCGACGCGGGCGTCGCAGCTACGGAACACGAACCCTGTTGGAATGATTCAGCGCGTCGCGACGGTCTCGTCGGGCGCGGGTTCGTCGGTGCGGGTCTCGTCGTCGGTGGCGGCGGGGTCGTTGAAGATGGGGTCGAAGCCGTTGGTCGTCGCCGGCTCGGGCGGGTTCGTCGGTGCCGCGTGCTGGTGGCTGTCGCGAGAGATCAGGCGAAGGTTGTAGACGATCGGGATCAGCATCAGTACGAAGATGGCACCGGCACCCGCGCCGGCGTAGATGGGTCTGCGGTCGGGGTTGTCGTAGTTCTGGATGTCGACCTTCGGGTCCGGCACGATCACGTCAGCGATCTGTTTCTGCTTCTCTTCCACGCGGAACTTGAGCGCCTTGATCTGCATGTCAAGCTCCGCCTTGGACGAACTCTTGGCGCTAAACAGCTCGTCGTTCTGCACCAGCCGGCGGCGGTGCTCTTCCATTTTCTCTTTCTCGGCGATCACGCTGTCCAGTAGCGTGTTCGTCTGCTTTTCCTTCTCGACCGCGGCCGCAAGTTCGATCTTCTTGTCCTCCAGCCGCTTCTTGCGATTCTCCTCCGCGGCGATCGCCTGCTTCTCGCGGGCGGCGGCCTCGATCAACTGCTTGCGGGCCCGCATTTCCAGTTGCAGGTTCGCGACTTTTTCCTTGCTCGACGACTCGGTCTTCGCGATCTCCACGTCCGCGGCGTCGGCGGTGGCGGAGTAGGCCTTACGCGCTTCGGCGACCGCAGCCAGCCGCTTCTCCAGCGACTCGGCGAGTTGCTTCTGCTCGGCGGGCAACTGCTCCACCGACGGCGACGACTTCGAAAAATCTTCCTCGGCGCGGCTGAGCGTCGCGTCGATGTGCTTGCGGTCTTCGGGGATCGATTTCTTCGTCTGCTCGATGATCTGCTCGATCGCGCTGATGGCCTCGGCGTGGACCGGGTCGTTCTTGAACAGATCCTCGCGCCCGCGGATGAGCGTGCGAATCAGTTCCATCTTCAGCGCCAGCTTGTCCGCTTCTTGCTTCTCGCCTTCAGCGAGCACCGCGTTCTGCTGGCGGACGAGCATGCTCAGCTCGTCGTTCAGACGCTTCAGCTCGCCGTCCTTCTCAAGGATCTCCTTCGTCCGCTTCTCCATCAACTCGCCGAGCCGCTGCTTCAGTTCGCTGAGTCGTGTCTGCTGATTTTCCTGTCGGCGGATCAGGTCGTCGGTGAGCGTGCGGGCCTGAGAGAAGAATCGCTTCGCGCCTTCCAGATAGCGGACCAGTGCGGGATTGTCTTTGAGCTTCTGTGCCGATTCGACCTCGGTCTGGAACTGAGTGATGGCGGCGTCGAGCGCCTTGCGGGCCTCGTCGTTTTTTGATGCCACGGAGGTTTTGACCGCCTCGGACTCTTTCTGGATCGCTTCGAGTTGAGCGGTGAGCTTGGAAAGCTCCTCGTCGGCCTTGGAGAGATCGGCCTCGGGCGACGGCGCGAGTTCGCCGGGCGTCTGCCTCTGGAGCAGTTCGATCGCGGCCTCGGTGTCGAGGCGTTTCGCGCGGGCGGCCTTCAGGTCGGCTTCGGCGTTCTTGCGGCGGGCCTCGACCTCGTCCATGGTCGCGTTGTCGGGACGCGAATCGCCGATGGCGCGAAGCTCTTCGATCTCCTGCGTCACGGCCTTGACGCGAACCCCCATCGCCTGGATCTGGGCCTCGTCCTCGCGGGCCTCTTCACGCAACCGGGCGACTCGGCGGGCGTTGGATTCGCTGGATTTGACGACCGCCTTGGCCAATGCACGCAGGCGGGCGAGATCGCCTTCCTTGTCGCGTGAGTTGACGATCAGGTGCATCTGGTTCGGCTGTGCCGCTGGCCAGCGCTCGCCGGGGGCGCGGACCAGCGCGTTCACGGTCTTCTGCGTGTCGGCGAGGAAACCCTTCTTCTGCTCCCAGTCCGGGCCCAGTTCCGCCAACGCCGTAACGCGCGTGTTTTCGTCGCTGAGCACTTCGTTAAGCGTGTGCTTGAAGTTGCGTGTACGTTCGACCGAGAGGTTGGCCAGACCGTCGTAGGTGATGGCCGCGACGAGCTTGGAGTAGACCGGCACGAACTGCTGCACTCCGTAAACCACCCCGCCGATGAGCGGGATCAGCGCCAGCACGCACACCAGCACGCGACGCAGGCGCCCGCGGCGAAGCTGCGCGACGTAGACCGGATCTTCCTCCGGTCGATAGACGGGCGGGATGGCGATTTGCGGAAAGGATTCGAGCGCTGAGATCGCTCCGCGCGGCCGGAACCGGCCGGCGGTTTCGAGAAGCTCCTGCTGCTCGCGATCCTGCGCAGCGGTGCCGGCTTCGCCGTTTTTCTTGTCTTCGGCTTCGTCGAGCAGCAAGTCTTCGGGCGTTGGCGACGGGTTGGAGAAGACATCGACCGACTGCTGTCCGCGACGCCCGATGATGGTGTCGGCGATGGTGCGGTTGGCACCGGCGAACGGGTTGGGTGCCGGCGCTGCGGGCGCGCCCGTTCCATTGAAGCCGACGCGCAGCGGCTTGCGGCGATCATCCGGCGTAGCGGAGTCGGGCGCCTCGGCGGCGATTTGCGGGCTGGCATCGCTCGGGGCGTCGTCGCCGCCGGTGACTTCGACGAGCGGCGATCCGCCCATGAGGAACGTCTGCGATTGAGGCGAAAACGCCCCGCCGAGCATCGGGCCGTCGCGCGGGATCAGGTCGTTCAGGTTGCCCGCGGGCGGCGGTTCGGGCAGGTCGTCGAGGTCGAACTCGTCTTCGATCTCCGTGCCGTCGGTCCCATCGACCGATGCGCCGACAACGTTGCCGCCGGTTTCGCCGGTGGTTTCGACGGGCTCGCCGCCTTCGGATTCGGGCAGGCCGACGAACGTGTCATTCATCGGCTCGGCGGCAACATCGAGTTCGTGGATCAGGTCTTTGGCGTCGATCACCTCGTCCGACTCGCCTGCGTAATCGTCGGCGATGAGCGGCATCGCCGACGCGGGCGTGGGCAGGGTTTCTTCGACGATCTCGATGCTCGGCACGCCTTCGCCCTGTATCGAATCCGCCAGATTCATCAGCGGTTCGACCGGCTCATTGTCGTCTTCAAACCCGCTAAAATCGATCGGCGATCGCTCGCGCTTCGCTTCGGCGATCGGATCGTCGCTTGTTGATTCATCACTCACCGCGTCTTCGGGCAGCGACTCATCGACGATGTGCTCGCGCTGGAAGTTCGCCGGAGCGATACTGATTTCGGCCGATTTTTCGGGCGCGATGTCCGAAAAATCGATCGACTCCAGTTCGGCGACGGCCTCGGGCTCGTCCTCGATCTCCAAATCCGAAGCGGGCGTGATGGCGGTATCGAAGCGGGTCTGCGACAAATCGATTGCCAGGCCCGGCTCGTCATCGACAGGCGTCTCTTCCAGCAGATCCAGCTCCGCCAGCGCTTCCTCGCGCGGCGAGGATGTTTCGGCGAGGTCGGGCTCGAGGTCTTCGGGTTCGAGGTCGAGGCCCGTGTCGAGTTCGCCCGCCGGCTCGCCGACGACCGCCTCGGCCATCTCCTCGATGTCGAGTCCGGCTGCGGACACCGACGTGTCGCTGGGCAACACTTCGGCACTCGGTTCGATCGAGTCTGCGGAAGCGGCTTCAGTGACGTATTCCGCAGCCGGCTCAACCGGTGCTTCGGCGACGGGCTCGACGACCGTCGCCTCGGCGATTTCTTCCAACGGCGCGGGCGCGTCGAACTCGTCTTCGCTTTCGTCGGCGACCGATTCGGTGACACCCACCACGCGGTCGGCGGGTACGACCACCTCGCCGGTTTCCAGTTCCACCAGGTCGGTGTCGGATTCGACGTCGGCTTCGGATTCGGACTCGGATTCGGATTCGCGCTCGGGCTCGGCGGGTGCTTCGACGACGATCTCGGATTCCGCGACGGGCTCGGCGGCCGTCAGGCCGGCGGCGTCGGGCTCCAACGCCAGCTCCGGTTCGGCGAGCGACTCGGCAACCGGCATCGGCGGGGCTTCGTCCAGATCAATCGCGCCGTCGTCATCCGAGACGTCATCGATCGGGGCCACGACGAGCGACTCAAGTGCCGGCGACTCAAGCACGGGCGGCTCAGGCAAGGGCGGCTCAGGCGCGGCGGGCGCTTCGGCGGTTTCGTCGATGAGCGGTTCAACTACCGGTTCGGGGGTCTGAGGCTCGATCGCGACCGGTTCCATCGCTTCCGGCTCGGCCGCTGCGGGCGCTTCGGCGACCGCGGGCGCGGCTTCGTCGGCGACTTCGGGCGCGAGTTCGAGCGAGCTTTCTTCGACGCGCGCCGCGCCGTGCCAGCCGCGACGCAGCGCGGCCAGCGCGTCTTCGTCCGATGCGTCGCTTGCCTCCCTCTCCGCAGGCTCGCCGGCGGCGGGTGTCTCGATCGCTTCTTCGATCTCGTCGTCGAGCGATATCTCTAGCGCCGGCGCGGCGACGGTGTCGCCTGCGGGTGCGTTCAACTCCGCAGCGATCGCCTCGTCGCTGAGTTCTTCCGACTCAATCGATACTTCATCGGCGACCTGTTCGTCCCGCGACAGCTCTGCGGCGGGTTGGTCGTCGGTGGCGACTTCCAGGGGCGCGTCGTCCCCTGCGAGCGGTTCCAGTTCGATCGCGCCGGTCTTGCTGATCTGAGGCGGCTCGGGCCGCACGAACGCCGGCGGCATGGGCAAAGGCAGCGGGATCGAAGGCGACGGTGCGACCTCGGTCGCGAGTTCGTTCAGCGTGATCGTCGCCGGGCCCACCCGGAGCACCGCGCCGTCGGATAACTCTTCCTGGTGGATCGGCGTACCGTCCAGCCACGTGCCCTTGCGCGAGCCGATATCGCGGGCGTACCGCTTGCCGTTGCGCTCAAAGAGGATGGCGTGGATGTTGGAAACCGAATCGTCGTCGAACTGGAGATCGCTCCCGGTTCGTCGGCCGATCTGGAGGACGCGCTTGGTGATCGGAAGCGCGTCGGTCAGCGTCGAGACGCTGAGTTCCGCTTGACCCGCCGGGGCGGACTTGCCGAACACGCGTTTGGGCGCTTCGTATCGGAACTTGAACCGTCCGATCTGCACCAGGTCGCCGTCGGCGAGGTCGGTGTCGACGACCTGCTTCCCGTTCACCCATGTGTGCGTTCGGCTGCCCAGGTCGTGGATGTAGCAACCGAAGTCGCACAGCACGATCACGCAGTGCGCCTTGGAGACGGTCGAACTCTCTAAATGCAGGCGTACAATGTCTTTGCGCGATCCGACGAGTGTCGCCGGACGCGTAATGGGAATCGGCGCCGCCGCAGCGTGGGACCCTAAGGGAACCAGGCGCGCCTCACCGGTTGACGAATTGGAGGAACCGTTCTCTGCCATGGACTTACGTCATTACCCTGACCCCGATCCGCCCCACAGCGGGACGGGTGCAGGGTCAACAGTTTAACAGATGAATCGACATTGCAAGTTGGGAAAAACCATGGATTGTGCCCGCCTGTTGCTTATCGGACCGACCGACCCGCGCAGCTTTCCCAAAGACGCCGCAAAACGCCTAACATTTCCATCGCCTGCCGTGTCTGGTGCGTCAGACTAACGTTCATTCGCCTATACTTCTCACACCCTCAGGAGGCCGATTATGCACGTCCGATCCCTCTCTATCCTCGGAACCGCGATTTTGGCGGTCGTCGTCATGGGCACGCGCGACACCGCCATCGCCGACGCCCCCGACCCCGCCGCCACTGAAAAGCGGGTCGAAGCGCTGGAAAAAGTCGTCGTCCGCGATCCCACCGACGCCGCCGGCACCGTCCTGGCGCGCCTGGAACGCATCGAAAAGCTCCTCCAGATCAACGCCAAAGACGCCGCCGTCGAGCAAAAGACCGACGCCAAGACCTTCGACGAGCTGAAAACCAGCCTCATCACCACCCAGCGCGCCATGGAAAAGCTGGATCGCCGCCTGATCAACATCGAAAACAGCAAGCTCGACCGCAAAAGCGACGAGCTGTCGGACGAGGTGAAGGCGCTGGAAAAATCGATCCTGAACCACACGACCGCGCTGCGCGACTTGGCGGATCGAGTGAAGAAGCTGGAAACCGTGGTACGGCCGTAGGTTATCGCTTCCGCACGACCACAAACCCGTCCCCCA
>JBBRUZ010000179.1:0-6674 GCA_038247355.1 Rhodobacterales bacterium
AGGCCGGGGCGCGGGGGGGCGGGCGCGCCGCGCGCCTCCCTTCTCTTTGACCCCCCCCCGCCCGCGCCCCCGCCGCGGGGCGCCGAGACTTCGCGCCTGGGACGCCATGCGGGCGCGCCTCGGGCCGAACACCGGGGGCCGCGCCCGCCCGAGCGCCGCGTCCGGTCCGTCCGGGGCGCAGGCGGCGGCGTGCAGCGCGCGGAAATGCCGGCCAGCGGCGATCACCAGCCCCGTCGCAGCGCCCGATCCGCCTCCGAAGCGCCGCATTTCCTCGGCCAGCGCGTCGGCGCGGCCTTCCGCGGCGTGATCGAGGATCGCGTCGGCCTCGACCTCCGCGCCGCCGGGGGCGCAGGCCGCAATGTCCTGCGGCGACAGCGGCGCGGGATCGCCGTGCTTGTAGAGCGCGAGCTTTTCGAGGAACTGCGCGAAATCGCCCGGATCGAGACTGCGCCCCAACGCCTCCAGATCGGCCATCGCCGGCCGCGAGGCGGACGCGATCCCCGCCTTGGCGACGGCCGCCTCGATCTCGGCGCGGTCCGGCGGATCGGCGTAGACCGCGATGGCGGCGGCGGTCCGTGACGCCTCGAAGGTCTTGCGCAGCGGGCTCGCCGCGCCGAGCGACCCCGCGGTCACGACCAGCGCCGCGTCGCCCGCGCGCCAGTCCTTCAGCGCGGCGGCGATCACCGGCGCCTGCGCGTCGCCCGCATCCTCGACCAGCACGGCGCGCGGGCCGGGAAAGAAGCCTGCGGCCTTCACCGCGTCGAGCGCCGCCGCCGGGTCGCGCCGCAGATCCGCGCCCGCCATCCGCGTCAGCCGCATCTCGGCCGGTCCGTCCGGCCCGATCAGCGCTGTGACCAGCGCCTGACGCTTGAGCGCGACCCGCATCGCGTCCGGCCCGTACAAAAGCGCCCCCGCCGCGCCGGCGTCCGGTCGGGCGAGAAACCGGGCGGCGTCCCTCCCCGCGAGCTTCATTGCGCCCAGGCCGGCGCGTCCACCGCGATGCGCTGCGCGATCCGGTCCGCGAGCAGCAGCGCCAGCCGCTCTTCCGCGTCGCGCTGCGCTGACAACACTGCGAAGGTCGAGGTCGTGGCCGAGGACGGCGCGCTGTATGCGGTGACCGCCTCGGTCTCGCCGGTCAGCACCGCCGCGTCGGACCCGATCGGCGCAAGCCGGTACGTCGCGGCGCCCACCACGTCGAACCGCGTCGTCACGTCGCTTCCTGTGATCGCGACGCCTGTCTGCTCCAGCGCCAGCTCGACGTAGAGCCGATGCGTCGGCGCCGCGGGCTGCCCCAGCCGATCGACCAGTCGCTCGCGCAGCGCGAACCCCGCCGCGCTCTCGATCACCGCAACCTCGACCCGACCGTCGATCGCGGCGGCGGGCCCGCCCGGCGCATAGAGCGGCTCGAACCCGCAGGCCGAAAGCCCGAGCGCCGCGACGGCGACGACGATCCTCGGGGCCTCAGACCACCACATTGATGATCCGGTCGGGCACGATGATCACCTTGCGGGGCGTGATGGTTCCGCCTGATGTGGCGACCTGGTACGCAGCGTTGGCGCTAAGACGTTCCATCACAACCTGCTCATCGGCACCAGCCGGTACTGTGATCTCGGAGCGCCGCTTGCCGTTGATCTGCACGGGAAGCGTCACCTGCGCCACCACCAACATGGCGGGGTCGGCGACGGGCCAAGCCGCCTGCGTCACCAGCCCCGCGCCGCCCAGCGCCGCCCACATCTCCTCGGCCAGATGCGGGGTCATCGGCGCCATCAGCTGCGCCAGCGTCCGCAGACCAAAGCCGCGCGCCGCCAGCAGAACGGGCGCGCAGCCCGTCGCCCTGGCGAGCGAATTGGTGAATTCATACAGCTTCGCCACTGCGCGGTTGAACGCAAACCCCTCGATGCCCTCGGTCACGTCCCTTATCGCGCGATGCGTCGCGCGGCGCAGCTCGATCGCCTCATCGCCTTCCGGGCCGACATCGTCCGCGCCGCCGGCTTCTGCATGTGCATCGACCAGCCGCCAGACGCGCGCGAGATGCCGCGAAGCCGCCTCGACCCCGGCCGCCGTCCATTCCACGTCCCGCTCCGGCGGGCTGTCAGACATGACGAACCAGCGCGCAGTGTCAGCTCCGAACTGCGCCACGATCGCGTCTGGATCGACGACGTTCTTCTTCGACTTCGACATCTTGGCGGAAGCGACTACGTCCACTTCCGTTTCTGTCCCCTCAAGGACGAGCCTTTCGCCACGCCGTTCGATTTCTTCAGGGTAGTGATAACGTATGTGGGTGACCGAAATCGGCTCAAGGTAGGGCGGCCAATTTTCAATAGTCTCTTCCCGAGTCTGATAAATCTCGTGCGTCACCATGCCTTGCGTGAACAAGGCATTGAACGGCTCGATGGCCGTCTCGGGCAGATGCCCGGTCCGCACCATCGCCCGTGCGAAGAACCGGCTGTAGAGCAGATGCAGGATCGCGTGCTCCACCCCGCCGATGTACTGGTCGACGTTCATCCAGTAGTCCGCCGCCGCCATGTCCGTCGGCGTCGCCGCGTCCGGCGCCGTGAACCGCGCGTAATACCACGACGAGTCCACGAACGTGTCCATCGTGTCGGTCTCGCGCCGCGCCGGGCCGCCGCACGCGGGGCAGCGCGTCGCGGCCCAGGTCGGGTGCCGCTCCAGCGGATTGCCGGGCATGTCGAACGCCACGTCCTCGGGCAACCGCACCGGCAGGTTCTCGCGCCGCTCCGGCACGACCCCGCATTCCGCGCAATGCACGACCGGGATCGGACACCCCCAGTACCGCTGCCGGCTGATCCCCCAGTCGCGCAGCCGGAACTTGGTCACGCCCATCCCCTGATCGGCCGCCTCCATCCGGGCGATCACCTCCGCCTTCGCCGCCTCGATCGTCATCCCGTCGAGGAAGCGCGAGTTGATCATCCGCCCGGGCTCGGTGAAGGCCACGTCCCCGACCGTGAAATCCTCGGCCCCGGGGCTGACCACCGCCACCACGTCGAGCCCGTACCTGCGCGCGAAATCGAGATCCCGCTGGTCGTGCGCGGGACAACCGAAGATCGCCCCTGTCCCGTACTCCATCAGCACGAAGTTCGCGATGTGGACCGGCAGCTCCACCCCCGCATCGAACGGATGAACGACGCGCACGCCGGTATCGAGCCCGCGCTTTTCCGCCGTCTCGATGGCCTCCTCGCTGGTGCCCGCGAGCCTGCATTCCGCGATGAACGCCGCAACGCCCGCGTCGTCCTCCAGCGCCCGCGCCAGCGGATGGTCGGGCGAAACCGCGGCGAAGCTCGCGCCGAAGATCGTGTCGGGCCGGGTGGTGTAGACCTCCAGCGTCTCGAACCCCGCCGGCGCCCCGCGCGTCTCGAAGCGAAACTGCAACCCCTGGCTCCGCCCGATCCAGTTGCGCTGCATCAGCCGGACCTTCTCCGGCCAGGCCCCCAGGCCGTCCAGCGCGGCCAGCAACTCCTCGGCATAATCCGAGATCCGAAAGAACCACTGCGTCAGCTCGCGCCGCTCGACCAGCGCGCCCGACCGCCAGCCGCGCCCCGCCTCGACCTGCTCGTTGGCGAGCACCGTGAGGTCCACCGGGTCCCAGTTCACGACCGCCGCGCGGCGATACGCGAGCCCCGCGTCCAGCATGTCGAGAAACAGCCGCTGCTGCTGGCCATAATACGCCGGATCGCAGGTGGCGAACTCCCGGCTCCAGTCGATCGAAAACCCGAACGGCTGCATCTGCGCCCGCATCTGCGCGATGTTCTGTCGCGTCCAGGCGCCGGGATGCACGCCCCGCTCCGCCGCCGCGTTCTCCGCCGGCAGCCCGAACGCGTCCCAGCCCATCGGATGCAGCACGTTGAACCCCGCGGCCGCCTTGTAGCGCGCCACCACGTCGCCCATCGTGTAATTCCGCACATGCCCCATGTGGATGCGCCCCGACGGATAGGGGAACATCTCGAGCACGTAGTACTTCGGCCGGCCGGGATCGACCTCGGCGCGAAACACGCCCCGATCCTCCCAGACCGCCTGCCATCTGCGCTCGACGACGCGAGCCTCGTAGCGCGACACCCGCGTCCCTCCCCGACCCGCTCAGCGCCGGCTGGAGGCGATGCGCAACTGCCGCGCCCGGGTCAGGATCGCGTCCTCGAGCTGGCGGTTGTCGGCGGCCTCGACCGCGACCGCGCGCCCGCCCTGCTGTCGGAACGCCGCGACCCGCAGCGACCGCGCGTCGAGCGCCGGCTCGGAGATGAACACGGTGACGCGGTACGGCGTCGGATCCCCCCCGACGCGCCCCCAGTCGGTCGCGATCACGCCCGAGAACGGATCGGCCCCCTCCAGCGGCAGGAACGACAGGATGTCGAGCGACGCCGCCCACAAATAGCGGTTCACCCCGATCTGGCGCTCGGGCTCGGCGCCGGGCCGGAACAGATCGAACACCGAGGACCGCGTCCCGTCGGCATCGCCCGCGACCGTGCCCTGCTCGCCCATCACGTCGCGAACCGCCTGGTTCCGGGCGCGCTCGGCGTTGATCGCCGCCTGATCCTGCCGTGCGGCCTCCTGCTCGGGCGTGCGCTGGCCGCCGCCGCACGCCGCCAGCGCCGCGAGCCCGAGGACACAAACCATATGGCGCCAGAGCCTTGCCACGCGCATCCCGCCGTCCCTCGAAAGAACCTCGCGCCGTGTAAAGGCTGTCGCGGGATCGGGCAAGCCCAAACGCCGGAGGCGCGCCTCGGACCACTGTGGCAAAGCTGCATCAATCCCGGATGTTAACTAGGGCGGCCCCCGCCATTCACTTGACCGCAACCGGGCCTGTGAGAGATGAACATACCATCTGGCCCGGATCACCCGGACTTGAGATGAGTTTCGAACGAAAAGACAAGAGGAAAAGCGATGAAAAAGATTCTCTTCGCATCGACCGCCTTCGCCGGACTGGCGATCGCCGGCGTTGCATCGGCCGAAGTGGCCCTGTTCGGCACGGCCCGTCTGGGTATCGGCTACAACATCCAGAACAACGGCACCGTTGATTTCGAAAGGGACGTTAACGGCGACGCGATCATCGACGACGACGGCTTCCTCACGAGCACCGAAGATCTGCGCGCCATCTCGCGAATCCGGTTCGGCTTCACCGGCACGGGCGAGACCGACAGCGGCATCACCTTCGGCGCGACAATCCGTGCGGACAACGCGTCCGGTGGCGGCACCGGCGACTCCTCCTCGACGGGCACACTCGACGGCAACGTCTTCGTCTCCGGCGCCTGGGGCACGCTGACCTACGGCGACACCAACGCTGCGGACGAGCAGCACGTCGGCGACGCCAACGGCCAGCTCTCGGTCACCGGCCTCGGCGACTTCAACGAAACCCCGTACGTCTCGAACGGCGGCGGCTTTGGCAACAGCGACTCGATCCAGTTCGCCAACAACGCCGATGCACGCCCGACGGTTCGCTACGACTACAACTTCGCGGGCTTCGGCGTCTCCGCCTCGACCAACCGCAGCCTGAACGACATCGGCGTCGGCGCGAGCTACACCGCGGAATTCGCGGGCGGCAGCGTGACCGGCGGCGTCGGCTACTACGACTTCAACGAGTTCTTCACCACCGTGGTCGGCTTCGATGAGCCTGTGCGGGTCAGGGGCGGCGAGCAGTTCTCGGTCGGTGCGACCGGCACCTTCAGCGGCTTCTCCGGCGGCGTCGTCTACACCGCGGCAAGCTCCGCGAGCGACTCGGATTCGCTGACCGGCGATCTCGACGTCCTGAACGTCGGCCTCGGCTACACCTTCGACGCCTGGAGCGTGAGCGCCTACTACGCCAATGTCTTGACCGGCAACGGCGGCTTCGAAATCTATGACGGCAGCGACAGCTACGGCGCGTCGATCGCCTACGATCTCGGCGGTGGCGCTTCGGTCAACATGGGCGTCGCCCAGACCTACAATCGTGACGTGCTCGAAGATGCGGACGGCCTCCTGATCGCCCCCGGCATCGATAACGAGACCGTCGCCGATTTCGGCATCACGATGGCCTTCTGATCCCATCAGGATCGAACGACGGAAAAGGCGGGCTCAGGCCCGCCTTTTTTTTGCGACCCGCGCAGCAGCGGCGCAACTGCGGACTTGACAGGCGCATCGGCCGCATGGTGCCGTTGCATCGCTAGGGGCGACCAGCCGGCGCGTTTCGGGAGGGCGGCGTGAGATACGGCTTGGGAACGGCGCTCGGCGCGGCGCTTGTCTGGGGTGCGGCGGCATCGGCCGAGATCGCACTCTTCGGCAACGCCCGTCTCGGCCTAGCCTACAACATCCGCAACAACGGCGAGCCCGACTACCAACCCACGGCGCGCGCGAACGGTGTCGTCACCGCGCGGGCCGGCTCGGACGACCTGCGCGCCATCTCCCGCATCCGCTTCGGCGTGCGAATGACCGGCGAGACCGACAGCGGCATCGCCTATGGCGCGAGCATCCGCGCCGACAACGCGCCCGCCGGCGAAGGCGGCGAGATCGGCCAGCGCGCCGGCGGGGTCTTCGTAACCGGCGACTGGGGCACGTTCAGCTTCGGCGACATCGACGGCGCCGATTACCACCGCGTCGGCGATGCGGTCTCCAACGTCGCGCTCACCGGGCTCGGCGACTACAACGAGACGCCGTTCCTCTCGAACGGCGGCGGCTCGGACAACGAC
>JBBRUZ010000180.1:0-6630 GCA_038247355.1 Rhodobacterales bacterium
CCCGCAGAGGTCGACGCGTTTCGCGAGGCGGCGAAGGCCGAGGGTCGCCCGCCGCTTTTCCGCTCGCCCTGGCGTGACGCGGACCCTGCGACCCAGCCTGAGGGCACGGCTTTCGTCGTGCGGCTGAAGGCGCCGCGGATAGGCGAGACGGCGGTCGAGGACAAGGTCCAGGGCACGGTGACGTGGAGGAACGACACGCTCGACGATCTGATCCTGCTACGCTCGGACGGCGTGCCGACCTATATGCATGCGGTGGTCGTGGACGACCACGACATGGGCGTGACGCATGTGATCCGGGGCGACGACCATCTGACCAACGCCGCGCGCCAGACGCTGATCTATCAGGCGATGGGCTGGGATATTCCGATCTTCGCGCACATCCCGCTGATCCACGGACCCGATGGCGGAAAGCTGTCGAAGCGGCATGGCGCGCTCGGGGTCGAGGCCTACCGCGACATGGGTTTCCTGCCCGAGGCGATGCGAAACTATCTCGCGCGGCTCGGGTGGAGTCATGGCAACGACGAGTTCTTCACGACCGAACAGGCCATCGCCTGGTTCGACCTAGGCCACCTCGGCAAGGCCCCGGCGCGGTTCGACTTCTCCAAGCTGGCACATTTGTCGGGCCAGCATATCCGGGTCGCGGAAGACGCGCCGCTGCTCGCGGAGATTGAGGCTTTTCTTGCGTCGCAACATCGGGCACCCTTACCTGAAACGCGCCGGGCCGATTTGCTTCGCGCGATGCCAGGGATGAAGGAACGTGCGAAAACCATTCCGGAATTGCTCGAGATGGGGCGCTTTCTGCTTATGGAGCGACCGCTGGAGCCAGACCTCGCGGCGGCGAAGCTGCTCGATCCGCCAGCACGCGGCATGTTGGGCCGCCTCGCTTCGCGCCTGCAACACGGCGAATGGACGGCCGTCGACCTCGAAACCCACCTTCGCGATTTCGCAGCTGCCGAGGGTCTGGGGCTCGGCAAGGTCGCTCAACCGGTCCGCGCGGCGCTCACTGGGCGCAGCGTCTCGCCGAGCGTCTTTGACATGATGAATATCCTCGGGCGAGAGGAAAGCCTCGCCCGCCTCTACGACTGCGCAAAAACCGTCCAGGCGGACGCTTGAGCCGCCGGGCGGAACGGGACGGCGGGCACGGCAACAGGGCCGCGCTCCGGGAACGCGGCGCCCGCTTTCAGCGGCGCCTGACAAAAGGGGATGACGCATGACCGACCAGACCCACCAGTCCGCAAAGCTGACGATCGGCGACAAGACGCTCGATCTGCCGATCTACAAGGGCACCATCGGCCCCGACGTGGTCGACATCCGAAGGCTCTACAGCGATGGTGGCGTGTTCACCTACGATCCGGGGTTCACGTCGACCGGATCCTGCGAGAGCGCGATCACCTACATCGACGGCGACAAGGGCGAATTGCTCTATCGTGGCTATCCGATCGAACAACTCGCGGAGAAGTCGCATTTCCTCGAGGTCTGTTATCTGCTGCTCTACGGCGACCTGCCGACCGCCGCCGAGCTCGAGGACTTCGAGAGCCGCGTCACGAACCACACGATGTTGCACGAACAGATGGCCTACTTCTTCCGCGGCTTCCGCCGGGACGCCCATCCAATGGCGGTGGTCTGCGGCGTCATGGGCGCGATGTCGGCGTTCTATCACGACAGCACCGACATCAACGACGCGTGGCAGCGCGAGGTCGCCTCTATCCGGCTGATCGCCAAGATGCCGACGATCTGCGCCTGGGCTTACAAGTATTCGGTCGGGCAGCCATTCGTCTATCCGCGCAACAGCCTCGATTACGCGTCGAATTTTATGAATATGTGCTTCTCGGTTCCTGCCGAGGACTACGTCGTCGATCCCATTCTTGCACGTGCGATGGATCGGATCTTCACTCTGCATGCCGATCACGAACAGAACGCCTCGACTTCGACGGTGCGCCTCGCCTCTTCCTCAGGCGCGAACCCCTTTGCCTGTATCGCGGCGGGCGTCGCCTGCCTGTGGGGCCCAGCGCATGGCGGCGCCAACCAGGCCTGCCTCGAAATGCTGCGCGAAATTGGTACGGTAGAGCGCATCCCCGAGTACATCGCGCGTGCAAAGGACAAGGACGATCCGTTTCGGCTGATGGGCTTTGGCCACCGCGTCTACAAGAACTTCGACCCGCGCGCGAAGGTCATGAAGCAGTCTGCCGATGAAGTCCTCGGCCTGCTCGGGATCGAGAACAACCCGACGCTGCAGGTCGCGAAAGAACTGGAGCGGATCGCGCTCGAGGACCCGTACTTCATCGACAAGAAGCTCTATCCCAACGTCGATTTCTATTCCGGGATCATCCTCGATGCGATCGGCTTCCCGACGTCGATGTTCACCCCGATCTTCGCTCTGGCGCGGACGGTGGGCTGGATCTCGCAGTGGAAGGAAATGATCACCGATCCGCAGCTCAAGATAGGCCGTCCCCGGCAACTTTACACCGGCGCGGTGTTCCGCGACTACGTCGACGTCGAAAACCGCTGAGGCTGCCCCGACTCGGTCGCGGTCGCCCCGGTGCAGGCGGCGGCGTTCGGGTCGCCCGTGTCCACCACCGTCTCAGCTGGGCGGGGCCCAGCGCGCCAGCGCCGCCGCATCCGCCGCCCGCGCATCGACCCAGACTTCGCCGGTCGCGGTGGTTTCCTTTTTCCAGAACGGAGCGCGGGATTTCAGGTAGTCCATGAGGAACTCCGCCGCCGCGAACGCCGCCGCGCGATGCTCGGCGGCGGTCGCAACCATCATGATCTGCTCGCCGGGCGCAAGCTGTCCGAACCGGTGGATGACGAGGCTCGCCTGGAGCGGCCAGCGGCCCCGCGCCTCGGCTTCGATGCCGGCGAGCGCGCGCGCGGTCATCGCCGGGTAATGCTCCAGTTCGATCCCGCGCAGCGCGCCGCCGAGATCTCGGACCAGCCCGGTGAAGCTGACCAGCGCCCCGATGTCGCGCCGCCCGGCGCGCAGCGCCGCCAGCTCGCTGCCGATGTCGAAATCGGCCGTCTGGACCCGGATGGCCATCAGCCGCCGGTCATCGGCGGGAAGAACGCGACCTCCCGCGCCCCTGCCAGCGGCGTCGCCAGATCGCGTAACTCCTGATCCACCGCCACCCGCACTGCGGCCATGTCGGCGAAGGCCAGCGCATAGCGTTCCTCGCGCGCGCTAAGTTCGGCCACCAGATCGGCAACGGTCGCCGCCTCGGTCTCCACCGCCTCGGACGGCAGGCCGATGCGCTCGCGAAGCCAAGCGAAGTAGAGGACGTCGAGCGTCATCGCTCGCCACCAATTCGGGGCGTCATCGATTCCGGTCCCGCAGGAACGGCATCGCCTTCATCAGATAATCGAAACCGGTCATCAGCGTCAGCGCCCCGGCGAGCCAGATCAGGATCAGCCCGGCGTTGCCGAGCGTCCATGCGGCCCAGTCGTGGAACCAGTGGCTGTACCAGAAAGTCCCGCGTCGCCGATTGTACTCGAACACCCCGGCGAGCAGCAGCACCGGGATCGCGACCATCTGCGCCGTCGTCTTCCATTTCGCCAGATACGTCACCTTCAGCGTCGCCGCGCTCGCCCCGAGGAACTCGCGCAGGCCCGAGACGAAGACCTCACGCAACAGGATGAACGCCACCGGGATCAGGATCAGCGGATTGATGCCCGACAGCCCGACGATCACCGAAAGTGCGATCACCACCATCGCCTTGTCGGCGATCGGATCGAGCATCCGCCCGAAATTGCTTTCCTGCCCCCAGGCCCGCGCCAGATAACCGTCTACGTAGTCGGTCAGCGCGGCGAACACGAACAGCGCGATCGCCAGCCAATCCGCCAGCGGCCGGGCAAAAACCACGAAAACCAGCGCGATCCCGGGCGCCGCGAGCAGACGGAACAACGTCAGGATGTTGGGGACCGTCCAGCTCATGCTCACAGCGTCCTCGAAGGGCGTACCCGTTCTTCTACCCCGTCAGGCGTCGCCATGGAAGAAGCCATGGATCGTAGCGGCCAACGCGTCGGAAATCCCCGGCGCCGCACGCAGATCCGCGAGCCCCGCGCTTGCCACCGCCTTGGCCGAGCCGAAATGCGCCAGGAGCGCACGTTTCCGCGCGGCGCCCACGCCAGGGATCTCGTCGATCGGCGTCGCACGCGTCGCCGCCGCCCGTTTCGCGCGATGCGCGCCGATGGCGAAGCGATGCGCCTCGTCGCGCAGTCGCTGGACGAAGTAGAGCACCGGGTCCTTGTGCCCCAGCGCCATCGCCGGCCGCCCCGGGCGATGGAACTCCTCCTTGCCAGCGTCCCGATCGATCCCCTTGGCGACACCGATGATCTCGATGTCCTCGACGCCCAGTTCGGCCAGCGCCGCCGCCGCGGCCGACACCTGCCCGGCGCCGCCGTCAATCAGCACCATGTCGGGCCAGTTTCCGCTCGCGCGCCCCGGATCCTCGCTGATCAACCGCGCGAACCGCCGATCCAGCACCTCGCGCATCATTCCGAAGTCGTCGCCGGGTGTCAGGTTGTCGGACTTGATGTTGAACTTGCGGTATTGCGACTTCAGGAACCCTTCGGGCCCGGCGACGATCATTCCACCGACCGCGTTCGTCCCCATGATATGGCTGTTGTCGTAGACCTCGATCCGCTCGGGCGCCGCCTCCAGACCGAACGCGTCCGCCAGCCGCTCGAGCAGAGCTGTCTGGCTGGCGCTTTCGGACATCTTGCGCGCCAGCGCCTCGCGGGCATTGCGGGCGGCCTGTTCCAGCAGCTGCGCCTTTTCGCCGCGGACCGGCACCGCGAGCTCCACCTTGCGACCCAGCTGCGCCGAAAGCGCCTCGCAGAGCAGGTCGGCGTTGTCCGGAGGATGGCTGAGCAGGATCAGACGCGCCGGCGTCTTGTTGCCGTAGAACTGGCCGAGGAACGCCTCGAGGATTTCGCCGGGTTCGAAGCCGACCCCGGTGCGCGGAAAGTACGCGCGATTTCCCCAATTCTGGTTGGCGCGGATGAAGAACACCTGAACGCAGGCCTGTCCGCCGTCCTGATGCAACGCCACCACGTCCGCCTCCTCGACGCCCGCGGGGTTCACTCCCTGGTTCGCCTGCACGCTCGTCAGCGCCCGGATCCGGTCGCGCAGCCCGGCCGCCCGCTCGAACTCCATCGCGGCGCTCGCCTGCGTCATCTGCTCGGCCAGGGCCTCCTGGACGCGCGTCGACTTCCCGCTCAGGAACTGCGTCGCGTCTTCGACCAGCGCCGCGTATTCTGACACCGCGATCAGCCCAGTGCAGGGCGCCGAACAGCGCTTGATCTGATGCAGAAGGCAGGGCCGGGTCCGGCCCTCGAACATCGGATCTGAACACGTGCGCAGCAGGAACGCCTTCTGCAGCTGGTTCAGCGTCCGATTCACCGAGCCCGCCGACGCGAAGGGTCCGAAATACCGGCCCTTCTCCTTGCGCAACCCACGATGCTTTCTGATCAGCGGAAACGCATGGTCCCCGGTCACGAGGATGCTCGGAAAGCTCTTGTCGTCGCGCAGCAGCACGTTGAACCGCGGCTTGAGCTGCTTGATCAGGTTCTGTTCGAGCAGCAACGCCTCGGTCTCGGTTCGGGTGGTCAGGAACATCATCGACGCGGTGGCGCCGATCATCCGCCCGATCCGCCCGTTGTGCCCGGTCGGCTTGGCGTAGGCGGCGACGCGCTTCTTCAGGTTTCGCGCCTTGCCGACATAGAGGACGTCGCCCCTGGCGTCGAGCATCCGGTAGACGCCGGGACTGTCGTCGAGCCGTCGCAGGTAGTCGCGGATGACCGCGTGGCCCACACGGGTCGAGCCTGGCGTCGCGCCGTCCTCATCGAAGCCGGCGGCATGGGGGGGGGCGGCGGAAGTCGGTTCGACCATCATCGGAGCCGTCGCGGACAGGGACTGATTCCCGGTCTGGTTGCATGTCCCCGCCAATCATTGCAAGCTCCAAGCTGTCCACTGAATCTGTGGGCAACCCTGTGGAAAACTTCGTGCGGCGCGCCGTTTCCCCTGCAAATCAAGCCGGTTTTCGACATTGCCTTATTTTTAGTCACATAGTTAACCCACTGAATTCGGTCAGTAAATTTATTCGCAATTCGTAAATTTCTGAAATCGTTACTAGAATCGATGCGGTTGTCGTTGACATTTCGATGCGGTGGAAAAGTCAAGCGCGCCACGACACACATCGCGCCATTTCGCATCCCGGCGGTCATTCGACCCCGAGCACGTCCGGCGTACGCCACGCGAGGTGCTGGCCTCCGTCCACGCAAAGCAACTGGCCGGTGACGCCCGGCGAATCCAGCAGGTACCGAAGCGCGGCGCAGATCTCCGCCGGGCTCGCGCCGCGCTCGAGGATTGTCGCGGCCCGCTGGCCGGCAAAATGCGCGGCGGACTGCCGCACCCCGCGCACCGTCGGCCCCGGGCCGATTGCGTTGACCCGCACCCGCGGCGCCAAGCCCTGGGCGGCAGTCCGCGTCAGCGCCCACAGACCCATCTTCGCGATGGTGTAGGTGGCGAACTCGGGCGTCGGCTTGCGCACCCGCTGGTCGATCATGTTGACTACCGCAGCGTGCGCCACCGGTTCGCCATCCGCATCCCGTCCTTGGGCCGGCGCCTGCGCGGCG
>JBBRUZ010000181.1:0-6625 GCA_038247355.1 Rhodobacterales bacterium
CTGCAGCGCGTTATATTGCGTCTGCGAACAGACTCGAACAGCAGCGCGCAGGAACAAAGGAGAGCAGCGATGAAGACCACTGACCTATCGGCGCAGGTTCGCGCGATTCTCGAGGAGGAACTGAGCGAGTTCCGGGCATTCGCGGACTTGCCGGCGAGCGGGATCGAGATCATTGCGGCCCGGTTGACGCGGGCGCTGGCGCCGGTCCTCGAAACGCCGCAGCCCGAGGTTCGCAGCACCGCGGCCTGAGGCTTTGCGTCCTGCGTCGGGTGAATTGGCGGAGGCGTCTCCGGCGCGGGTTGACAGCGCGGCGAGCGCGGAGGGAAATGGCGGTCTCGACCCCGGGGGCGCCGATGACCGAGCGATGGCTGATGGTTCTGCTGCTGGTGGGGCTGGCCGCCTGCGGCGGGCGGGATGACGCGGGCGATGTCGGCCGGTACGCGGGGGCGACGCCGGAGATGTTGCGGATGATCGACGCGACATCGCGGCGGCACGGGGTGCCGGCAGAACTGGTGCGCGGGACGGTGGCGGCGGAGAGCGCGTTCAACCCCGGGGCGCGGAACGGGTCGTACTACGGGCTGATGCAGATCCATCCGCAGACGGCGCGGACGATGGGCTATCGCGGGGCGCCGGCGGGTTTGCTCGATGCGCAGACCAATCTCGAGTACGGGGTTCGGTATCTGCGCGGCGCGTGGCTGGTGTCGAACGGCGACCGCGACGAGGCGGTGGGGTGGTATCGGCGCGGGTACTACCACGAGGCCAAGCGCATGGGGCTGCTCGAGGCGACCGGGTTGCGCTAGGCCGGCGTCGGGCGGCTCGGCGCCTTCTGAGACGCGCTCAAACAATTGATATGCCGTATTTTTCTGAACCAGTGGCTGTTGCCGCCGTCACGTTGGATCGGCGCGCTATTCGCGGAGCAGCGCGTCGATGCGCGACTGCTCCTCGGGGCTGAGGCCACTGCGCGGGCGGCGGGCCTCGCGGGCGCGTCGGCGGACGAATGCGGCCGACAGGGCGAGGCCGAAGATCAGGAACACCGGGCCGGCGAGCCACAGCGGCGCGTTGGCGGCGGTCATCGGCGGGCGGAACAGCACGAATTCGCCGTAGCGGTCGGCGACGAAATCGAGAACCTCCGCGTCGGCGTCGCCGGCGACGATGCGCTCGCGCACGAGCAGGCGCAGGTCGCGGGCGATCTCGGCGTTGGACTCGTCGATGCTCTCGGACTGGCAGACGACGCAGCGCAGCTCGCTGGTGATGGCGCGGGCGCGGGCCTCCTCCGCAGGGTCGGGGAGGATCTCGTCGGGTCCGATGGCGGCGGCGGCCAGCGGCGCGAGGCAGACCGCGAGGGCCAGGACGGAACGGCGCATCGCGCTATTCCGCCGGTACTGCGCCCGGAGCCGGGGCGGCTCGGCGGGCGGGGGCGCCGACGCGGTAGCGCCGGTCGGTCAGGCTGATTGCGCCGCCCGCCGCCATCACGAGCGCGCCGAGCCAGATCCAGTTCGCGAACGGCTTGACATAGGTGCGTACCGCCCAGCCGCCGTCGGACTGCGGATCGCCAAGCGTGACATAGAGGTCGCGGGTGAGCGTCCGGTCGATGGCGGCCTCGGTCGTGCCCATGCGCTGGACCGGATAGAAGCGCTTTTCGGGGGAAAGCACGCCGATCTCCGCTCCGTCGCGCAGGACGGTGATCCGACCGGTCTCCGCAGAATAGTTCGGACCCTCGCTCTGCGCCACTGCGTCGAGGCGCAGGTCGTAGCCGCCGGCCGCAAAGGTCTCGCCGGTGCGGAGCACGCGGATGTCCTCGGTGGCCCACGCCGTCACGCAGGCGATGCCGAAGATCGTGATGCCGAAACCCGCGTGACCGATGGCCTTGCCCCAATCGGCGCGCGGCAGGTTCGCGGCGCGGCGCGCGGATTCGGCCAGCGGCGCGCGGCCGAGCCGGATGCGGCCGGCGATCTCGGCAAGGGCGCCAAGGATCAACCAGGCGGCGAGCGCGACGCCGACCGGGGCGAGGATCGCGCCGCCGGTCTGCAACGTCCAGACCAGCGCGCCGAGCGCCACGGCCACCGCGAGGACGCCCCAGAGCGGTCGCATGGCCGTGGGGAGGTCGCCGCGCTTCCACGGCAGAGTCGCGAAGACCGGCAGGATCATCGCCAGCCCCACCATGAACGGCGTGAAGGCGAGGTCGAAGTACGGCGGTCCGACCGAGACCTTTCGACCCGTCAGGACCTCGGCGAGCAGTGGCCACATCGTGCCGAAGAAAACGACGAGGGTGGCGACGACGAGCAGCAGGTTGTTGACGACCAGCCCGCTCTCGCGGCTGACGGTCGCGAACACCGAGCTCGTGCGCAGGCTCGGCGCGCGCCAGGCGTAGAGCGTCAGCGAGCCGCCGATGAAGATGGCCAGGATCCACAGCAGGAACATGCCGCGTTCGGGGTCCGTGGCGAACGCGTGCACCGAGGTGATGATGCCGGAGCGCACGACGAAGGCGCCGATCAGCGAGAACGAAAAGGCGAGGATCGCAAGCAGGATTGTCCAGGACTTGAGCGCGTCGCGCTTTTCGACGACGATCGCCGAGTGCAGCAGCGCGGTGGCGAGCAGCCAGGGCATGAAGCTGACGTTCTCGACCGGATCCCAGAACCACCAGCCGCCCCAGCCGAGTTCGTAGTAGGCCCAGAACGAGCCGAGCGCGATGCCGATGGTCAGGAACAGCCAGGCGAGCAGCGTCCAGGGCCGCACCCAGCGCGCCCACGCGGCGTCGACGCGGCCCTCGATCAGCGCCGCCATCGCGAACGAATAGGCCATCGAGAGCCCGACGTAACCGACATAGAGGAACGGTGGATGGAAGGCGAGGCCGGGGTCCTGCAGCAGCGGGTTCAGGTCGTTGCCGTCGATCGGCGCGAAAGCCAGCCGTTCGAACGGGTTCGAGGTCCAGAGGATGAACGCGAAGAACGCGACGGAGATGCTCGCCTGCACGCCGAGGACCCGGGCCTTCAACGCCGGCGGCAGGTTCGCGCCGCGCCAGGCCACCATCCCGCCGAAGAGCGACAGGATCAGCATCCACAGCACCATCGAGCCTTCGTGGTTCCCCCAGGTTCCGCTAATCTTGTAAAGCAGCGGCTTGGCCGAATGCGAGTTGGCGGCGACGAGGCGGACAGAGAAATCCGACGTGACGAAAGCCGACATCAGCGCGAGAAAGGCGACCAGCGTGAGGCCGAACTGCGCCGAGGCCGCAGGCGTGGCGACGCGCATCCAGTCGGTCCAGCCGCGATGGGCGCCGACCATCGGCACAGTCGCCTGCACGATGGCGACGAGGAAGGCAAGGATCAGGGCGAGGTGACCCAGTTCGACGATCATGTTCTCTCCGGCGTGTTCGCTGCGGGCGTTCACCGCGACGCTACTATGGAACGAAAGCGGCGGACATTCAATTTGCCCTTTGGGCGCAGCATGCTGATCGGTTCACGATTGAGAATCGGCGCAAAATCGTGCAATATTTCTGACACTTTGTTTTGTTTCAAAGGATTGCGGCACATGACTGCAATTGATGTGGCTTCCATACAACGACGCCTTCACAAGCTGGTTTCAATCCCGGGGACGTCGACGGGATTCGCGGCAGAAACACGATAAACGCGATCATGCGATTTCAGGAATCGAAGGGTCTCGTGGCGGACGGAATCGTCGGCCCGGTGACGCTCGGCGCGATGTTCGGTCCCGTGGCGCCCGCGGTGTCGCCGACGTTCGATTCGACGCCGTGGTTCGAAGAAGCGATGCGGCTCATGGGACTGAAGGAGAACAAGGGAAAGGGCAAGTCGAACCAGGCGATCGAAGATCTGGCCAAGACCGTCAAGATCGCCTATGGCGACAACGGGATACCGTGGTGCGGTCTGTTCGTCGGCCATTGCGTCGCGGCGGCGCTCCCTTCCGAGCCGGTGCCGGCCGCGTTGCTGATGGCGCGAAGCTGGGAGCGGTTCGGCGATCCCTGCACGCCGCAGCGCGGCGCCGTCATGGTGTTCTGGCGCGAAAGCAAGACCTCGGGGTTGGGACATGTCGGCTTTAACGCCGGAGAGGACAAGGCGATGTATCATATCCTCGGCGGCAACCAGTCGGACATGGTCAGCGTGGCCGGCGTGCCCAAAAACCGATTCCTGACGGCGCGCTGGCCGCGGACCGGGCTCGCGCCGGCCGGGTCGGCGCTGTTCGCCGACGCAGCCCTCGTGAGCGTCTCAACGAAGGAGGATTGATCGGCCGCCCCCGTAGCACGAGAAAGCCGCGGGGGCGTCCGCAGCGTCAGGCGCCACGCTAGGGCGCAAAGTTATTATTGAGGCAGCGAGTGAAGAACATGCGCGCGGGAAAATGAAGCGCGTCAACCGCGTGTCATTAAAAACAGATCCGCTGTACCGGGGAAAATCTCGGCGGGACGACTCCGCGACGGCTGTCAGCTTTCCGGTTCGGGGCTGACGCCGGCGCCGTAGCGGAACACGCCCTGCTCCTTCAGCGCGTCGGCGACTTCCTTGGGCATGTAGCTCTCGTCATGGCGCGCCATCACTTCGGTCGCGACGAAAGCTTCGCCCTCCAACCTGCCGGTGGCGATGACGCCCTGGCCCTCGCGAAAGAGGTCGGGCAGGATGCCGGTGAACACGACAGGGGTCACGGCGCCGCCGTCGGTGACGCTGAAGCGTATTTGCGCGCCGTCGCCGCGCCGCAGCGAGCCGTCCTCCACCAGTCCGCCGAGGCGGAACCGTTCACCGGTGCGCGGCGGGTCCGCGGCGAGCTGGCTCGGGCTGCGGAAGAACTCGATCCCGTCGCGCATCGCGTAGCCGATCACGCCGGTCGCGAGCGTCAGCAGCGCCGCGCCGATGACGACCAGCTGGATCCGGCGGCGCTTTTTCAATCCGACGACCATCCGCCCCCCGTCTCGATCCCGGCCCCGCGACGGTCGAGCGCCGCGTTCACTTCCGCCCCATATATAATCGTGGCCCCGGTCAGATAAAAGAACATCAGCGTGATGATCACCCCCGCCAGCGTGCCGTATGTGACGGTGTAGCTCGGCACGAAGCTCAGATAGAGCGTGAAGCCGCCCGCCGCCATCAGCCAAAGCGCCGTGGTCACCATCACGCCGGGCCAGAGGCGGCGCGCGCCGATCGTCTGGCCCGGCAGCATCACATGCATCAGCATCACGAATCCGACGAAGACGAGGATGCCGAAGCCGTAGGTGATGTATGCGGCGAAGCCCGGGATCGGACGGCCCGCGAAGCTCTCGGCCACCAGCAGCACGAGCGGGCTGAAGATGATCATGAACCCGAGCAGCGCCGCGACGATGGCGCCCACGAACACGATCAGGATCGCGATCAGCCGATTGTGGACGAAACTGCGCGGATCGACCACCGCATAGGCGCGGTCGAACGCGATGCGGAACGCCTCGACCGCGTTCGACGCGACGTAGACGGCGAAGATCGCGGACAGTGTCAGAACGCTCTGGCTCTGCTTGCCGAGCACCTCGACGATCACCGGCTCGAGCGTCAGCGCGACGTGCGCGGGCGCGATGCCGAACAGCGCGTCGATGACCTCCGCCGACCGCGCCGAGCCGACCATGATGCCCGTCAGCGTCGCGGCGAAGATCAGGAACGGGAAGATCGACAGCAGGCCCGAGAACGCGATGAACCCCGCCATCGCCGAGCCGTCGTTCATGTTGAAGCTGTAGAGCGCGTCCCAGAGCGTTCGGATGAACCGCCAGGCCCGCGTCACGGAAAGAGCGGGGCCGCCATCAGGCCGAGCGTCTCGGGCAGGCCGAGCATCAGATTGGCGTTTTGCAGCGCCTGGCCGGAGGAGCCCTTGGTCAGGTTGTCGAGCGCCGCGAACACCATGACCCGGCCGGGCCTGCGGTCGGCGATCACGCCGAGATGGACGAAGTTCGAGCCGCGGACATGGCGCGTCGCCGGCGCTTCGCCTTCGGGAAGCAGCACGATGAACGGCTCGCGCGCATAAGCCGCCGCCAGCGTCGCATGGATCGCGCCGGCGTCGCCGCGGACATAGACCGTCGCGAGGATGCCGCGATTCTGCGGCAGCAGATGCGGCACGAACGTCACCTCGACCTTGCGGCCCGCCGCCTTGGAGAATTCCTGATCGAACTCGGCCAGATGCCGGTGCTTCGCGACGTTATAGGCGTGGTAGCCTTCGGAAACCTCCGAATGGAGCATGCCCTCCATCGGCGACCGGCCTGCGCCGGAGACGCCGGTGGCGAGATCTATGATGATGTCCTCGGCGTCGATCACGCCGGCGGCGAGCAGCGGCAGCAGCGCATACATCCCCGTCGCCGCGTTGCAGCCGGTGCCCGCGACAAGCCGCGCCGCCCTGATCTCGTCGCGGTAGAATTCGGTCAGGCCGTAGACGGCCTCGGCCTGCAGATCGAGCGCCATGTGGTCGTGGCCGTACCAGTGCGCGTAGACCGCCGGATCGCGCAGGCGGAAATCGGCGGACAGATCGACGATCCTGAGGTCGCGCGGCAACGCCGCGATGACCTGTTGCGATGTCGCGTGCGGCAGCGCGCAGAATACGAGGTCGATCGCGGCGAAGTCGACGCCCGGAATTGCGGTCAGCCGCGGCAGGTCGAGATGGCGAAGATGCGGGA
>JBBRUZ010000182.1:0-6606 GCA_038247355.1 Rhodobacterales bacterium
CGTGACCAGCACGATCGCCTTGACGCGGGGCGACATGAGCGCGCGTGCGGCGTCCGGATCGGGGGCCATGTCGGGGCCGCAGGGGAGCGGGATCGTCTCGACGCCCGCGAGATCGAGCCACATCTTGTGATTGAAGTACCACGGCGTCGGCAACATGACTGCGTCGCCGGCGGCGGCGATGGTCGCAATCGCGGCGCAGAACGCCATGTTGCAGCCGCCGGTGATCGCCACGTCCGTCGCGGCGACGTCGCCGCGATAGGCGGCGCTCCAGCGTGCGGCGATCGCTGTGCGCAGGTCGGGCAGCCCGAGCACCGGACCGTAGAGATGGCACGCGGGGTCGGTCAGCATTTCGGCCATCGCTGTGCGCAGGTTTTCGGGCGGCGGCTCGACCGGCGCCGCCTGGCTGACGTTCAGGAGCGGGCGTTCCGGCGGGAACGTCACGCCGGCGATCCAGCGCCGCGCCTCCATGACGGGGGGCGGCGTCGCGGCGCGGGCGAACGGGCTGAGCGGGATCATGGTGGGTCCATCGGGTGGGGAAGCCCGCGAACCCTAGCGGGCCGCGGCGCCTCCCCGCAAGCCGCCTCGGCGGCGTCGCGATCGGCGCGCGTTTTCAAGCCTCTGGACCAGGGGCGCGGTTCGCGGTACTGTCAAACGACAGTGAATTGAACCGATACGCATGTTCGAGGTTCAACTGAGACCCGATCCGGACGGGCATGGCCCGGCACCCGCGTTTTGGGGTTTCCGCTCGGACCCGGAGAGGAGGAGCCATGTCGCAGAACCCGGAACCGGCCCCGAGGAGCGGCGCGCGCTCGATCGGCACGACCGTCGGCGTCGTCGGCATCGTCGCCGTGGCGCTGCTCGCGGGGGTGCTGGCGCTGGCGCAGATGAACAAGGGTTACTCCGTCGCGCTCGACAAGGACGGGAAGTTCAACATCAGCGTCGAATCGGGGGCGAACCTGCGCGACATCCTCGTCACGGCGCTTGAGGTCGACCGGGCCGGCGTCGAGGAAATCCTCGCGGCGCGGGACTATTACCATTACGCCGATCCGGACCTCGCCAATGCTCTGGAGCGGCTGCGCCCCGATGCGCCCGAGGACGCCGCCGCCGTCGCGGCGCTGCGCCAGTTGCTGCGCGACCAGCGCGGTCCGTTCGTGATGCCCGATACGCTGGTCGGCTTCGACGCGAAGCTGATCGAAGCCTTCGGCGACCTCGAGGCCAAGCTCCAGGAGACCAGGCAGACCAGCGACCTGCTGATCGGGATGTGGCGCCAGAGCCTCGAGTTCAAGGGCATCTTCCGGACCCGGCTGTTTGACGCGACGGTCCGGCGGCTCCCGGCGCCGACCGGCGGCGACGACCGCTTCATCCTGATCCACGCCTGTCCGGGAAGCGACTTCAACGGCTCGGAGATCATGCTGCGCACGGCCGATCTGGTCGGCTCGATCTCGGGCATCATCGGGACCAGCCAACAGCATCGCTGCAACGAACACGACCAGAAGCTGGCGGAATTGTTCTCCAGGGAGACGGCGCTGCTCGGGCTCGATGCGGTCAGCTATCAAAAACTGTTCAGCCCCGGCGACCCGGACGCGGTGCTGGCGCCGGAGCTGCCGGCGCGGTTCCAGTTCTTGCCCACGGGTTCGACGACCGTGCTGCAAAGTCAATTCGGAGGATGACCATGTGGATCGCCCGCTTCTTCGGCGTGCTCGGAACGCTTGCGGCGCTCGGCGCGGGGCCGGCGATGGCCGATTGCTATCACAACGGTCAGACGGTGCCCGAGGGCACGCAGATCGGCGGACTGGTGTGCCAGAACGGCCAGTGGGTCGGGGGCTGACCGCGGCCGACGCCGGCGCCTGATCGAGGACGAAAGTGTTGCTGGCCCATCGGGCCAGGGCGGCTCTTCCGCTTCTGCGTCCCACAACCACGTTCCCGGCCTTGACGGCAGTCCGATGCGGGAAGGCGTGGCGAACGCGATGACCGAAAACGCGCGGATCGGGTGGCTCGTATGTCGGAAGGGCGGGTTGGTCGGGGGCCGACCGATGCCGACGCCCGCGCTTGACGAAGCACGAGCGCGCGGCTAGCCCATCCGACCATGGCCGCCCCTCCGCTTCTGACCCTCACCGACCTCACCCTCGGCTTCGGCGGCGACCCGCTGCTGGAGGGCGTGACGCTCGCCGTGCAGCCCGCCGAGCGCATCGCGCTGGTCGGCCGCAACGGCTCGGGCAAGTCGACGCTGCTCAAGCTGATGGCGGGGATGATCGCGCCCGACGCGGGGACGCGGTTCGTCCGGCCCGGCCTCAGCGTCGGCTACATGGCGCAGGACCCGGATTTCGCCGGCTACGCGACGCTCGGGGCGTTCGTCGAGGCGGCGGTCGATCCGGCCGAGCACTGGCGCGCCGAGATCGCGATGGAGGGGGTCAAGCTCGACGCCGGTCTCGATCCCGCGGCGGCGTCGGGGGGCGAGCGGCGACGGGCGGCGCTGGCGCGGATCCTCGCGGAGGCGCCCGACCTGATGCTGCTCGACGAGCCGACCAACCATCTCGACGTCACCGCGATCGCCTGGCTGGAGCAATACCTGACCGAGACGCGGGCCGCAGTCGTGGTGATCAGTCATGACCGCACGTTCCTGCGGACGTTGACCGACCGCATCCTGTGGGTGGACCGCGGCGATGTGCGCCGCCTCGACCAGGGTTTCGGCGCGTTCGAGGAATGGCGCGACAAGGTTTTCGACGAGGAGGACGTCGCACGGCACAAGCTCGACCGTTTCATCAAGGCCGAAGGCCGCTGGGCGGTCGAGGGGATTTCCGCCCGGCGCAAGCGCAACCAGGGTCGCGTCCGCCGCCTCGCGGCGATGCGCGCCGACCGCGGCGCCCTGATCGCACACGCCGGCGCCGCCAAGATGGAGTTCGAGAGTGCGAGCCGGTCGGGCAAGCTGGTCGTCGAGGTCGAGGGCATCGCCAAGGCCTTCGGCGCACGCGTCATCGTCCGGGACTTCGCGCTCCGTATCCAGCGCGGCGAGCGCATCGCGCTGGTCGGGCCGAACGGCGTCGGCAAGACCACGCTGCTGAATATGCTGATCGGCGATCTTGCACCCGACGAAGGGACGGTGCGCCTCGGCACGAACATCAACCGTGCGCTGTTCGACCAGAACCGCGACGCGCTTGATCCGACCGCCAGCCTCTGGGACACGCTGACCGGGGACGCGACGCTCGGGGTCTCGGGGCGCAACGACCAGGTGATGGTGCGCGGCAAGCCGCGGCATGTCGTGGGCTATCTGAAGGAGTTCCTGTTCGCCGAGGCGCAGGCCCGAGGTCCGGTGTCCGCACTTTCGGGCGGCGAGAAGGCGCGGCTGCTGCTGGCCCGGCTGATGGCGCGCGACAGCAACTTGTTGATCCTCGACGAACCGACGAACGATCTGGACGTCGAGACGCTCGATCTGCTGCAGGAGCTGATCGACGACTACGAGGGCACGGTGCTGCTGGTCAGCCATGACCGCGACTTCGTCGATCTGGTGGCGACGACAACGATCGCGCTCGAAGGCGACGGTCGGGCGGAGATCTACGCCGGCGGCTGGTCGGACTACCGGCTCCAGCGCGGCGGGGGCGCCGCGGCCGCCCCACCGCCGCTCGCGCCGAAACCGCGCGCCGCGCCGGCTCCCGCCAAGGCCGCCGCGCGGGGCGCGAAGCTCAGCTTCTCCCAGACGCACCGGCTCGAGAAGCTTCCCGCCGAACTCGACCGCCTCGCTGGCGAGATCGACAAGCTCGCGGCGTTGCTCGCCGATCCGGGGCTGTTCGCCCGCGAGCCCGCGAAATTTGCGCGCGCGACGGGGGCGCTGGCCGAACGCCAGAAGGCGCTGGATGCGGCCGAGGAGGAGTGGCTCGGGCTCGAGGCGCTTCGCGAGGCCGCCCGGGGGTGACCGTCCGGACCGCCGCTGGCGGACGTTGGGGGGTGTAACCTGCGTCGGGGGCCGAACAAACAAGCATCTCGAGTCAGGAACCGATCCAGCACGGGACGTCGCCCACATCCGGACACCGTCAGACGCGCCCGCTTCAGAAACTGAACCAGAATGACACGCCGACCCCGGTCGAGCGGTCGTCGGTCAGTTCGAGCGTGACGCTCGGCACCACCCAGAGCCGGTCGCGCAACTCGTAGCCGACCGAGGGCGACACCTTGACGTAGGTCCCCTGCGTGTCGCCGTAGCGGCTGGCCGAGAGCATCGCCATCCAGCGGTCCTTGGGGCGGAGCCCGACCAGCGCGGAGAAATCGGTGATCGGGTCGTCTTCGTCACGCGCAAACAGCAGCTTGGCCGATGCGGTCGCCCAACCGTCGCCCCAGCGGCTCTCGAAGCCGCGGCCCCAATGCAGGCCGGCCTCGATCCGGCGCTCCGTCGTCACGCCCATCATGGTCGGCGGCGTCGAGACGCCGAGGCTGACCGTGACCTTGTCGGGCGCGTCGAGCCGACCGAGCGCGTAGTTGAGGCCGAGGGCCGAGCGGCTGACGGTCCACGGCTCGTCCTCGTTCGAAAGCTGGCCGACAACCGTGAGCCGCCGCGACAGTCCGTATTCGGCATAGAGCGTCGCGCTCGCCTTCTGCTCGCGCCAGGAGCGGTCGTAGTCGAACCGCTGCGAGAGAAAGACGCCGCCCGGTTCGCGTGGCCATGCCCCAGCCAGAAGCGGCCCGGCGAAGCACGCCCAGAACGCGGCGGCGAGGGCGAGGCGGTCCGTCATCCCCCAAGCTATGAACCGCCGTGGTTAACCCGTGGTAAACTGATGGTTGGCGGAGGCGCCGCCCGACCCCGACGGGCGCCCACATCACGCCCGGATCGACGCCACCGCCGCGCCTTCGCCGCGCCGCAGGCGATGCGCGGTTTGGTGCGCCGCCGATGACGGCGGTTCCGATCCGACGGGGCGGCGGGCCCCGGGGGTCGTGTTATCCGCATAGCCGGAATGCGCCGCGAGCGCGCCGCGCGTCGTCGCGGGTTTGCCCTTGCGCACCCCGGCGCGCCTTTGCTAACTGCCGTTCCAGTGCGGTCGTGGCGGAATTGGTAGACGCGCAGCGTTGAGGTCGCTGTGGGGTAACTCCCGTGGAAGTTCGAGTCTTCTCGACCGCACCATTCTTCCATCGGCCTCGGAAATTTCCCGTAGGGTGAGCAGGGTCAGCAAAAAGTAGAATGGACTTCGAACGCCTGCCCGGGCTGGCCTTCAGATAGTACCGCGAGGCCGCCTGTTTGGCGCCGGATCGGCGAGGAAGGCGGGGAAGCGTTAGTTCGCAGCATGAAATTGGCGGCCCCGGAACGACGGGCGAAGCTGCGGGCGGTCACCTCGTTCACCACCTTCGGCGCCGCAGAACTGTCGGGCGGATTGACGCCGAGTTCCTCGGTGAGCGGAAGCGAGCGCGGGTCGGCGCGGCTGGCGCTCGAACAGGCAGGGGACGGCACGGCCGCCGGACTCGGGCCGATCCGCCGATGAAGTGAATTCGCGTCGATATGGTCATTGCGTGCTTTGCTGTCGTTCCGCGACGATCAATGCCTATCGCAGGGGAACGGCGCCGTCGCCTGCGGGATCGGCGATGCCTCGATCACGCGCATCGCGCCGCGGCTGCCGGGTGCGTCGGCGTCAGCCCGTGGGTCGCGTCAGGACGCCTGCTGTTCGGCCACCGGGGCAGGACCGGGCTGGTGGCGCGCGGGGCCGGTGAGGCGGGCGGGGGGTTGACCTGCCTGAGCGAGCGGGTCGTCCTGGCGCTGGACCGAACCTTCGAAATGCGCGCCGTTCTCGATCGCGATCGTCTTGTGGACGATGTCGCCTTCGACGCGGGCGGTGGCGGTCAGGCGGACCTTGATCCCGCGCAGCCGCCCGACGACGCGGCCATGGACGACGACCTCCTCGGCGACGACCTCGCCGCGCACGGTGGCGGTCTCGCCGACGATGACGATCTGGGAGCGCACGTCGCCCTCGACCGTGCCCTCGATCTGGATGTCGCCGCTCGACTTGAGATTGCCGACGATGGTGATGTCCGAGGAGAGGATCGACGGCGCGGGCTTGGACTTGGCCACCGCGCCCGACGCGAAGCTCGCCCGGTGCTCGGTGGGCTCGGACGTGAGGGACGACATCACCGTGGGTTGCGGGACGGTGTCGGGGCGAGACTTAGAAAACATCCTTGGCGGCCTCCACGTAGCTCATCGGGTTCACCGGGCGCCCGTTCAGCCGCACCTCGTAGTGGAGGTGAACGCCTGTGCTTCGCCCTGTCGATCCCATATCACCAATGTGGTCGCCGCGCGAGACCCGTTGGCCCGCGGTCACGCGCAGCCGGCTCTGGTGCGCGTATACGGTCTCGAAGCCGAAATCGTGGCGGATGCGGACGGTGCGCCCGTAGCCGCCCTCGGTCTCCGCGCTGGAGACGACGCCGTCGGCAGTGGCGTAGATCGGCGTCCCGCGGGGAGCGGCGAAGTCCACCCCGGCGTGCAGCCGGCGACCGCCGCCCTTGGGGTCGCGGCGCGTCCCGTATCCCGAGGTGAAGCGGTAGACGTCCTTGACCGGGATGGCGTAAGGCACCTTGCCGATGGCGATCCGCAGCATGTTCATGCGGTCGATGCCGACCATCAGCGTGTCAAAC
>JBBRUZ010000183.1:0-6566 GCA_038247355.1 Rhodobacterales bacterium
AGCGGTCGCCGGGCGCCGGCGCGCCGACTGCCGGCCCTCCGACTGCGCCGGCGCGCACACCAACCCCGATCGAGACGTTCGTGCTGATCATCGGCGCGGCGAGATCGGGCACGACCAGCCTCTTTCACTGCCTTGCCGCCCTTCCGCAGATCGCCGCCTGCGGCAAGGAGGAACCGAACTTCTTCTCGGACGACGCCAAGTGGAGGCAGGGGCCTGCCAACTACTACGCGCTCTGGCCGACGTTCGACCCCGCGATCCATCGCTGTGCGCTGGAGGCCTCGACCAACTACGCGAGGTTCCCGCACCACCCCGGCGTCGCGCATCGCATCAGGATGTTGTCAAGGCGCGACGGCGTCCGGTTCAAGCTGATCTACATCATGCGCAATCCCCTTGACCGGATCGAAGCGCATCTCGCCCATGCCATCGCGCGCGGCAGGCGCAAGCCCGATCCCGATCACGGCCTGCGGGGCGCGCTGGCGGTCTCGTCCTATGCCCGGCAGCTCGACCGCTACGCGCCGCACTTTCCCGCGGAGGACCTGCTGCTGCTCGATTTCGACGACTTGCGCGCCGATCGCGTCGCCGTGGTCGCGCGCTGCCTCGCGTTCCTCGGCCTCGATGCGCCGGCGGGGTTCGAGCACGACGTGGCGCGCGTCGCGCGATTCGACGCGGACGTCGACGCGGCGCCCCACCTCGACGTGGACCGGCGCGCGGCGCTCCGCGCGGCGTTGCGCGAAGACACGGCCGCGCTGCGCGACCGCTACGGCGTCGATGTGCGCGACTGGGACATCGTCTGACCGCAGCGCGGCGCTCCAAAGGAGGGCGACGACACCTTGGAATTCCTCATCGCTGACAAGGACACGATCGCAGGCCTCGACACCGCATGTCTCGCGCCCGTCCTGCGCAATTCACGCCCGCTGACGACGGTCCGCGCCGCCGCGCTGATCCACTCGGGCGAGATGCAGTCCGGGCTTCTCTTCGACGGCGTGGCGACCGGCGACACCGATCATCTGTCGTCATGGCTCCCGCCCGGTGCGGCGGCGATCGCCGGTTTTCGCGCCGCGGTCGCCGACAACGATCTGTCCGGCGTGTTCTGCTACGTCGACGTTCAGCCGGACCGCGTCGAGATCGGCGTCGATCCGCTCAGCCAGTACCCGGTCCACGTCTTCGCGCGCGGCGCCCGGTTTCTCGTCTCGAACAACCTGTTCCTGATCGAGGCGGCCCTGCTCGCCGCAGGGATCCGGCTCGACAGGTGCGTGATCAGCACGTTCTCGTCGCTGGCGATGAACAGCGCGATCGGTCTGGACAGCGGCATCGAAGGCGTCGCGTTGCTCCCGCCCAACACCTGCGCCCGGATCGACGCCGGAGGCCTGAAGATCGTCGCCGTCCAGCGACGCGCGGACCTCTATCGGTCGCGGCCCTCATTCCCCCACAAGGAACTCGCGGCCAGGTTCCGCGCCCGGATGGACGCAGCCGTCGCCGCCTACTCGCGCGACCACCGTTTTGTCGCCGCCTTGACCGGGGGCAGGGACTCGCGGGTCAACCTCGCACTGCTCCTCGAAAGCGCGCGTCTCGACGACACCCGCTTCTGGTGCGGCGGAACGTTTCCCGACCCGGACAAGATCGCGTTCGTGCATCTGGTCAATCGCTGGCGGCTCAGAACCAGCAGCATCGACGTGACCAAGACCAGCGATCACCATCCTGCGACGCAGGACGAGATATCGGTCGGCCTCAGCCGCCATGGCGCAGCGACGATGAGTGAATTTCTCCGTTATGGCGTCTACGCCATCCCGAACATCGTGAACATCACCGGATATTTCGGAGAGTTTTCCCGTGGCGGCGACTATCATACTTTTCTGTTTAATAAATACACAGATCAGGAGTTGTCGCTATCTGAAATGGTCGAAACCCTGGTCGGCGCGAAACCGTTCTATACCGAGGAGGGCCGCCGGCTGGTCGCCGCGCGCATCGAGGGCCTGATGCGTGACATTCTGGACGACGGCGTGGACCGCGTCGGACTGCGGCAGGCGTACTACGTCGAGAACCGCAGCCGCGCCCATTTCGGCGTCGCGGCACAGGTCTATCTCGGATCGGGGCCCGCGCTGTTTCCGCTGGCGGACATAGCATTGATCCGCGCGTCGTCCTCGAACGATGTCGCGCAAGTCGAGCAGGGCCTGATCACGTACCGGCTGATCGCCGATCTCGCCTCCGAAGCGCTCGCGCGCGAGCCCCTGACCGGAATGACCTGGCCCATATCCATCGTCTCCTCCGGCGACGCCGCCGAGCCGATCGGGCGCGGCGAAACCCGCGGCCTCTCCGACATAAATCCCGGCCGCAGTCCGCTGTTTGCGAACGGTCCCGTCGTTGATCGGCCCGCGCGCAAGCGGCTTCCCGGCGTCAAGTCCGCCGCGGCGGCGATGGAAACCTGCAAGCCGCTGCTCGCCGAAGCCGCGGAATCGCTCGGCGCGACCCATGACATCTTCAGGCTGGTCGATCTCGACGCGCTCCGCCACATGACCGGCCCCGCCTACGACCCCCCGGATCAGAAATCGAAGCGCCATGTCTACACGCTGACGAGCGCGCTCTACTGGCTGCTCCGCCGCGAAGTCCACATGCCAAGAACCCGCACCGCGACGCTCGACGTCTGACACGCCGCCGCCCATGACCCCCAAGACGTTCGACACAGATGGCGCCGGCGAGCGCGTCGTCGCGCCGCGCATTCGGCCCCCCTCCTGACGTCGCTATCGCCCCCTGTCCGGTGCAGCGTTCGCGCCGCAGCGGCGAACAGCGATCCCCACGGGCGTCTCGCGGTCGACGCTCGAACACCCGCGCAACCGATGGGGCTCAGTGGCGCCTGCAATTAACCTTTCGGGTGCAGAATGCAGGCCTCGGCGCAAATCACCGC
The DNA here is from genome assembly GCA_038247355.1 of Rhodobacterales bacterium. Lineage (GTDB taxonomy): Bacteria > Pseudomonadota > Alphaproteobacteria > Rhodobacterales > Rhodobacteraceae > Amaricoccus. The sequence goes on from JBBRUZ010000183.1 coordinate 2,903, forward strand.
GTCGCGGGAGGGCGAGATGACCGAGCCGGAATGGCTGCCGACGTTGCGAGCGTTGGTGGAGGCCACCAGCGACGCCATCGTCGTGACGTCGGCCGATGCGCTCGACTTGCCGGGGCCAAAGATCGTCTACGCCAATCCGGCGTTCTGCCGCCTCGCGGGATATGAACTGCACGAGGTCGTCGGCAAGACGCCGCGGATCCTCCAGGGGCCCGCCACGGACCGAGCCGCGTTGCAGCGCATGAAGACCGCCATGGTGGCGGGGAAGGGCTGCCGCGAGGAGATCCTCAACTACGCAAAGGGCGGCCGCCCCTATTGGCTGGACATCCAGATCGTTCCGCTCTTCGGCGAAGACGGCACGCTTCAGTATTTCGCCGCCATCGAGCGCGACGTCACCGACCGGCGCCGCCGCGGGAACGCGGCAAGAGTCGTATGGCGCACAATGACAGGCTGACCGGCCTCGCCAATCGCACGGCGCTGGTCGATTCCCGCACGCACTTGATCGCCGTTTGATCAATGGGCCACTGAAATACCCGTCGAAGGATAGATGATCCAAACTCACCAACTATCCGAGGTTGCCGTCTTTCTCATGCCTTGAAAGTGAGAATACGTCACCCGAACGACCCGCTGGCGTTCTCGGCCGGGGACGGGCGAGCCTCGGGGGGGGGTGGCAGCGCCCTGACCCCTACGAAACCCGTCGGGGGCGCGGCTCGAGAAACTCGGCACATCGATTTATATATAAATCAAGGACTTGCCGATGTCGCACACGCGGACGCCAGCCGGTCAGGCCGCCGCGGACGCCGGGAGCCGGCCGTAGAACGTGTCGCCTCGCGCCGCCGTCTCGCGCAGCAGGGCTGGGGGGGCGAACCGCGGCCCGTGGCTGGCCTCGAGCGCGTCGCATATCTCCAGCGCCCGCCCGGCCCCCAGGATGTCGAGCCAGCTGAACGGCCCGCCCGACCAGGGCATGAACCCCCAGCCGAGGATCGCGCCGACGTCGCCCTCCCGGATATCCGTCAGGACCCCCTCCTCGAGCGCCCGGACCGCCTCCAGCGTCTGGATCATCGCGAGCCGGTGCTGCACCTCCGTCAGGCTCGGCTGCGCGGTGGCCGCGGGCCAGAGGTCGCCGAGCTCGGACCAGAGCCCGAGACGCTTGCCCTTGTCGTCATAGGCATAGAACCCGGCGTTCGACTTGCGCCCCAGTCGTCCCTTGTCGGCCAGCGCGAACAGCACGTCGTCCGACGGGCTCACCGGATAGCCGGCTCCCATCGCCGCCTTCGTCGCCTTGGCGATCTTCACGCCCAGATCGACCGAGGTCTCGTCGACCAGTTGCAACGGCCCGAGCGGAAACCCGAGCTGCTTCGCCGCGTTCTCGATCAACGCCGGCGCCACCCCCTCCGCCACCATCCGCACGCCTTCGTTGATGTAGGGGATGATGCACCGGTTCGCGTAGAAGAACCGCGCATCATTGACCACGATCGGCGTCTTGCGGATCTGCCGCACGAAGTCGAGCGCCTTCGCCACCGCAAGGTCTCCGGTCTCCCGGCCGCGAATGATCTCGACGAGGCTCATCTTGTGCACCGGCGAGAAGAAATGGATTCCGACGAAGTTCCCTGCGTCCCGGCTCGCCTTCGCCAGCTCGCCGATCGGCAGCGTAGAGGTGTTGGTCGCGAAGATCGCGTCCGCGCCCAGATGCGCCTCCGCCCGCCGCGTCGTCTCCGCCTTCACGCCCACGTCCTCGAACACCGCCTCCACCACCAGATCGCACCCCTCCAGCGCTGCGAACTCGGGCGTCGCCGTGATCCGCGCGAGCGCCTCGGCCGCCTTCTCCGGCGTCGTCCGCTTGCGCTTCACCCCCTCCGTCAGAATTCCCTCGGCATGAGCGCGCCCTTTGTCCGCCGCATCCTGATCGCGGTCGATCAGCACGACGTCGATCCCCGCGCTGGCCGCGACATAGGCGATTCCCGCCCCCATCATCCCCGCGCCAAGCACCCCGAGCTTTTTCACCGATTGATCCGGCGCGCTCGGCCGCACCGCCCCCTTTTCCAGCGCCTGCTTGTTGATGAACAGCGACCGGATCATCGCCCCCGACGACGGGTTGAGCAGCACCTGCGTGAACCACCGCGCCTCGATCCTGAGCGCCGTGTCGAACGGAACCAGCGCGCCTTCATAAATCGCCGACAGCATCGCCTTCGCCGCCGGATACACGCCTTGCGTCTTGCCATGCACCATCGCGCTTGCGCCGACGAACGTCATGAACCCCGCCGGATGATACGGCGCGCCCCCCGGCAGCTTGTAGCCCTTCGCGTCCCACGGCTTCACGATATCCGCGTCGCCGGCGCCCAGCACCCAGGCCTTCGCCGCCGCCAGCAACTCACCGGGCGCCACCACCTCGTCGATCAGCCCGGCGGCCTTCGCCGCCTTCGCCGCCAGCATCTTGCCCTCCAGCAACAACGGCGCCGCCGCCATCACCCCCATCATCCGCACCAGCCGCGTCGTCCCGCCCGAACCCGGGAAGATCCCGACCAGGATCTCGGGCAATCCCACGCGCCCCTTGCCCTCCGCCATGAACCGCCGATGGCAGGCGAGCCCGATCTCCGTCCCGATCCCCGCCGACAGGCCCGGCGACGCCCACGCCACCGGCTTGCCCCCCTTCAGGGTCTTCGCGTCCATCCCGGCCCGCTCGATCTTGCGCAGCAACGCGTGCAGCGCCATCAGCCCGTCGAACACGCCGCGCGCCGGATCGGCCCCCGCCGCCTCCTTCATCCGCGCGATGACGTTGAGGTCCATCCCCCCCGCGAAATCCGCCTTCGCGGATGTCAGCACGATCCCCTTCACGTCCGCATCCCCGAGCGCCCGGTCGACGCAGGCCTCCAGCTCGCGGATGCCCTCCTCGTTCAGGACGTTCATCGACTTGCCCGGCAGATCCCAGGCGATCACCGCCACGCCGTCCGCATCCACGTCATAGTGAAAAGTCGTCATCTCGCGTCTCCTCCGACGGGCGTGCCGTTGCTCCGGGCGTAGCTACGCGCTGCGCCATCTTTCGTCAGGACCACATCGTGATCCGGATAATGCACCATATCCCGCGGCCCGCGGGTTCCCACCACGAGGAACACGGCGTCCGCGTCGCCGCGGTTCTCCAGGCAATGCCCGACCGGACTGCCCGCCTTCCACGCCGCCGCATCGCCCGTCCGCAGCTCGCTTTCCGTGTCCTCGACCAGCACCACCTCGCCGGACACGACATGAACGAACTCGTCCTCGACCTCGTGCCAATGCCGCAGACTCGACCGCGCCCCCGGCGGCAACCGCTCCAGATGCGCCCCGAACTGCGTCAGCCCTCCCGCTTCGGCGCAGTGCGTCTCTTCCGACCGGCCCATGCCGCACGCGTTGTCGTCGATCTCGACCTCGGAGGCGCTCTTGCGTACGATCGTCATCGCGGACCATCCCAAGGCGCGCCGTCGCGATAGGCGAAACGCGCTTTGCCGCCCTCGACCTCCAGGATCAGATCGACATCCGAATAGGTTGCGACCTCCCGCGGCGCACGGCTCCCTACCACGAGAAAGCGCGCCTCGGCCTTTGTCCGGTTCACGAAGTGGTGTCCGTTCGGGTCGCCCGCCGGAAAGGCCGCGCAGTCGCCGGGACGCATCAACGTCTCGCCCTCGTTCTGAAC
>JBBRUZ010000184.1:0-6504 GCA_038247355.1 Rhodobacterales bacterium
GGAAATCGCCATGACCATCAACCTCACCCCGCGCAAATGCCTCGGCTACCGGTCCCCGGTCGAGGCGTTCCTGTCGGAGCTTGGCAGGGACATCGAAATCCGCTTTGCTTGAACCGTTGCGCTTCGCGGTGGAATCCACCCCTCCCGCGCTGATCCCATCAAATCGCGCGTGTCGTCTCGGTGGCGCCAAGCGAGGAGCGTAGTCCCTAATGCGTGGTCTTGGACTTGGGATGGCAAACCCTTCCAAGTAGCGTCGTGGATGGAGGTGATCGCGCAGGTCTCGCCGCGCTCCGCGATCGGCCGGTCCCGCAGGCCCGGTCAGCGTAATGTCCGGCGTCCCCTGATTGGCGCCGATCCGCAGATCGGCCTGCGCATCGATCCGACCCGAGCGCCGAGTCTCGCAGCCGTCCAGCGCACCGCGCTCGCAATGCCGATGTCGAACTGACGCGCGGCCGCACTGCGCGGTATCCGCCCTCGACCGCGTGATCATCCCGGATACGTTCGCGGCACGCTGGACGCCAGGGTGAGGAGGCGTGGTTTCGTCCGAGCAGACGTCGCTTGGTCGGGGAACTATTCTCCGCCGTCTCCGCGCCCGGGAGCGACGCCTCGGACGGCGGTGCCCGTCTTTCCAACTGAGACCGTCGGGCTGTGGGACGGGATCGCTTGCACCGCCTTGCGGGCGGTGCGCGCCCGTGGTGAGGACGCCGGGCGCGGGTTGCGCTGCAAACCCGAGGCGGCAGCGGGATCAAGGGGCTGCCGCCCGCGGGCCCCTGCAGCTCATCTGCGTTCCGAAGAGCGCATGATAGGGCCGGGCAGCGGCGACCGCGTCTTTCTTGCAGCGGGCTGCCAAGGACTTACGTCGATAGCGACCTCAACTGCGACACCCTACATTCCGGCCTGACCCGCAAGGCGGTGACCACCCGTGCGTTTACGGTCGTGCCCTCCGCAGCGTTGCCTAGCGCCGATTCGACGTCGCGGCTCCAGCGCTGGGTCTTTGCAAGCGAAGCGGCGGATCCTAACATGGCGAAAGCATGGTCGCGGAGGCGGTGGATGAAAATCACGGTGGATGTGGATTGCTCGTCCGAGGAGGCCCGCGCGTTTCTCGGATTGCCCGATGTGAGGCCGCTGCAAGACCGGATGATGACGGAGATCGCCGAACGGATGACTGCCAATGTCCGGGCCATGGATGCGCAGGAAATGATGAAGCTCTGGATGCCCGGTGGCCTTAACGGCCTGGAGCAGCTTCAGAGCATGTTCGCCCAGATGACGGGATTGAAACCAAAATAGTTGGGTAGACGTGATGGATCACCACCCGGCCGGGCGCTCTCCGAGCGCGGGAAATGCGAGATCTCAGCGGCTTCTTCGGGGATACCCCCGTCCTACACATGAAGCGCGGATGCGTTCTGCCGTCGCGTGTCGCCTCCGCCCGGCGCGCTCGCGACGCCCGTCTGGCAAGATGCAGGCGTTGCGCGAGAAAGATCGGAATCCGGGGCCGGATCGGGGTAGCCCTCATCAAGCCCTGAAGTCAGGGGCCTGTTCGCGTAGGCTTGTCGCTCAGGCGTGGATCGCGCCGATCCCGCAGGCCAGCGCCGCTTCGCGGACGGCTTCGGAGAAGGTGGGATGGGCGTGGCAAGTGCGCGCGAGGTCCTCGGCGGCGGCGCCGAACTCCATCGCGACGCATATTTCGTGGATGAGATCGCCGGCCATGGGACCGATGATATGGGCGCCTAGAATGCGGTCGGTGTCCGCGTCGGCGAGGATCTTCACGAAGCCCTCGCCGGCAAAATGCGACTTGGCGCGCGCGTTGCCCATGAAGGGGAACTTGCCAACCTTGTAGGCGGCGCCTGTCTCCTTCAGCGCCTCCTCGGTGGCGCCGATGCTCGCCACCTCGGGCGACGTGTAGATCACGCTCGGGATCACGCCGTAGTTGACGTGACCGTGTTGGCCCGCCAGCATCTCGGCCACCGCCATGCCTTCGTCCTCGGCCTTGTGCGCTAGCATCGGCCCGTCGATCACGTCGCCGAGCGCGTAAAGCCCGGGCACGTTCGTCTGCCAACGCGCGTCAACCTCGATCTGGCCGCGTTTCGAGAACGCAACCCCCAGCGCATCGAGGCCGAGCCCGGTCGTGAACGGTTTGCGCCCGGTCGAAACCAGCACGACATCCGCGTCCAGTCGCGCCGCACTTTCGTCCTTGCGCAGCTTGTAGACGACCGAAGGCTTGCCGTTCGTCACTTCGACCGCCTGCACGGCGGCGCCGAGAACGAACTTCAGGCCCTGCTTCGCCAGCGTCTTCTGGAAGGCCTTGACGATCTCCATGTCCATGCCCGGCGTGATCTGGTCGAGATACTCGACGACCGTTACCTCCGCGCCCAACCGCGCATAGACCGAACCCATTTCGAGCCCGATGACCCCGGCGCCGATCACGACCAGCTTCCGCGGGATCTCGGCGAGCGTCAGCGCGCCGGTCGAGGTCACCACCACCTTCTCGTCCACCGTGACGCCGGGCAGCGCGCTCGCCTCCGATCCGCTGGCGATCACGATGGATGGAGCGCTATGGACCGCGTCGCCGATCGTCACTTCGCCGGCGCAGGGGATGGATGCCCAGCCCTTCAGCCAGGTCACCTTGTTCTTCTTGAACAAAAACTCGATGCCTCGCGTGTTCGCCTCGACCGTCGATTGCTTGTATTCGAGCATTTTCGGCAGATCGGCCGTCGGCGCTGCGCCGATCAGTCCCATCTTCGGGAAATTCGTCTGCGCCTCGTGCAGCATCTCCGACGCGTAGAGCATCGCCTTCGACGGGATGCAGCCCACGTTGAGGCAAGTTCCGCCCAGCGTTTCGCGGCCCTCGACGCAGGCGACCTTCAACCCGAGTTGCGCGCAGCGGATCGCGCAGACGTAGCCTCCGGGGCCCGCCCCAATGATGATGACGTCGAACTCGGCCATTCCGTTCCCTCAGATCGATGCGACGAGGATAATAGCGACCGCCGCCAAGATGGCAACAAGACCCGGGCGCGCGAGAGTCCTCGTGCGCGGACACCTTGCACGCCATTGATACTCTTGACTGTCAGAACATTGTGCGAACGTGGACCTCACAGTAATGCAGCGACGATCATCGCCGCTGTCGCCACGAAGCCCGCGAGCCAGATGACCGAGCGCCAAGGCGTGAGGCCGAAGGCGTAGGCGGGCACGTAGAGGGCCCGGGCGGCGAGGTAAGTCCAGGCGCAGGCGGCTGTGAAGCCCGAAGACGCACCTGACAGCGTGACAACGACGACGGCGAGGGTGAAGAGGATCAGGCCCTCGAAATGGTTGTCGAGGGCGCGGAAGAGGCGGGCGGTGCGGGGAGAGAGCTGCTCCTGGAGGTCGGCCGCGTCGTCGCGCGGGCCGAGGGTCTTGCGCGGGCCGAGCTCGAGGTTGGCGGGGATGGACATCAGGATGTATTGCGCGACCTGGAGCAGGCCGGCGAGGGCGAGGGCGGTGAGTTCGGGGGTCATGCCGCGCCTCTCAAGTCAGTCAGAGCCTCTCCCGAGTTCGGCGACACGTCGCCGCTGGCCCGGCCGATCTGTCCGTCGACACATCGGCCCGCGCCTGCCTGCCCACAGGCAGGCGTGTGAAGACTATCCCGGGACCACCCGATGGGAGGAGACCGCTTCCGTGGCCGATTGATCCAGCGCCCTTCTCACGGCGGCGTTGACGGTCCCGCGCGCCTCAGCGCCGGACGCCTCGCGATGCGAACCGATGCGAGGGCGAGAAGACCGCACGCGATCATCGGCAGCGACGCGGGGAGCGGGACGGGCGCTGGCGAGCCGACGCCAATCGTTTCAAGTGACGCCGTCATGATTCGGCTGTCATAGTCGAAGCCTATAATCATGTTGTATCCCGTCACATTATCGGGGAAGTCGCCAACGCTGGCAATCCAGTTGGTTTCTGCATTGTTGTGAGCATCGGGATCAGGGAAATGCCAGCCAAGATCATAAGCGCTTTGGTCCATCTCGAACCCCGTCTCTGCTTGTCCATCCTCAAAAGCAACAAACCCCCAGTCAAAATAATCTGCATTGCTGTTGAGGGATGCAGACTTGAAAGTACCGTTTCCCGCAGCGGTAATATAATTTGCTTGCGCTAGGAAATTACTGTCGTCCACCCAGGCGGTAAGCGTCGAATTTGGTTCGGCAGACGAATAATTTGACACATTGATCGTTACGTAGTTATTGGTGTACGCGGTCAATGCGTGAGCTGAGCTCGACATGGCAGACAGTCCCAGCACTGCCAAGATGGCGTTACGCAAGGTGTTTCGCGACATCATGACAGCGCTCCCTTCGACCAGCCCACGTTAGTTATTATGTCATGCGTGACCTGGGCTGTCACGCAGTATTGCGATGTGGCTATAAGTCCATCAACAGCCGCCGCGGATCCTCCAGAGCCTCCTTCACCCGCACGAGGAAGGTCACCGCGCCCTTGCCGTCCACGACGCGGTGATCGTAGCTGAGCGCGAGATACATCATCGGGCGGGCGACGATCGCGCCCTTGACCACCATCGGTCGCTCCTGGATCTTGTGCATGCCGAGGATGCCGGACTGTGGCGGGTTCAGGATCGGCGAGGACATCAGCGAGCCGTAGACGCCGCCGTTCGAGATCGTGAACGTGCCGCCCTGCATTTCCGCCATCGAAAGCTTGCCGTCGCGGGCGCGAAGGCCGAGCTCGTTGATCTTCTTCTCGATCGCCGCGAAGCTCATCTCATCAGCGTTGCGCACGACCGGGACCACGAGGCCCGACGGTGTTCCAACGGCGATGCCCATATGCACGAAGTTCTTGTAGACGATGTCGGTGCCGTCGATTTCGGCGTTGACCTCCGGCACCTCGCGCAGCGCATGGCAGCAGGACTTGGTGAAGAACGACATGAAGCCCAGCTTCACGCCATGTTTCTTTTCGAACATGTCCTTGTATTCGTTGCGGAGTTCCATCACGCTGGACATGTCCACCTCGTTGTAGGTGGTCAGCATCGCAGCAGTGTTCTGGGCTTCCTTCAGCCGGCGCGCGATAGTCTGGCGCAGACGCGTCATCTTCACCCGCTCCTCGCGGGCGGCGTCCTCGGCGAGGACCGGCGCGCGTGGGATCGCCGGGGGCTCCGGCGCCGGAGCGGGGGGCGGCGGCGCGGCTTCGGCGGTCGCCGGCCTGGCGTCGGCGCCGAGCACGTCCTCCTTCATGATCCGGCCGTCGCGACCGGTTCCGGTCACATCGGCAGGGGTCAGCCGCTTGTCGGCCATCAGCTTCTTCGCCGACGGCGCATCCTCAACGTCGCGAAGCTTCGGCTCTTCGGGGCCGGCGTCGATCGCCTTGGCGGCTTGCGGTTCAGCGGGCGCGGCGTCGGGGCCAGCGCCCGGACCCGAGCCGGAGCGGACCACGCCGAGCTTGCCCCCGGCCGCGACCGTTGCGCCGCTGGCGGCGAGTATTTCGCCCAGAACTCCCGCGGCGGGGGAGGGCACCTCGACCGAGACCTTGTCGGTCTCCAGTTCGCAGAGCATTTCGTCGACCGCGACCGCATCGCCGACCGCCTTGAACCACGTCGCGACCGTCGCTTCGGTCACGCTCTCGCCAAGGGCCGGGACCATGACGTCCACCGACCGGTCGGCCTGCGGCGGCACAGCGGCCGGGGTGGGCGCGGGGGTGGCCGGCGCGGGAGCGGCGGCCTCGGCGGTGGGAGCGGGTTGGGATTTCGCGGCCTTGGGCGCGGCGGGCATGACTTTGGCCTTTTCGTTGATGGTGGCGAGGAGGGCGTCGACGCCGACCGTGGAGCCCTCGGCGGCGACGATTTCCGAAAGCACGCCGGCGGCGGTGGCCGGTACTTCGACGGTGACCTTGTCGGTCTCGAGTTCGCACAGCATCTCGTCTAGGGCGACGGTTTCGCCTACCTTCTTGAACCAGGTGGCGACCGTCGCCTCGGACACACTCTCGCCGAGGGTTGGCACACGGACGTCGGTCATGTCAGCGCGCCTTTCGTCACGGACAGGGCCTCGTCGACCAACGCCGCCTGTTGTTCCTTGTGCAGTCGCGCGAGCCCGGTGGCTGGCGATGCGGCGGCGGGCCGGCCGACGTAGACCGGGCGGACATGCGCGGAGCCGATGCGGCCGAGCACCCATTCGAGGTTCGGCTCGACAAAGGTCCAGCCGCCCTGGTTCTTCGGCTCCTCCTGGCACCAGATGATCCGCGCGCCCTTGAAACGGCTGAGCTCCTTGGTCAGCGACAGCGCCGGGAACGGGTAGAACTGTTCGAGCCGCAACAGGTAGACGTTCGAGATCCCGCGCGCGTCGCGTTCCTCCAGCAGGTCGAAGTAGACCTTGCCCGAGCAGATGACGACCTGGCGGATGTCCTCGTCAGAAGCCAGCTCGACCGTCGAGTCGCCGTATTGCGCATCATCCCATAGCACGCGGTGAAAGCTCGACCCCTTGGCGAAGTCGACGAGCTTCGAGACGGCGTGCTTGTGACGCAGCAGCGATTTCGGCGTCATCA
>JBBRUZ010000185.1:0-6461 GCA_038247355.1 Rhodobacterales bacterium
CGATGTTCGTCAACGTCAAGCATCCGGGCGCCACGACGTCCGAGTAGGAATTCGCCGCCTGCACGCTGAAGAGCCACTGGCCGGACGGCGGCGACGCCTGGCCGCGGTCGGCGACCGTCGTGATCTCGAAGGAAGACGGCGTCGTCGTCGGCTCCTGATCGCGGCGCGGCCGGGGCGCGCACGCTCCGGCCGTTCACCAATGCGGCGGGCGCGCGTCGGCGTCGGGCTCGGAGCCTTGCGCCGCGTCGGCCTCCTCGATGCGCCGGGCCAACCGGTCGAGGCGCAGCAGAAGCGTGTCGATCCGCGCGTCCTGATCGCGCACCACGCCGCTCAGCTCGTCGAGCATCGCCTGCTGATGCGTCAGCGCGATCTCGAGTTCGGTCATTCGGTGGTCGGGATCGGTCATGACGGCGCTCCTGCGCAGGATCGACAGCATCCTCCGAGCGCATTAGGTACGGCGGGTCAAGACGCAGGGGAGTTCGCGTGCCGGAATTCAGCGAACGAGACCTTCGCGACGCGCTGGGGCGATTCGCGACCGGCGTGACCGTCGTCACCACGCTGACGCCCGACGGCCCGCTTGGGATCACAGCCAACAGCTTCTCGTCGGTCTCGCTCGATCCGCCGCTGGTGCTGTGGTCGCCGGCGCGCAGGTCGAGCAGGTTTCCCGCGTTCGAGGCGGCGGGCCATTTCGCCGTGCATGTGCTCTCGGCGGGCCAGCGACACATCGCCGACCATTTCGCCCGGTGCGGCGCCTTTCCGGAGGCGTTCAGCGCGAGCCCGGGCCATGGCGGCGCGCCGCTGCTCGAGGGATGCACGGCGCGATTCGAATGCCGGCACGCGGCGCAGTTCGATGGCGGCGACCACCTGATCTGCGTCGGCGAGGTCGTTCGCCTGACGCAGGACGATCTGCCGCCGCTGATCTATCATCAGGGCGAATACCACGCGCTCGGCTGACGCGGCGCGCATCGGGTACGGGCCGGATGTCCGCGTGTGCGACATCGGTAAGCTATTGATCCTGGCTGATTCCGGCTCGCCGAGTTTTCGGCGCAGGCGCGCCCGTCGGTGCATCGTAAACTCAGCCGTCAGCGCGTGGTTTCGGTCAGCCGACGGCGGACGTAGTCGTCCACGAGGGTCCTCAGTTCGTCCATGCCGGGGTCGAAGAAATGGCTGGCGCCCTCTATCGTGGCCTGCGTGATCGTGATGCCCTTCTGCAACTTGAGCTTGTCGGCGAGCGAGGTCACGTCGGCGACGGGCACGACGCGGTCGGCCGAGCCGGAGACGATCAGGCCCGAGGACGGGCAGGGGGCGAGAAAGCTGAAGTCGTACTGGTTCGCGGGGGGCGCGACCGAGATGAAACCCGCGATCTCGGGCCGGCGCATCAGCAACTGCATGCCGATCCAGGCCCCGAACGAGAAACCCCCGACCCAGCAGAACCGGGCGTTGGGGTTCATCGCTTGCAGATAGTCGAGCGCCGCCGCAGCGTCGGAAAGCTCGCCGATGCCCTGATCGTACTCGCCCTGGCTGCGGCCGACGCCGCGGAAGTTGAAGCGCAGGCAGGTGAAGCCGATTTTGTGGAACGCATAGTGGAGATTGTAGACGACCTTGTTGTTCATCGTGCCCCCATAGAGCGGATGGGGGTGGAGAATGATCGCGATCGGCGCGTCGCGCTGCTTCTGGGGGTGGTAGCGCCCCTCGAGGCGCCCATCCGGGCCGGGAAAAATCACTTCGGGCATTCGGCCCTGCTCCAGATGGCGGTCCCGCGCCGCCGAGACGAAACTTGACGGAATCACGTCTCCAACCTAGAAGGATTCTAAAGTCGGAGGAAAACGACACCGGGCTCGACCGCAGTTAAGGACTTGAACGATCACCGTCAACACGTTCATGGGCTCGTCACGACGCCGCCCGTGCGCTGGCGTACTGCCTCGGGAAGGGCAACGATGAAACTGAGCACCAAGGGTCGCTATGCGATGATCGCGCTGACCGACCTCGCCGCGCAGGGCCGCGATCGGCTGGTCTCGTTGTCGGACATCTCGGTGCGGCAGGACATCAGCCTCGCCTATCTCGAGCAGCTGTTCGTCAAGCTGCGGCGCGCCGAGATCGTGGACTCGGTGCGCGGTCCCGGCGGCGGATACCGTCTGGCCCGACCGATCGAGCAGATCCGGATTTCCGAAATCCTCGCGGCGGTGGACGAGACGATGGATGCGCTGTCGCGCGGGGCCGGGGCGAGCGGGGCTGCGCGCGGGACCGCCGAGCAGGCGCTGGCGGACAAGTTGTGGGAGCAGTTGTCCGCGAACGTCTACGTTTTCCTGCACCAGACGCGGCTGGGCGACGTCGTCGGCGATCAGCTGGCGCCCTGTCCGGCGGTGCCGGCCTTCGTCGAACTGGTGGATGACTGAGCGATGCGGGACCGGGTCTATCTCGACTGGAACGCGACGACGCCGTTGCGGCCCGAGGCGCGCGTCGCGATGAACGCCGCGATGGATGCGGTCGGCAATCCGTCCTCGGTGCATGCCGAAGGTCGCGCGGCGCGCGCGATAGTCGAGCGGGCGCGGGCGCAACTGGCCGATGCGTTCGGCGCAGGCCGGGCGGAGATCGTGTTCACGTCCGGCGCGACGGAAGCCGCGGCGTTGGCGCTGGCCGGCCGGGGGCTCGCGGCGGCGCCGGTCGAGCACGACTGCGTCGCGGCCTGGACGACGCCGGATCTGGCGGTCGGCGCGGACGGGCGGATCACGGCGCCGGACCCGGGGCGGTGCGCGGTGCAGGCGGCCAATTCCGAGACCGGGATCCTGCAGGACCTGCCGTCCGGGCTGGCGGTGGTCGACGCGGCGCAGGTCGGCGGCAAGTCGCCGTTCGTGTTCGACGCCACGGGCGCGCGGGCGGCGTTGCTGTCGGGGCACAAGCTCGGCGGGCCGAAAGGCGTCGGCGCGCTGATCCTCGCGCCGGGCGCGGAGCCGACGGCGCTGCTGCGCGGAGGCGGGCAGGAGAGCGGCCGGCGCGCCGGCACGGAGAACCTCGTCGGGATCGCCGGATTCGGGGCCGCGGCGGCGGCGGCGGCGCGCGATCTGGATGCCGGCGTCTGGGAGCGGGTGGCGCAACTTAGAAATATTCTAGAATGCGCTCTGGAAGCCGTGGCGAAGGAGACTATTTTCATCGGGAATGGCGCATCGCGTTTGCCGAACACGATCTGTCTCGCGACACCGGGCTGGAAGGCTGAATCCCAGGTGATGCAGATGGACCTGGCGGGATATGCGGTGTCGGCCGGATCGGCCTGTTCGAGCGGCAAGGTCCGGGCGAGCCGGGTTCTGCAGGCGATGGGACATGACGCGACGACCGCGGGCTCGGCGATCCGCGTTTCGATAGGCCCGGCGACTTCGGAAGCGGAAATCCTGTCGTTCGCCGACGCCTGGACGGGACAATATCGCCGGTTCCGGGCGAAAGCCGCATGAGCGGGATGAGGAGAGACGATATGGCTGCCTATGACGAGATCAGCGCGCGCGACGGCGTGGACCAGGAGACGGTCGATGCGGTGCGTTCGGTCGGCGAGCGGTACAAGTACGGTTTCTCGACCGAAATCGACACCGAATATGCGCCCAAAGGCCTGAACGAGGATATTGTCCGGCTTATCTCGGAGAAGAACGGTGAGCCACAGTGGTTGACGGACTGGCGGTTGCAGGCGTTCGCCCGGTGGAAGACGCTGACCGAGCCGACCTGGGCGATGGTGCAATATCCGAAGATCGACTTTCAGGACCAGTACTACTATGCCCGGCCACGGAGCATGACGGTGAAGCCGAAGTCGCTCGACGACGTGGACCCGAAGCTGCTGGAGACCTATTCCAAACTCGGGATTCCGCTGAAGGAGCAGATGATCCTCGCCGGTGTCGAAGGGGCGGGGGACGTTCCGGCCGAGGGGCGGAAGGTGGCGGTCGACGTGGTGTTCGACAGCGTGTCGCTCGGGACCACGTTCAAGGACGAACTCGCGAAGGCGGGCGTGATCTTCTGTTCGATCTCGGAGGCGGTGCGCGAGCATCCCGAGCTGGTGCGGAAGTATCTCGGAAGCGTGGTGCCGATTTCGGACAATTTCTATGCGACGCTGAATTCGGCGGTGTTTTCCGATGGGTCATTCGTTTACGTGCCGCCGGGCGTCAAGTGTCCGATGGAGCTTTCGACGTATTTCCGCATCAATGCGGAGAACACCGGCCAGTTCGAGCGGACGCTGATCATCGCCGACAAGGGCGCGTACGTCAGCTATCTGGAGGGCTGCACCGCGCCGAAGCGCGACGAGAACCAGTTGCACGCCGCGGTGGTCGAGCTGGTGCTGCTCGATGACGCGGAGATCAAGTATTCGACGGTGCAGAACTGGTATCCGGGCGACGAGAACGGCTTGGGCGGCATCTACAACTTCGTGACGAAGCGCGCGGACTGCCGGGGCGACCGGTCCAAGGTGATGTGGACGCAGGTCGAGACTGGGAGTGCGATCACGTGGAAGTATCCGTCGTGCATCCTGCGCGGCGAGGCGTCGCAGGGCGAATTCTATTCGATCGCGATCGCGAACAATCACCAGCAGGCCGATACCGGGACGAAGATGCTGCATCTGGGCAGGAACACCAAGAGCCGGATCGTCTCGAAGGGGATCAGCGCCGGGTACGCGCAGAACACCTATCGCGGGCTGGTGTCGATGCATCCGCGCGCGACCGGCAGCCGGAACTTCACGCAGTGCGACAGTTTGCTGATCGGGGACCGGTGCGGGGCGCACACGGTGCCCTATATAGAAGTGAAGAACAATTCGAGCCGGGTCGAGCACGAGGCGACGACGTCGAAGGTCGACGAGGATCAGTTGTTCTATTGCCGCGCGCGGGGCATGGACGCGGAGGAGGCGGTGGCGCTGGTCGTCAACGGTTTCTGCCGCGAGGTGCTGCAGGCGCTGCCGATGGAATTCGCGATGGAGGCGCAGAAGCTGGTGGCGATCAGTCTGGAGGGCAGCGTCGGGTGACGGATAGTACGGGAAGCCTTGTCCTCGAACATCTCCGGGCGATGCGGATCGGTCGAGCGCATAGAGCGTCGGCTCGACCCTGCCGATTGAGGGAATGCGAATGCTGGGATTGATCGCTTTGGGCGCGGTGCTTGGCGCCGCGACATGGATTATCGGCGGGGGGCGGGCCGAGCCCGTTCCGGTGCGCGTGGAGACGAAGGACCGGAAGAATGCTGAACATCGCTGATCTGCACGTAAAGCTCGAGGACGAGGACAAGCAGATCCTGAAGGGCGTGGACCTGACCGTCCGGTCGGGCGAGGTCCACGCGATCATGGGCCCGAACGGTTCGGGGAAATCGACGCTGTCCTACGTGCTGGCCGGGCGAAACGGCTACGAGGTGACGCGTGGGTCCGCGACGCTGCTGGGGCGCGACATGCTGGCGCTCGCGCCCGAGGAGCGGGCTGCGGCCGGGTTGTTTCTCGCGTTCCAGTATCCGGTGGAGATCCCCGGCGTCGGCAACATGACGTTTCTGCGCACGGCGGTGAACGCGCAGAAGAAAGTGCGCGGCGAGGCGGAGTTGAACGCGGCGGAGTTTCTGCGCGTCATCCGCGAGAAGGCGCGCGCGCTGAACATCGACGCGGAGATGTTGAAGCGGCCGGTGAACGTCGGGTTCTCGGGCGGCGAGAAGAAGCGCAACGAGATATTGCAGATGGCGATGCTGGAGCCGCGGATGTGCATCCTCGACGAGACCGACAGCGGGCTCGACGTCGATGCGATGAAGCTGGTGGCGGACGGGGTGAACGCGCTGCGCTCACCGGAACGGGCGTTTCTGGTGATCACGCACTACCAGCGGTTGCTCGATCATATTCGGCCGGACGTGGTGCACATCATGGCGGACGGGCGCATCGTGCGGTCGGGCGGGCCGGACCTTGCGCTCGAAGTCGAGAACCACGGGTATCCCGACATCCTGAAGTCGGTGGCGTGATGGGTGCGGCGGCGATGAAGCTGGACGCGGCCGGCGCGATGCTGGCCGGGTGCGCCGAGCCGAGCGGCGAGGCGGGCTGGGCGCAGGCTGCGCGGGCGCGGGCGGCTCAGCGACTGATGGCGCGCGGCGCGCCGTCGCGGCGCAATGAATATTGGCGCTTCACCGATCCGGCGAGCCTGATCGCGTCGCCAGGTCCCGCTGCGGCGGTGCGGGCGGCGGACGGCGAGGCGCCGGTCTTTGACGGTGTCGCGCGGTTGCGGCTGGTGTTCGTCGACGGGGTCTTTGCGCCGGAGTTGTCGGATGCGCCGGAAATGGCCGGGGTGGAGATCCAGCCGCTTCGCGTGGCGCTGCGCTCGGACATCCACTGGGCGCGCGACGTTTTCGGCGTGATCGAGGCGCGCGGTCAGGAGCCGGTGGACCGGCCGCTCGCGTCGCTGAATACGGCGCGGGCGTGCGAGGGCGTGGCGATCAGGGTGACGGGACGCGCGGCGGCGCCGGTCAACCTC
>JBBRUZ010000186.1:0-6427 GCA_038247355.1 Rhodobacterales bacterium
AGACGGCGAGTCCAAGCCCGTTGAGCGCGAAGACCAGTTGCAGCGACAGCAGGCGGTAGCGTGCGGAGGGCATGGGGTTGCTCGCAACAGGAACAGCGACCTTTTGCCCGAAAAGTGCCGGCCGCGTCCAGCCTCAAAGCCGGAGCGGACCCGGCGACCGGACAATCTGCGCCGAGAACGAACCGGCGCGTCGATATCGCCGGGGTCGGCGGCCGCATGCGTGCGGCAGCGGCGAGGCCGCGCCGCCGGGCGGACGCACACCGCGCTCAGTGCCGGAAATGCCGCATCCCGGTGAACACCATGGCCAGCCCGGCCGCATCGGCCGCCGCGATCACCTCCGCGTCGCGCACCGAGCCGCCGGGCTGGATCACGGCTGTGGCGCCAGCGTCCGCCGCCGCGATCAGCCCGTCGGCGAATGGAAAGAACGCGTCGGACGCCACCACCGACCCCGACGTCGGCGGCGTCTCCAGCCCCAGCGCCGCCGCCATGTCGAGCGCCTTGCGCGCCGCGATGCGCGTGCTGTCGACCCGGCTCATCTGGCCCGCCCCGATCCCCACCGTCGCCCCGCCGCGCGCATAGACCACCGCGTTCGACTTCACGTGCTTGGCCACCCGCCATGCGAACGAAAGGTCCGCCAGCTCCGCCGCGCGCGGCGCCCGCTGCGTCACCACCCGCAGATCCGCCGCCGCGACTCGCCCGGCGTCGCGATCCTGCACCAGAAATCCGCCAGCAACCTGCCGCCAGACCCGGCCCGACCCGTGCGGATCGGGCAATCCCTCCGTCAGCAGCAACCGCAGGTTCTTCCTGGACGCGAAGACATCGAGCGATTCCGCGTCCGCTCCGGGCGCGATCACCACCTCGGTGAAGATCCCGGCGATCGCCCGCGCCGTCGCGCCGTCGAGCGGCCGGTTGACCGCCACGACCCCCCCGAACGCCGACACCCGGTCGCAATCGTACGCCGCGCGGTAGGCCGTCTCCAGCGTCGCCCCGAGCGCCGCGCCGCAGGGATTGGCGTGCTTGACGATCACGCAGGCCGGACCGTCGTCCGCGAACTCCGCGACGAGCTCGAACGCCGCGTCCGTGTCGTTGATGTTGTTGTAGCTGAGCTCCTTGCCCTGCATCTGCCGCGCCGTCGCCACCCCCGGCCGCGACGTTCCGTCGAGATAAAACGCCGCCCGCTGATGCGGGTTCTCGCCATACCGCAGCGCCTGCGCCAGGCACCCCGCGACCGCGCGCCGCCGCGGCGCGACCTCCCCCAGCGCATCGGCGAGCCACCCCGACACCGCCGCGTCATAGGCCGCCGTCCGCGCGAACGCCGTCAGCGCGCAGGCCCGCCGGAACACCAGCCCCGTCCCGCCCGTCCGCTCGAACTCGGCGAGGAACGGCGCGTAGTCGTTGACGTCGGTCAGCACCGTGACGAAGGCGTGGTTCTTCGCCGCCGCCCGCAGCATCGCCGGCCCGCCGACGTCGATGTTCTCCACGCAGCCAGCATAGTCGCGGCCCCCCGCCACGGCCGCCTCGAACGGATAGAGATTGACGACGGCGAGATCGATCTCCCCGATCCCGTATTCCCGCAGCGCCGCCCGGTGCTCAGGGTCGTCCCGGACCGCCAGCAGCCCCGCGTGGATCATCGGATGCAGCGTCTTGACGCGTCCGCTTAGCATCTCGGGAAACGCCGTCACCGCCGACACGTCGCGCACCGGCAAACCCGCCGCGCGCAACGCCGCCGCCGTGCCCCCCGTCGAGATCAGCTCGACCCCGCCCATGACCAGCCGCCCGGCAAGTGCTGCGAGGCCGGTCTTGTCGGACACCGACAACAGCGCGCGCTTGATCGGAACCAGATCGGCGGCCATGAACGAAGGCTCCCAGGAACGGGTCCGCGGCGGCGGTCAGGGCAGGCGCGCCGCGATTCCGCCCCGCGGCGCCTCGACGACGCGGCCAAAGGACCATGTGACCTGGCCGAGATACTCGACCACCTCGGCGCGCACAACCACCTGTCGCGTCGGCCGCGGCCCGGCCCAAGCAGCGCCGAGAAAGATCGACTCCTCGATCGTGACGTCCCCCCCACCGGCCCGCAGCTCCCAGACCTCGCCGCCCGGCAGCGACAGCAGCGCCACCTGCGGCCCGGGATCGAGCTCGACCGCCACGTCCGGATGCAGATGGAACCGCGCCGCGAACTCCAGCCGCCCGCGCGCGGAACGCGCGGCCCGGTCGAACGCCACCCGGGCCCGGGCGTCCGTCACGCTCAGGATCTCCTCGCCCCGCGCCTCGACGCCTCGCGCGTCGACGAAGATGCGCCGCTCGTGCAGCAACCCGTGGCTCTCGACATAGCCGTCCTGCGTCGCGAGCAGCCACATCCCGGTCGCGTCCTGCGCCTGGCGCACCGAGACCAGCGTCGGTCCGGCCGTCAGCGCCCCCTCCGCGAACCTCGACGAGGACGCCCCCGCCACATCGACCGTGCTGTGCGCCGGCGTCGTGCGCGCCAGTTGCGCCCAGTCGCCGCCGAACCGCCCGCCGGGCCCGACGTTGACCACCACCGGCTGCCGACCGACGCTCATCTCGAAGGCGAGCGCGCTCGCATGCGCCCCGACTGCCCACGGGCCTCTCGGCGGTCGCGCGCCATCCATCGTCACCACGACGCGCCCGCCCGTCAGCCGTGCGTAGCCCATCGGCAGGCGCGCCTTCGGCTGCGCCTCGAGCCGCAGCTCCGCCAGCGCCTTGTCGATCGCGATCGGGTCGCCCTCCCCGCCGCCATGAAACCGCGGCAGGTACCCGCCCCCCATCCGCAATTGCCGCAGAACCGGAACGGCGCGGACGATCGCCTCGAGATGCGCCGGGGCCGCGGCCGCACCGGCGTCTTCGAGAAGCCGCGCGGTCCAGACCAGAAGCGCCAGCGTCTCGGCCAACTCCTCGGGACTGCGCGACCCGACCTCGCCCTCGGTCCCGATCGCCTCGCGCGCAAGATCGCCGAGGCGCGACACCGCGGCCGCGTGTCCGGAATGCGGCAGCACCCGTCCGGTCCAGACCAGCCCCGCGAGGGCGGCGAGCCGCGGCAAACCCGGCGCCGCGTGCGGCCAGGCGCGCGCCAGATACCGCTGCTGGGTGGACAACGCCCGCCAGAACGTTTCGATCGCCCTCGGTTCCAGGCCGTCGGTCAGCGTGCGCGCGTGGGCGACCCACCGCATCGCGCGCCGCCCGGTCAGCTCCGGCCGCCAGCCCGGCCCGCGGCCGGTCCCGCAGCGCCGCGCCCAATCCTGCACCCAGGTCCGCGCCAGCGTCCGCGCCGGCCGTGTGCCCAGCGCGGCGAGATCGTCGAGCCAGCCGCAACCCTCCCGGGCCGCG
The DNA here is from genome assembly GCA_038247355.1 of Rhodobacterales bacterium. Taxonomy (GTDB): domain Bacteria; phylum Pseudomonadota; class Alphaproteobacteria; order Rhodobacterales; family Rhodobacteraceae; genus Amaricoccus. Next base: position 3,343 of record JBBRUZ010000186.1, read on the forward strand.
ATCAGCTCCGCATCGACCAGAGCCGCCGCCCAGATGCTTGCGCCGCCGAGCGCGATCTCGCGACCCGCCACCGGCCATCGCCCTGCGACAAGTGCGGCGCCGCGGTCTGCCTCCCCGAAGGGCAACGGATCGGGCAGCGTCGGGGACGTCTCGGGCCGGGGTCCCAAGCCCGCCCGCCGCGCCCACAGCCAGTTGCGGATCCTGCCCGCCGGCATCCACGGACGCGAGGAAAAACTGTTGGTCGTCAAACTGGTTCGGGCCTCTTCGCGGGCAATGAGCGCCGACCATAGGCCCGGCTGCGCGCAGTGTCACGCCGCAGCGTCCCTGCTCCCGCAGGCCCGGCCCCGGCGTCGCGCGGCGACCGACCGACGCCCGGCGCCCGCGTCGCAGACGCGCGTCACGTCGCGGGTTTGATCAACTGTGCCGCGAAAAAGCCGTCGAGCCCGCCCCGTTCGGGCCAGAAATCCGGCCGGATACGAAGCGCGCCCTCGCCATCGACCCACGCGTCGGGGATCCCGAGCGCCGCAGCATCCGCCGACGCCTGCATCGCCTCGGGCCGCTGGCGACGGAACGCCGCCACCTGTCCCTCGCCCTCGGCCCGTAGCAACGAACAGGTCCCGAACACCAGCCTGCCGCCCGGCGCCAGCCAGTCCCACGCCCGCGCGAGCAACGCCGCCTGCAACGCCAGCAGCGCCTTGACCTCCCGCCCGGTCCGCAGATGCGGCAGGTCGGGATGGCGCCGGATCGTGCCGCTCGCCGTACAGGGCGCATCGAGCAGGATCGCCGGATAGGGCTCGGCCGGCTCCCAGACCAGAGCGTCCGCCTTCACCAGCCGCGCCTTCAGCCCGGTGCGCTTCAGGTTCTCCTCCAGCCGCTTCAGGCGGGGGCCCGAAATGTCGAGCGCCGTCACCTCCGCGCCGGCCGCGGCCATCTGCATGGTCTTGCCGCCGGGAGCCGCGCACAGATCGAGGATCCGAACGCCCGCCACGTCGCCGAGCAGCCGCGCCGGAAGTGCTGCGGCCGCGTCCTGCACCCACCAGGCCCCTTCGGCATATCCCGGCAACGCCGACACCTGCCCCGCCGCCGCCAGCCGCAACCCGCCCGTCGGCAGCACGTCCGCGCCGAGCGTCGCGGCCCAGGCCTGTGCCGAGCGCGGATCGCGCAGCGTCAGATCGAGCGGCGCGGGAACCAGGTGCGCGGCGGCGATCCGGGCGGCGGTCTCAGCACCCCAGGCCGCCCGCACCGGCGCGTCGAGCCACGCCGGCAAACTGGCGTCCACGGCGGCCGCCCAGGCTTCGGGCGCTTCGGCCACCCGCCGCGCCACCGCGTTCACGAGGGCCGACAGGTGCTGCGCCTTCGGATGGCCGCGCGCCAGACGCACCGCCCCGTCGACCGCCGCATGGGCAGGCACGCGGTCGAGAAACATCTCGGCCACGGCCAGCCGCAACGCATTGTGCGCCGCGGGCGGAGGTCGCTTGCGCAGGTGCGGCGCGAGCACCGCATCGATCCGCTCCAGATGGCGCAGCACCCCGGCCGCGAGGCTCTGCGCGCGCGCCCGCTCGGGCCCCGACAGCCCGTTCAGCGAGCCGTCCGCCACCTGATCGGAAAGCATCCGCCCGGCATCCAGCACCCCCGCCACCAGCGCCGCCGCCGCAGCGCGGGCGGGGTATCCCGGCGCGCTCACCGCATGCCGGGGCGGCGCCCGACCGACGGGATCGAACTCGGCCGCACGGCGACGCCCGGACGCATTTCCGCGGCGATCGCCTCCAACTTCCGCACGCGGTTCTCGACGCTCGGATGGGTCGAAAACAGGTTGTCCATGCGCGCGCCCGACAGCGGGTTGATGATGAACAAATGCGCCGAAGCGGGATTGCGCTCGGCGCTCGGCATTTCGATCCGCCCGGCATAGGCGGAGATCTTCTTCAGCGCGCTCGCGAGGCTCAGCGGATCGCGCGCGATCTCGGCGCCGAGCCGGTCCGCCGAATACTCGCGCGTCCGGCTGATCGTCATCTGGATCAGCGCGGCGGCCACCGGCGCGAAGATCACCGCGACGATCACGCCGAGCGGTCCGAGCGGATTGCGCTCCCCGCCCCCGCGCCCGAACAGAAATCCGAACTGCGCCAGCATCGACACCGCGCCCGCGACCGTCGCAGCCACCGTCATGATCAGCGTGTCCCGGTTCTTCACATGCGCCAGCTCATGCGCCATCACCCCGGCCAGCTCGTCGCGGCTCAGCAGCTCGAGAATGCCCGTTGTCGCCGCCACCGCCGCGTTCTCCGGGTTGCGCCCCGTCGCGAACGCGTTGGGCTGGTCAGACCGGATCAGATAGACCTTCGGCATCGGCAGAGCGGCGTTCTTCGCCAGCCCCGCCACCATGTCCCACAACTCCGGCGCGCTCGCCCGCGTCACCGGCTCGGCGCCGTGCATCCGCAGCACCAACTTGTCCGATTTCCAATAGGCCAACGCGTTGGTTCCGATCGCGAAAACCAGCGCCAGCAGCATGCCGCCCGTTCCTCCGATCAGATAACCGACGCCCATGAACAGCGCCGTCATCGCCGCCAGAAGCAACATCGTCCGGAAATAATTCATCGCACCCCAGGCCCCTTGCCTCGCCGCATAGCACCGCCATATGAAAGCGCCATGAACGCTCCACAATATAGTCCCGCGACCGATGCTGAAAAAGAGGCCCGCCTGCGGGCAGCCGCCGCTCGCGCGCTCGCCGAGGCGGATGCGCGCCGCGCCTCCGCCCAACCTGTCGATCTTCCCGTCGAACTCGGCGGCCGCGCCGGCCCGGAAGCGGTACGCTTCGGCGATTGGGAGCTCAAGGGCCTCGCGATCGACTTCTAACGGGTAGCGCGCGTTCCGCTTTCGCAAAACGTGGCGTGGCTCACAAAAACCGGATTGGTTTTTTGTTATATATCATATACTTAAAGAGATAACACACTGTTATGCGCGCAATGCCGCATCCCGATTTCAGTGCGCCGCGGCCCAGTTCGGCCCATAACCCGCGTCCACCACCAGCGGCGCCGACAGGTCCACGGCCGGCATCGCCGCCCCCTCCATCACGCCCTTCACCCGCGCGATC
>JBBRUZ010000187.1:0-6348 GCA_038247355.1 Rhodobacterales bacterium
CCAAATCCGTCCCCATCGTCCGGCATCAAAGCCTCCTTCCGAAACATCAGAAAGAAACTCGCCCCCCGCCCGCAAAGGTGGAAGCGGCGACATCAATGGGAGGGAAACGGCGCTTACCGACCGGCCGCGATCACTACGGCGCGTCCGCCCCAGGGGGGCTGTCGAACGCGCCACCGTCGGCGCTTTCTCATCCTGATTGTCGCGCCCGTCGCATCCTGATCGTCGCGCTGCAGGTCTCCGGTAGAGGCGTTCCTGCCAGAGCTTGGCAGGGACGTTGAAATCAGGTCTGCTTGAATCGTTGCGCTTCGAGGAGGAATCCAACCCCTCTGGTCTTTGTGCGCATGTATTCAGCTCGGTTGTCGCTCAGACTTCCACGGCTAGGTCCTGCGGACGGCGGAACGGTCGGCGCAGTAGGGCCGTAGTCGAGACGACAATGCCTTCGCCGTCTCGACGGCGTTCCTCGCCGCCGAATAATCGGATTGGGCACAGAATCCCGGTTGTTCAGTACAACGGAACAACCCTCGCGATATGGTTAGTGTTAACTAATGCGACTGGCGAATAATCTGCTTCAGTTTGCTCTGTTCAGTCGTTGAGCAAAAAAGCCATATCATCCAACGCGATAGTTCGGACTCTCCCGCGTGATCTGCACGTCGTGGACGTGACTTTCGCGCAAGCCGGCCCCGGTGATCCGCACGAACTCGCATCCGGTCCGCATAGCGGCGATCGTGCCCATGCCGGTGTATCCCATGGCGGCGCGCAAGCCACCGACCATCTGGTGCAGCACGGCTGAAACCGCGCCCTTGTAGGGGACTTGACCCTCGACGCCTTCCGGAACCAGCTTGTCGGCCGTCGCCTCCTGCTGGAAATAGCGATCGGCCGATCCGCGGGCCATCGCCCCGAGCGAGCCCATGCCGCGATAGGCCTTGAAGCTGCGCCCTTGATAGAGGATCACCTCGCCCGGCGCCTCGTCGGACCCGGCGAGAATGGAGCCGACCATCGCGCAATGCGCGCCGGCGCCGATCGCCTTGGCGAAATCGCCGGAGTACTTGATCCCGCCGTCGGCGATGATCACGTGACCGGTCCGGTTCGCTTCCGCCGCGCAATCGCGGATCGCGGTCATCTGCGGCACGCCGACGCCGGCGACTATACGCGTCGTGCAGATCGAGCCGGGACCGATGCCGACCTTCACCCCGTCCGCCCCCGCGTCGATCAGCGCCCGCGCGCCGGACGCGGTCGCGACGTTGCCCGCGACGACCTGGGCCTGCGGCGCATGCGCCTTCAGCCGCGCCACGGCGGCGATCACGCTCGTCGAGTGTCCGTGCGCGGTGTCGATGACGATCAGGTCCGCCCCAGCCTCGACCAGGGCCGCGGAGCGCTCGAAACCCGCGTCGCCGACGGTCGAGGCCGCCGCAACCCGCAACCTGCCGAACTCGTCCTTGGTCGCGAGCGGATTGAGCACCGCCTGCTCGATGTCCTTGATCGTCAGCAGCCCCGTCAGCCGGCGATGCCCGTCGACGACCAGAAGTTTCTCGATGCGGCGGGACTGCATCAGCCCCTTGGCCTCCGCCAGATCCGCGGGGTCGCGCAGCATGGCGAGGTCGCGCGCCGTCATCATCCTTCGCACCGGCGTGGCGTCGTCGGTGGCGAAGCGCATGTCCCGGTTGGTCAGAATTCCCAGAACCACCCCGTCGTCGTCGACCACCGGAAACCCCGTTATCCGGAACCGCTCCTGCAGCGCCTTGGCGTCCGCGAGCGTCTGGTCGGGCCGAAGCGTCACCGGCGTATAGACCACGCCCGAGACGAAGCGCTTGACCCGGCGCACCTCGGCCGCCTGCGCCGCCACGTCGAGATTGCGATGGATGACGCCGAGCCCGCCGGCCTGCGCCATCGCGATCGCCATCCGGGCTTCGGTCACCGTGTCCATCGCGGCCGAGATCAGCGGGATGTTCAACGCGATCTTCGGCGTAACGAAAGTCCGGGTGTCGGCGGCGGCGGGCAGCACGTCGGACGGACCGGGGACCAGAAGCACGTCGTCGAAAGTCAGCGCCTCGCGCAACTCCATGAAACCGCCTCCCGCCTGGCCTCTCGACAGGCCCGTCCTATTCCACGCGCCGGCGCAAAAGGAAAGACCGGCCCCGAACGCTGACCCGCCCGCGACCGACCCGCCTGCGCCAGCCGGGCCCGTCGGCGGTCGTTCAGGCGCTGGCGCGCCCGCCGTCGGCGGCCCAGGTCTCGAGCTTGCGGTACAGCGTGGACGGCGACACGGCGAGCATCCGCGCGGCGCGCGGGATCGAGCCGTCGCAATGCTCGATCGTCGCCTCGATCAACCCGCGCTCGACATCGGCGAGCGTCGCGCCGATCAGCGACGCGACATGGCCGCGCAGGGAGTTTAGTGGCGGCGGCGCGCCCGGCGGCGCCGGCCGATCGGCGGCGTAACCGGCGCCCGCTCCAAGCGCGATCTCGGCGGGCAGCATGTCGGGCGAAACCAGCCGTCCGTCGTGAAGGACCACGATGTTGCGGATTACGTTGAGGAGTTGCCGGACGTTGCCGGGCCAGGGCCGGGAGACGAGGATGTCGGCGACGGCCGGATCGAAGCCGGTAAACGCCTTGCCCTCTTCGACCGCGAAGGTCACGAGGCTCGACTGGGCGATCTCCATGATGTCCTCGGGCCGCGCGCGCAGCGGCGGCATGTGGATCGGCACGACGTGGAGACGGTAGTAGAGGTCCTCGCGGAACCGGCCGGCGCGCACCTCCTCGGCCGGGTCGCGATTGGTCGCGCAGACGATGCGCGCATCGACCGGGATCGGTCGCGCGGCGCCGACCGGCTGAATGGTCGAGGTCTGCAGAAACCGCAGCAGTTTGGTCTGCAGCGACAGGTCCATCTCGCAGATTTCGTCGAGAAACAGCGTGCCGCCGTCCGCCACCGCCGCAGCGCCGGGCTTGTCCGAAAGCGCGCCGGTAAAGGCGCCCTTCAGGTGACCGAATACCTCGGACTCGAGCAGGTCGCGCGGGATGGCGGCGCAATTGAGCGGCACGAACGGCCACTTGGCCCGCATCGAGACCGCGTGGATCGCCCGGGCGCAGACCTCCTTGCCCGTGCCGCTCTCGCCGGTGATAAAGACGGTCGCGGTCGAACGGCCGATCGCGCGGACCATCCGATATATCTCCCGCATCGCGCCGGACCGTCCGATGAACCCCTCGAACGCCGAGGGATCCTCCCCGCCGGCGGGGGCGACCGGATCGGGCGCGAGCGGGGCGGTCAAGAGCGCGTTCTCGACCGCGCCGATCAGGCGGCCCCCGTCGAACGGTTTCACCAGAAAGTCGAATGCGCCGGCGCGCATCGCCTGGACCGCGCGGTTGATCGAACCGTTCGCCGTAATGACGATTACGCGGGGCTCATGCGCGCCCCGCAGGTCCTCGAGCAGGTCGAGACCGTCGCCGTCGGGAAGCTGCAGATCGAGCAGCACGAGCCGGGGGCGCCGCTCCGCGCAGACCTTGCGGGCTTCCGCAAGGGTGCCGGCCGACGTTACGCGATGGCCGGCCCGGGTAAGGATGGCGGTGTACGCCATCGCGAGCGACGACGTGTCTTCGACCAGGAGAAGGGGCTCGCGCATGCCGAGCGGTCCCTAAGCCTGCGGACGTCGGCTGACGGCGAACGCGACCGCCGCGTCGATCTCGGCCAGGCAACGCCGGGTGTCGTCGGGCAAGTTGCGGGCATTCTCCGACTGCGCGGCGGTGTTCAGCGCGCGGGCGCACGATTGCAGGCGCGTGGCCCCGATCGCCCCGGCGACCGAGATCAGAATATGCGAGGCCGAACGGATCGCTTTGCGGTCCAGCGGCGACAGCGCGGCCGCCAGATCGCGGCGCGCCTGCATTAGATCCGTGACGACCTTTTCGAGCAGTTCGGCCATCATGCCGCCGCCGATCGCGTTGCACAGCGCGTCAAAGACGCCGATATCGGCTACCGGCTCGTTGGACCAGGGGCCTCCGTCCTCGGCCAACTCGGGCTCGAAGCGACGGCTCGGCGCGACATGGACCCGCAGCGCCTGTCCGAGCGCCTCGACGCTGGTGATGGGCTTCGAGATCAGGCCGTTCGCTCCGGCGGCCGCGATCCGGTCGCGATGCTCGCGCATGGCATAGGCCGTCAGCGCGACGATGGGGATCCTGCCGCGGCCGTCCTTTCGGCCGCGAATTGCGCGGATGACGTCGAGCCCGGTCATGCGCGGCATCTCGATGTCGACGACGATAAGGTCGAAATCACCGGCCTCGAATATCTCCATCGCCTCGACGCCGTCCGAGCTGAGCGTCACCTCGGCCTTCAGCGCCCGCAACATCTGGGTCGCGACAATCTGGTTGGTCGGATTGTCCTCGGCGAGGAGGATACGCACGCCGGCGAGATCGACCGTCTTCGCGCGCTGCGGCGTCGATGCGGCGGCAAAGGTTGCGCCGCAGAGGCTCGCGGGGAAGCTCAGCGCCGCCCTCGTCCCGCCGGCAGGCCGGAGCGAGAGAGTGAAGGCCCCGCCCATCTCGGCGCAGAAGCTGCGCGCGATGTACAGACCCAAGCCATGTCCGTTGCCGTTTACCACGCCCGGTCGCGCGCTGGGGCGAAACATCTTGTCCAACGTCTGCTGCGGGATCCCGGGCCCGTCGTCGAGCACCTCGAAGATCAAACCGCCGTCGGCCGCGCGCAACAGTCGCAGTCGCGATTCCCCCGATCCAGCATGGCACATCGCGTTGTCGACGAGATTGTCGATCGCGCGCGCGAGCAGCGTCAGATCGGCCCGGAGCGACGTGGGCGCGTCGGGATCCACCTCGATCTCGAAGCGGATGCCCCGCTCGTCGGCCTCGCCGGACCAACGCTTCGCTATGCGGCACATGAAGCGCGCGACGTCGATCGTGGTCGCGCCTCCGGGTCGGTTCGTCTGGGCAAAGTCGCCGAGCAGCGTGCCGAGCAGGCGGTTCAGATGGCTCGCCGCGGCCGACACGCGGTCTATCTGCGCGCGATTCGCCGGCGCCAGCTCGGCCCCGTCGAGCATCGAGACGCCGCCGAGCACGCCCTGCAGCGCATTCCGGACGTCATGCACGAGCATCGCCGCATCGCGCTGTGGCGAGGCGGCCGTCGGGCCGGATATCGTCGTCTGGGGGCTCGTCGTCATTCAAGTCCTTGCGCCGCGCGGCTTTTGCTCGGGTGCCAGCGCACCGGGGGCTTAACCTGCAGTTGAATCACTGCACAGCCGTTCATCGTAAACTACACAAAGTTTCGCAGAATGCATACCTCATTTTGCAGCGGCGTCACCCAGCGATGCTGCGCAAGAGGTTCGTGCGCAGCCGCGACATGTCAGCGGGGCCTTCGAGGACTTCGTCGAAGGTCTCGGGGCCTTGCGGCGCGCCGAGCGACACGAAGCGCGCTTCGGGAAACCGCTGGCGCAGCGGCGCCATCACGTTGCGTTCGCCAATGCTGGTCGCGTCCATCAGCACGAGGTCCGCCGGACCTGGATCGTTCGCCGCCATGAATATGATCTGGTCCGACCGCAGCGCCGCGCGGTAGATCGTCTCCAGCGCAGATGAGCGGGTCACCAGCCAGACCTTGATCCAATCGCGGCGCTGCTGCTCCGCGGGGACCTCCACCCGGATCACCCGTCGCCCGTCGTCTCCGAGGCGCACCGTCAGCGTTCCGCCGGCGGCGGCGATCAGACCGCGCGCGATCAGCGGCCGAAGCGCCTCGGTCGAGACCTGATCGGGCGCGATCTCGCTCAGGCCCATCATCAGGTCGAGCTTGCGGTCGATCGCGCCTTCTTCGCCGGTGAAGACGATATCACCGATCAGGGCCGCCCCGTCGTGGCCGAAGTCGATCGACGACGTTCCCGATCCGGCGCCTTCGAGAACATACTCGACAAGATTAACGAAGACCTGACGCAGGCGCCCGACGTCGCCGACAAGCATGTCGGGCATTTCGGCGCGCTGGGTCGCGCGCACGTCGCCGGCGCCGACACCGGCCAGATCCTCGCGCACGCCCGCCAGCAGCGTGGCGGGGCGAAACGGCTCGGAGCGCAGCGCGAAGCGGCCGTCCTGCAATTCGCCGTAATCCATCAGCGCCGCCAGCATCCGGACCATCGACTTGCCCGCCTGCTGCGCCTGATGGATGAGCCGCTCGGTCCGCACGGACGCATTGGACTGATCGAGCAACGCCAGAGGGCCGAGCACGCTGTTGAGCGGATTGCGCAGCTCATGGCTCATCATCGTCAGGAAGCGCAACTTGGCGCGACTGGAAAGCTCGGCCTCCGCCGCGACCCGTCGGTTCAGCTCGGCAATCTCACGCTGGCGGTCGTTCTCGCGAAGGACGAGACC
>JBBRUZ010000188.1:0-6301 GCA_038247355.1 Rhodobacterales bacterium
TCGCGATCGGCGCCGGTATGTGAAGGAGGCCTGCGTCAACATTTCGCAGCAGTTGAATGAACCGCGACGGTTGCGACTACGACTTTGGCATCGAGACCGGCGATTGATGTTGACCCGTTCGCGTCTGCCGCAGTTATTAACAGCATAATAAGGGCGAAGGACCCGACGCACCAAAACTGCAACGGAAACTGCACCTGCCCCAACCGGGATGCGGCAAGCGTTCCGCGCAGTGACTTGAACTCGAAAACCGATGGGAGGAACTACATGAAATACCTATTGCCGACCGCAGCCATCCTGATGATGACGAGCAGCTTCGGCGCCTTGGCCAACGAGAGCGTTCTCGAGCTGACGGCCGATGACAACAACTGGGCGATCCAGACCGGCGACTACTCGAACCAGCGCTATTCCGAGCTTGACCAGATCACCCGCGAAAACGTCGGCGACCTGCAGGTGGCCTGGACGTTCTCGACCGGCGTGCTGCGCGGCCACGAGGGGTCGCCGCTGGTCATCGGCAACATGATGTATGTGCACACGCCGTTCCCGAACACGGTCTATGCGCTCGACCTCGCGCAGGACGGCAAGATCGTCTGGCGCTACGAGCCGAAGCAGAACCCCGACGTGATCGCGGTGATGTGCTGCGACACCGTAAACCGCGGCGTCGCCTATGCGAACGACACGATCTTTCTCCACCAGGCCGACACGACGGTCGTGGCGCTGAACGCGACCACCGGCGAAGTGAAATGGACCGCCGTCAACGGCGACCCGTCGATCGGTGAAACCAACACCGCGACCGTTCTGCCCGTGGGCGACAAGGTCATCGTCGGCATCTCGGGCGGCGAGTTCGGCGTGCGCGGCCACGTGACGGCCTACAACATGGAGACCGGCGAGCAGGCCTGGCGCGCCTATTCCACCGGGCCGGACGAAGATATGCTTGTCGATCCCGAGAACACCATGGTGCTCGGCAAGCCGATCGGCGCGAATTCCTCACTGGACAGCTGGGAAGGCGATCAGTGGCAGCTCGGCGGCGGCACGACCTGGGGATGGTACTCATACGATCCCGAGCTGAACCTCGTCTATTACGGGACCGGCAATCCCTCGACCTGGAATCCGTCCCAGCGTCCCGGCGACAACAAGTGGTCAATGACCCTCATGGCCCGCGACGCCGACACCGGCATGGCCAAGTGGTTCTACCAGATGACGCCGCATGACGAATGGGACTTTGACGGCGTCAATGAGAATATCCTCGCCGAGATCGAAATTGACGGTGCCGAGCGCAAGGTCCTTGTGCACTTCGACCGCAACGGTTTCGCCTACACGATGGACCGTGCAACCGGCGAACTGCTTGTGGCCGAGAAGTTCGACCCGGCCGTGAACTGGGCGACCGGCGTCGACATGGACCCGGAGTCCGAGACTTACGGCCGGCCGCAGGTGGTCGCCGAGTTCTCGACCGCGCAGCAGGGCGAAGACGTCAACACCACCGGCATCTGCCCGGCGGCGCTCGGGACCAAGGATCAGCAGCCGGCGGCGTTCTCGCCCAAGACCGGCCTGTTCTACGTGCCGACCAACCACGTCTGCATGGATTACGAGCCGTTCCGCGTAAGCTACACCGCCGGTCAGCCGTATGTCGGGGCGACGCTGTCGATGTTCCCGGCGCCGGACAGCCACGGCGGCATGGGCAACTTCATCGCGTGGGACGCCGCGACCGGCGAGATAAAGTGGTCGCTGCCCGAGAAGTTCTCGGTGTGGTCGGGTGCGCTGGCGACCGCGGGCGACGTCGTGTTCTACGGCACGCTCGAGGGCTATCTTAAGGCCGTCGACGCGGAGACGGGCGAGGAACTCTACAGCTTCAAGACGCCGTCGGGGATCATCGGCAACGTGATGACCTACACGTTCGAGGACAAGCAGTATGTCGGCATCCTGTCGGGTATCGGCGGCTGGGCGGGCATCGGCCTCGCGGCGGGGCTTACGAACCCCAACGACGGTCTCGGCGCAGTCGGCGGGTATGCGGCGCTCAGCGACTACACGGCGCTCGGCGGACAGCTGACGGTGTTCGCGCTGCCGAACTGATCCTGGTCCGGCGCCTAGGCGCCGTACGACCTTCGGATGGGGCGGTGCATCGCGCGTCGCCCCATTTCGTTACTGGTGATGTGTTCTCCGCAATTCGGAGCGAGTTCGACGGATACGGGCCTGGGGAGGACCGACATGAACAAACCACACCGAACGACCGCCATCCTGACCATAGCGGTCGTCGCTGCCGGATCGCTCGCCTGGGCCGACAGCCTGACGTCGAGCTATGACGACGGCGGCAAGTTCTTCAACGCCGAAGACGTGCCGACGTTCAACGTGACCGCGGATGGCGCGGTCGACTGGTACACGTTCTCGGGCTTTCGCCGGTATCACGCCGAATGCCACGTCTGCCACGGGCCGGACGGGCAAGGCTCGTCGTACGCGCCGGCGCTGGCCCAGTCGGCGGTCGATATGGACTATTACGATTTCGTCGACGTCGTCGTGAATGGCCGGAAGAACGGCAACAACGTCATGCCAAGCTTCGGGGACAATTCGAACGTCATGTGCTATCTCGACGACATTTACGTGTATCTGAAGGCGGTCGGTTCGGAGGCGATCCCGCGCGGCCGCCCCGCGAAGAAGGCCGACAAGCCGGACGCGTTCACCGAGGCCGAAAATGCCTGCATGGGGAGCTGAGCGGCCGATGCGCGCGGTCGGGTTCGCGCTGGCCTTGGCCGCAGCGTCGGTTGCGCCGGCGGCGGCGCAGCTCAACGATCTGGTGTCGCGCTCGAACTTCCGCGTCTGTTCGGACCCGGCCAACATGCCGTTCAGCAACGAGGCGGGCGAGGGCTTCGAGAACCGCATCGCCGAGCTGTTCGCCGAAAGCTTCGGGCGAGAGTTGCAGTATACCTGGTTTCCGATGGCGCAGGGCTTCGTGCGTCGAACGCTGGTCGAGAACAATTGCGATGTGATCATCGGCTTCGCGCAGGGCGACGACCTGGTGCTCAACACGAACCATTACTATACCTCCACCCATGTACTGCTGACGCGCGCCGACGGCGAACTGGCGGATGTGACGACGTTGACCGATCCGCGGCTGAAAGGGCGCCCGATCGGGGCCATCGCGGGTGCGCCGCCGGGCAGCCATCTGGCGCGAAATGGACTGATCGAAAATGTCCACGGCTATGAGTTGATGGTCGACCGGCGGGTCCTCAGCCCCAACGACGCGATGCTGGCCGACCTGCTTGCGGGCGAGATCGACGCGGCGCTGATGTGGGGGCCGATCGGCGGACCGCTGGCCAGGGCGGCGGGCGACAAGGTCGTGATGACGCCGTTGCTGAACGAACCTGGCCCGCCCAAGCTGTTCTATCGCATCACCATGGGCGTCCGGCAGGGCGAGGACGTCTGGAAACGCGAGCTCAATTCGAAGATCCGTGAGTTGCAGCCACAGATCGATGCGATCCTGATCGAATACGGCGTCCCGCTCGTCAACGACATGGGCACGGCGATGAAGGAGGCCGGCGAGCCATGAAACCCGGCACCGCCGTGGCGCTGGCTGCGGCGCTGCTGATCGCCGGCGGGCTCGGGGCGGCCGAGCCGGAGCCGGCCGGGTATCGGGGCGAGCCCTATCTCGCGCCGGTCGCCGCTACGCTGGCCGGGGCGCAGGTCATCGGGACCGAAGCCGCCCATGCGCTTTGGACGAGCGGGCGCGTCGGGTTCGTCGACGTCTTGCCGCGCGCGCCGCGCCCCCCCGACCTTCCCGCGGGCACGGTCTGGCGCGACGCGCCGCATGAGACGATACCAGGCGCGATCTGGCTGCCAAACACCGGCTATGCGGCGCTGGCGGACGAAACGCGCGACTATCTGCTGGTGGGGCTCGCCGCTGTGACCGGGGGCGATGCGGCGGGCCCGGTCGTGGTTTTCTGTCAACGCGACTGCTGGATGTCGTGGAACGCCGCGAAACGCGCGGTCGAGCACGGCTACCGCCGGGTTTACTGGTACCCCGACGGTGTCGACGGCTGGGGTTTCGACGGATTCCCGCTCGAGCCCGCGACGCCCTGGACGCCCTGACGTGCGGGACTATTCGGCGAAGATGTTGCGCTGGAGGATGTAGCGCGCACCGCGTATCCACGTGTCGTCGGTGTTGCCGCGGATGTCCACGGCCTGACCGGCGATCTGGCCGCCGGATTCCGCGTCGCGCACATAGATGTTGATCGCGATGATCAGGTTCGAGACTTTTTGGACCTCGGAGACCACGACATATTGCGCGCCGAGCTTGCGGGCCATGCGGATGTCGCAATCGTTGCATTTCGACGGGTTGGTCGTCCGGTCGATTTCCGCCTGCACCGGCGCGAGATCGACGAGGTCGAGGCCCTGTTCGGCGAGGCTCGCGGCGATATAGGCTTCGAGCTTTTCGACGCGGGCGGTTTCGTCCGGGCGGACGCCGTTGATCTCGCCCTCGGTCGAGGTGTCGAGAAAGGTCACGCCGAAGAACGCGGTCTTGGCGCCGTCCCACGCGGGTTGGGCGGCTGCGGGCGATGCGAGCGCGGCGGCGAGGAGAACCCGTGTCAGATTGCTGAACATGGCCGCAGGTTCGGCGATGGCCGTTGCAGGCGCAACATGTACTTAGGTCGAACAGGTGACTGTTCTGCAAATCTTATTAAGTTCTTATGCCGATTAAGAGCGCCTTGGGGCATTGACCCGTCGCGGCGGACGACGCTTTATCGGCACATATTGACGGGGAGATCCGGCTGTGCTTGCAAGGATGACCGCCTTCGCCGCGCTGGCTGCGGCCTTCGCCAACGCCGCGGCGGCGCAGCAGCCGGCGGGCGACATCGTGGCGGCGGCGGTGCTGCGGGTGGCGACGGCTGCGCCGCTGCCGATTTCGCGCCTCGACCTTCCGCCCGAGGATTTGGGGTTCGCCGGCGCCCGCCTCGCCACCGAGGACAACCAGACTACCGGCGCGTTCATTGGCCAGGAATTCACGCTGACCGAGGTGTCGGTTTCGCCGGACGGCGCCGTGGCCGCGTTGGAGGAGTTGATCGGGCAGGGCGCCTTGTTCATCGCCACGATGGCGGACGCGGACACGACGCTGGCGCTGGCCGACGCCGCGGGCGAGCGGGCGCTGATATTGAACGCGACGGCGATGGACGACCGGCTGCGCGGCGCCGATTGCCGCGCGAACGTGCTGCATCTGGCGCCGAGCCGCGCGATGCTGACGGACGCGCTGGCGCAGTTCCTGATGGTCAAGCGTTGGGACGAATGGTTGCTGATCGAGGGCTCGCACCCGGCGGACAAGGCGCTGGCGGACGCCTATCGCGCGTCGGCCGCGAAGTTCGGCGCGGAAATCGTCGAGACCCGCGTTTTCGAGGACACCGGCGGCGCTCGCCGCTCCGACAGCGGCCATGTTCAGGTGCAGGCGCAGATACCGGTCTTCACGCAGGAAGCGCCCGATTTCGACGTGATCGTCGCGGCGGACGAGACCGAGGTGTTCGCGTCGCACCTGCCGTACCATACGTGGGACGCGCGCCCGGTGACGGGTTCCGCCGGTTTGACGCCGATGACCTGGCATCCGGCGCAGGAGGCCTGGGGCGGCGCCCAGCTTCAGACGCGGTTCGAGCGGCTGGCGAACCGCCCGATGCGACCCGAGGATTACAATGTCTGGATGGCGCTGCGCGTGCTCGGCGAAGCGGCGATCCGCACGAATGCGACCGATGCCGAGACGCTGCGGGCCTACATCGAGGGCCCCGATTTCCAGCTGGCGGGCTTCAAGGGGCAGGCGCTGACCTTCCGTCCGTGGGACAACCAGTTGCGCCAGCCGATCGTGCTGGCCGCCGACAACGTCGTCGTCTCGTTCTCGCCGCAGGATCAATACGTGCATCGGTTCTCGCCGCTCGACACGCTGGGCGTCGACGGCCCGGAGACGGCGTGCGATTACGAATGAGCAGCAACCGGAGAAACCAGACATGCGCAGGCTCCTGACGACCACGGCGCTGATTGTCGCCGCAGGGCCGGCATCGGCCTACACGGTCTATGTCAGCAATGAACGCGGCAATTCGATCACCATTCTGGACAGCGAGACGCTCGAGGTCACCGATACGATCCCGGTAGGCCAGCGGCCGCGCGGCATCAACCTCAGCCCTGACGGCAGGTGGCTCTATATCCTCGCATCCGACGACAACACCGTGCAGGTGATGGACACCGAGACGAAGACGATCAGCCACAACCTGCCGTCGGGTCCGGACCCGGAGCTGGGCGGGCTGCATCCGAGCGGCAACCCCCTCTACGTCGCGCA
>JBBRUZ010000189.1:0-6254 GCA_038247355.1 Rhodobacterales bacterium
CGCGTCGCAGATGTCGTCGTTGACCGCGTCGACGGCCTTCAGCACGCCCTTGCCGCCGTACCGCCGCTTGTCGCCGTCACGCAGTTCGACCGCCTCGTGCGCGCCGGTCGAGGCGCCCGACGGCACGGCCGCGCGGCCCATCGAGCCGTCCTCGAGCAGTACGTCGACCTCGATCGTCGGGTTGCCCCGGCTGTCCAGAATCTCTCGGGCGATGACGTCAATTATGACCGACATTCGGTTCTTCTCCCCCGCGTCACAGGCGCGTTCCGACTTTGATCAGAGCCTTAGCCGAATCCGGAGCAGCGCGGAACAGGAAATCGATCGCCCCGGCCCGGCGCGCTGGAAATCGCGGCGGCGCGCCTTAAGTGCTCTTCGAGGGCGGATATTCGCCCGGGGGGGAAGCGATGATGGCGCTGGCCGGAGTCTATGGAATATCGCTGATTGCCTTTCTGGCCATCGACGCGGTCATGCTGTATTTCGTCATGTATCCGCTGTTCTCGCGGCACGTCGGAGAGTTGTTCGCGGAGAGCCCGAGGCTTTCCATCGCCGCGGTGTTCTATCTATTTTATGTCGCGGGCGTGCTGCATCTCGCCGTTATGCCCGCGGTGCGCGCCGAGAGCCTCGGCATTGCTGCGCTGAACGGCGCCGTGCTGGGACTCGTCGCCTACGGCACCTACGAGTTCACCAACATGGCGACGTTGCGCGGCTGGGCCTGGCAGATGCTCGTGACCGATACGCTGTGGGGCGGCGTGCTGACCACCATCACCGCCGTCATCGGCTATTTCGCCGCCCGCTGGCTGTTGTAAAGCTGCCGCGCGCGTACGGGAGCCGGTCGCCGACAACGGTTTCCCGATCCATGGCGGATCGAACTTCAGGCCTGCCGGCCAACGGGTCGGCAAGCTTATGATTTGTTGAAGCAAGTTATCATCGACCCGAGCGAAAACTCTCCGATCGGGTCGTAGAAAATTCCGGCAGCTGCATTCGAAGAAAGTTGTCCCCCGTCAAGCCGCCCGGAACATGCGGCACGTTCCGGTTCCGGCGTCGAGAGGCGGGCTTCCAGCGGCCTGGCAGACGAGCAGCAGCCGGCGCCCCGGCGTCGGCGCGGCGGCGAACGCCTCGATCAGCGCCGCGAAGGGACCGGTCCGGGCTGTCTCGACGAGGAACGACTGCCGGAGCAGGGCGCGATCTTCCGCGGTCGGCGCGAGGTCGTTGAGCTCGATCCTCTACGATGCTGCGGTCCGGGCGTCCGATGCAAACGCAGGAAATTTTGCGCGAATCCTGTCGGATTGCGACTGTTATCTTGATCGGCCGGTCGACCGGGACAGGCGGGCGCGCCCTCCGGGCCAGTGGGCGCCGCCGCAGGGGACAACAATATCTTGCAGGGTCAAGCGCTTAAGTACATCGGCTACCGAAGTCCCGCAGGCCTTTCCCGCGATCTTCCGGGGGGTTGCATTTCCGGGGACAGGCCGGTCCTTATGGCGGCCTGATCCCGGGAGAGACGCCATGACCCCCCTGCCGCAGACCATCGACGCGACCCAGGCCCTGCTGGGGACTGCCGGCTATGTGGCGGGCCGGGGCCTTTCCACCGTCGTCTTCTTGTCGCTGAAGCTGGGCCGGCCCTTGTTTCTGGAGGGCGAAGCGGGCGTCGGCAAGACCGAGATCGCCAAGGCGCTGTCGCAGGCGCTCGGCCGCCGGTTGATCCGGCTGCAATGCTACGAGGGGCTCGACAGCGCGTCGGCGGTCTACGAATGGAATTTTCCCGCCCAGATGGTCGCGATCCGCACCGCGGAAGCCGTCGGCGCCGCCGATCGCAAGGCGCTGACGCAGGAGCTGTTCTCCGAGGAGTTCCTGATCCGTCGCCCGCTCCTCGACGCAATGTCCCCCCAGCAAGGCGGCGCGCCGGTGCTGCTGATCGACGAGCTCGACCGCACCGACGAGCCGTTCGAGGCGTTCCTGCTCGAGGCGCTGTCGGACTTCCAGGTCACCATCCCCGAGCTTGGTACGATCAAGGCCGAGACGCCGCCGATCGTCGTGCTCACGTCGAACCGCACGCGCGAGGTTCACGACGCGCTGAAGCGCCGCTGCCTGTACCATTGGGTCGATTTCCCCGATTTCGAGCGCGAGTTCGCCATCCTGATCGCCCGCGCCCCCGAGGCGTCCGAGGCGCTGTCGCGCGAGGTCGTGGCCTTCGTCCAGCGGCTGCGCGCCGAGGATCTGTTCAAGAAACCCGGCGTGGCCGAGACGATCGACTGGGCGAAATGCCTCGTCGCGCTCGACGCGGTCCAGCTCTCGCCGCAGGTCATCGCCGACACGCTCGGCGCGCTGTTGAAATACCAGGACG
Source organism: Rhodobacterales bacterium (assembly GCA_038247355.1). Lineage (GTDB taxonomy): Bacteria > Pseudomonadota > Alphaproteobacteria > Rhodobacterales > Rhodobacteraceae > Amaricoccus. Next base: position 2,342 of record JBBRUZ010000189.1, read on the forward strand.
ACATCGCCCGGCTCCAGGGGTCCGAGCTTTCGCGCATCCTCGACCAGTCCCGGGCGGCGCTGGGTCCGGTCTGATGGAGCGCCTCGACCGCGCCGGGCCCGACGCCGCCGTCCCCCACGACGGCAAGCTCGCGCGCAACGTCACGCACTTCGCCCGCGCGCTGCGCAAGGCCGGCCTTCCGGTCGGGACCGGCCGGATCATCGACGCGGTCCGCGCGGTGGAGGCCGTGGGCTTCACCGACCGCGCCGACTTCTACCATACGCTGCACGCCTGCTTCGTCTCCCGCCCCGAACACCGCGCCGTCTTCGCCCAGGTCTTCCGACTCTACTGGCGCGACCCGCGGTTCATGGAGCAGATGATGAGCCTGTTGTCGCCGCTGGTGCGCGGCGTCAACGAAGCGCCGAAACCCACCGCCGCCGAGCGCCGCGCCGCCGAGGCCCTGCTCGACGGCGCCAAGGCCCCGCCGCCGCCCGAACCGGAGCACGACGGCGAGACGATCGAGATCGACGCCACCCTGACCTTCTCGGCGGACGAGAAACTGAAGCGCCTCGACTTCGAACAGATGTCCACCGCCGAACTGGCGCAGGCCCGGCGCGCGATCGCCCGGCTCGATCTCCCCGTTCAGCCGATCGCCTCGCGCCGCACCCGTGTCGATCCGCACGGCGCGGTCGCCGACTGGCGCGGCACGATGCGCGCAGCACTGCGCTCGGGGGGCGATATCCGCCGGCTCTCGCTGCGCGCGCGGCGCACCCGCTGGCCGAACCTCGTGGCGCTGTGCGACATTTCCGGCTCGATGTCGTCCTATTCGCGGATGCTGCTGCATTTCCTCCACGCGGCAGCCAACGCCAAGGGCGCCGGTTGGGCGCAGGTCCACGCGTTCACCTTCGGCACCCGGCTGACCAACATCACCCGCCACCTGCGCCACCGCGACGTCGACGCGGCGCTCGCCGCCGCCGGCGCCGAAGCCCGCGACTGGGAGGGCGGCACCCGGATCGGCGCGAGCCTGCACGCGTTCAACCGCGACTGGTCGCGCCGTGTGCTGGGGCAGGGCGCGGTCGTGCTGTTGATCACCGACGGCCTCGACCGCGACGACCCCGACCGTCTGGCCGTCGAGATCGAGCGTCTGCACCTCAGCGCCCGCAGGCTGATCTGGCTCAACCCGCTGCTGCGCTGGGACGGCTTTGCGCCGAAGGCCCGAGGCGTGCGCTCCATTCTGCCGCATGTCGACAGCTTTCGCGCCTGTCACAACCTCGCCTCGCTCGAGGACCTCGTCGCCGCGCTCTCCCGCCCGGACGACCTTGGCGAGAAGGCCCGGCTGATGCGGATGCTGAACGAGGCCTGAGCGCGCGACGCCGCCGGTCGGGCGGCTCCCTTGATTTTTCGCGCCCGTTCCCCCCTTCTGTCGATAAAGTGCCGCGTGATGCAAGATCGAACCTTAACCAATTCGAGCGAACCTTCCCGAGCGCCGCATCGCGCCGGGCACGCAAGGGAGCATCCGTGACGTACGAGGCAGACGGAGAGAACAGGTCGGGTCTCGGGCGGTTCCGCGCAGTGAGCGTCCCGCGGAACCCGGCGGCGCTCGCCGCGGCGCTCTTGCTCGGCGTCGGGATCGGGGTTGTGACAGGACCGGCGGGGTTGCTTCCCCACGTCGGCGCGCGCGGGTCCGGCGTCGCGGACGCAGGCGACCACTATCTGGTCATCTGCGTGCTCGTAGCGCTCCTCGCCGGCGCTGTGGCCTTTGCCGGCCTCAGCACCGTGCGGGGGCGGCAGCACGCGACGATGGACGCCAAGGACGCCGCGCTGGCGCGCATGTCCTGGCGGCTCGATTTCGCGCTGGCCGCCTCCGAGATCGGCGTCTGGGACGTCGACCTGAAGACTGACCAGCTGATCTGGGACGCGCGGGCCCGCGCGCTTTTTGGCGCGGAGGACCGCCCCGGCTACTACAGCGAAACCGATTGGATCGCCGTTCTCCATCCCGACGACCGCGATCGGGCCGTCGCGGCGGCGCATGCCGCCATCGACGGGGATGGACGGTTCGTATCGGATTACCGGATCGTCCTGCCCGGCGGCGACGTGCGCCACATCCGCGACATGGCGGCGGTATACTGCGGCGCGGACGGCTCGCACAGGCTGATCGGGCTGATCTGGGACGTGACGCCCGACGTGACCCGCCAGAAGGAACTGGAAATGCGCCGCGCCGAGGCCGAAGCGGCGACGCTCGCCAAATCCCGCTTCCTCGCGACCATGAGCCACGAGATCCGCACCCCGATGACCGGCGTGCTCGGCATGCTCGATCTGATGCTGGCCGACCCGCTCCCCGATCGTCAGCGCGAGCGCGCCGTCGTAGCCCACGCATCGGCGCGTAGCCTTCTGCTGCTTCTCAACGACTTCCTCGATTTCTCCAAGCTCGAAGCGCAGCGCGTCGAACTTGCCAAACAGGATGTCGATCCGCGCGACGTCGTGCGCGAAGTGGTCGAGTTGATGGCGGCGGGCGCCGAGCAGAAGCGGCTCACGCTCGGCTGGTCCGCATCGGCGGCCGTGCCGGAACGGATCGTGACCGATCCGATGCGGCTGCGCCAGATCCTGACCAACCTCGTCAGCAACGCCACGAAGTTCACCGAAACCGGCGACATCCGGGTTCGTCTCGACTACGCGCCGGCCGCGGCGGGCGGCACGCTCGAAGTCGAGGTCGAGGACACCGGCGTCGGCATTCCGCACGACAGCCTCGGTCGGCTGTTCGAGGAATTCGTCCAGGCCGACACCTCGCTCAGCCGGCGACACGGCGGCGCCGGACTTGGTCTCGCCATTTCGAAAAGCCTCGTGGAGCTGATGGCGGGCAGCATCACGGTCCGCAGCGTTCCGTGCGTCGGCAGCGTCTTCGCTTTCAGCATCCCGGCGCCATCCGCCACGGCCCCGATCCCGGAGGTGGCGGCCGAGACGTCGTGCGAGATCCGGATCGATCCGCCGATGCGCGTCCTGGTCGCCGAGGACACCGCGACGAACCAGTACCTGATCCGCGCCTATCTCGAATCCCGCGGCCATGCGGTGACCACCGTCGACAACGGCGCCGAAGCCGTTCGCGCCGTGGCGACGGACGCCTTCGACGTGGTCCTGATGGACGTGCAGATGCCCGAGCTCGACGGACGCAGCGCCACCCGCGCGATCCGCGCGCTGCCCACGGCGGTGTCGCGCATCTCGATCGTCGCGCTGACGGCGAACGCGCTCCCCGGCGACCGCGAAGCGCATCTCGCCGCGGGGATGGACGACTACATCGCAAAGCCGATTGATTTCAACGCTTTGCGAGCGGCACTGCGCCGGGCGCGCGAGCGGACCGCCGGCTGACGGCCGACCGCCGCCCGGAACGTCCGGGTGGAGCCGCGTTTCGCGTGCCGCTATGCCCGCGTGCGGACATGAACCGCGTCCGAGCCCTCGCGTTGGCTCTCGGCCTCGGCCTCGCCCTTGTCCATGCGCCTGGTGCGGCGGCGGCGCCTGACGTTGTCGCGGCGCCGCCGCCGCGCGATGTTGTCGCGGCGCCGCCGCCGCGCGATGTTGTTGCGGCGCCGCCGCCGGCGAGCTGCACAACGGACGGCGCGCTGTGCATCGCGGCGGCGAGCTATGTCGCGGACGTCTGCGGCGCCATCGAGGCGCTGTCGCTGAGACACGGGCTCGATCCGCATTTCTTCGCGCGGGTCCTGTGGAAGGAGAGCCTCTTTGACGCCGGTGCGGTCAGCCCCGCGGGCGCGCAGGGCATCGCGCAGTTCATGCCCGACACCGCGCGGCTGCGCGGTCTCGCAGACCGGATTTATCGGCGCAGCGTTTGGCGCTGGCCAGATCGCGGCCATCGCAGGGATTTGTGTCTCAACGGTTTTGCTGGTGATCAATGCCTATACCAAGAACTATGACCTTGGCGAAC
>JBBRUZ010000190.1:0-6247 GCA_038247355.1 Rhodobacterales bacterium
GCCCGCCGGCACCGAGATGGTGATGCCCGGCGACAACCTGAAGTTCGAGGTGACGCTGATCTCGCCGATCGCGATGGAGGAAAAGCTGCGCTTCGCCATCCGCGAAGGCGGCCGCACCGTCGGCGCCGGCGTGGTCTCGAAGATCCTCGAATAGGCGCACCCTCGCCCGCCGCCGCGACACCAACGCGTGAACGTTGATCGTCCACGGTCGGCCCCGGGCCTCGAGACCACACTCTACAGAAGCGCCCGGTTCGTCACGCCCTGAATGACGAACGGGAAATGAAATCGGCCGTCATCCGCCCGGCCAGCCACGCGTGGCGCAGGACCGCGAGGCGGCGTCCCGCCCCTCCTCTCGGGACATCGCCTCGACCCGGGCGGAGCGCTCCAGCCGCCGCGCGCCCACCTGTTTCGGCGGCTGGACATCGCTGCACGGCGCCGCCATCAAGGCTGCGGAAGGAGCCGACATGACCGACCTGACCGAAGGCCAGCGCATCTACGCTGTCGGCGACATGCATGGGCGGCGTGATCTGTTGCAGCAGATGCTGGCCCGCATCCGCGCCGATCTCGGGAGTCGGCCGCACCCTCACACCCGCATCATCTTCCTCGGCGACTACGTCGATCGCGGTCCGGACAGCCGCGGCGTCATCGAGACGCTGATGGCGCTGCGCGCCGCCGATCCGACGGCGGTCTTCCTGCTCGGCAATCACGACAGCTACATCGAGGCCTATCTCGCCGATCCCGACTGGTACGACCGGACCTACCACTGGCTGCACTCGGCGATGGGCGGCGCCGCGACCCTCGCCTCCTACGGCGTCGACGGGGCCAGCGAGGCCGATCCGGGCGCGACGCGCGACGCCTTCGCCGCGGCGTTCCCCCCGGCGCACCGGGCTTTCCTCGGCGATTGCGCGCTCTGGCGGCGGATCGGCGGCTATGTCTTCGTCCATGCCGGCATCCGGCCCGGCGTGCCGCTCGAGGCGCAGGAACGCGACGACTGCATCTGGATCCGCGAGCCTTTCCTGTCCTCGACGCTCGATTTCGGCTTCAAGGTCGTGCACGGCCACACCATCGTCAAGAAGGTCGAACACCACGCCAACCGCATCGCCATCGACACCGGCGTCGCCAGGGGCGGCCCGCTGACCTGCCTGCTGCTCGAAGGCGCCGACATATCGCTTCTGACGCCCGACGGCCCCCGCGCCTGGCCCGAGGGCCGCGGCCTCGACGGCGTCGGCGCGAGCCTGAAACGCGGCCTCGACTCGCTCTGGCGCGGCTGACCCGCGTGACCGCGCCGACCGCGACCATCGCCGCCGCACCGGAATGGTTGATCGCCGACGGCCTCACGCCCTACCCCGAGGCGATGGCCGCGATGGACGCGCGGGTCGCGGGGATCGTCGCCGGGACCGCCCGCGAACTCGTCTGGCTGCTCGAACATCCGCCGCTCTACACCGCCGGAACGTCCGCCGATCCCGCCGACCTGCTCAGCCCCGACCGCCTGCCGGTTTTCCCGAGCCGGCGCGGCGGCGAATTCACCTACCACGGCCCCGGGCAGCGAGTCGCCTACGCGATGCTCGACCTCAACGTCCGGGGCCGCGACGTCCGCGCCCATGTCCGCCGGCTGGAGGACTGGGCGATCCGCGCGCTCGCCGAATTCAACGTCACCGGCGAGCGCCGCGACGGCCGCGTCGGCGTCTGGGTCGCGCGCCCCGACAAGCCGCCGCTCGCCGACGGCGCGCCCGCCGAGGACAAGATCGCCGCCATCGGCGTGCGCATCCGCCGCTGGGTCGCCTATCACGGCATCGCGATCAACCTCGACCCCGATCTGGCCCACTACTCCGGCATCGTGCCTTGCGGCATCCACGGCTACGGCGTCACCAGCCTCGTGGACCTCGGCCTGCCGGTGACGATGGCCGACCTCGACCTCGCCTTGAAACACAGCTTCGGCGCAGCCTTCGGCTGATGCCGCCGAAGCCAGTTCCCACGGCGCAACCCCATGTCCGGTCTTGGCAATCGCGCCGCCCGCGCTGTATCCTCGCGGACCGCCCGCTTCGGACGCGCGCCCGACCGGGGCGGCGCGAGGCAGACGCAAAGACTTCGTGGGCGCTCGAACGCCTGGAACCAGAGGGGAGAACCGATGACCAAGCTGCTCCGTGTGGCGCTCCTGTCGTGCGCCATCGCCGCGCCGGCGTTCGCTGCGGACTACACCATCATGGCCCCCGCGGCGCCCGGCGGCGGCTGGGACCAGACCGCGCGCACGATGCAGGCCGCGCTCCAGGATGAGGGGATATCCGAAAGCGTCCAGGTGACGAACGTCCCCGGCGCCGGCGGCACCATCGGTCTCGCCCAGTTCGTCACCCAGACCAGCGGCGACCCCGAACAGCTGATCATCGGCGGCTATGTCATGGTCGGCGCGATCCTCACCAACAATTCGCCCGTCAACCTCGAGATGATCACGCCGATCGCCCGGCTGACCGGCGAATCCGAGGCGCTGGTCGTGCCGGCCGACTCGCCGATCCAGACGGTCGACGACCTCGTCGCGGCGCTCAAGGCCGACCCCGGCGCCGTCTCGTGGGGCGGCGGCTCGGCGGGCGGCGCCGACCACATCGCCGCCGGCCTGATCGCCAAGGCGGTCGGCGTCGATCCCACCAAGGTCAACTACATCGCCTTCTCCGGCGGCGGCGAGGCGCTGGCGGCCATCCTCGGCGGCCAGGTCACGGTCGGCATCTCCGGCTACGGCGAATTTTCGAGCCAGATCGAGGCGGGCACGCTGCGCCTGCTCGCGGTCTCCGGCGAGAACCGCATCGACGGCGTCGACGCGCCCACGCTGAAGGAAGCCGGCATCGACGTGGCGCTCGAAAACTGGCGCATGGTCGGCGCAGCGCCCGGCCTTTCGGACGAGCAGAAGGCGGCGGTGCTTGCCGATATCGAAAAGCTCGCCGCATCCGATACGTGGCAGACCGCGCTCGCCGAGCGCGGCTGGACCGATCGTTACCTCGCCGTCGACGCGTTCCAGGCCCAACTTGCCGCCTACATCGCCGCGACCTCCGCGATCTTGAAAGACATCGGCCTGACGCAATGACCGGCCCCGGTCCGGACGGAGGCCGCCCCGACAAGGCGGCCCTCGTCATCGCCGCGGCGCTCGCGGTCCTCGCCGGCGTCGTGTTCTGGCAGACGAGCATCATGCCCGTCACCGCCCAGTACGCGCGGGTCGGCCCGACGACCGTGCCCTACGTCGTCGCTGCCGGCCTCGCCGCACTCGCGGTCGGCACCGTCGTCTCGGCGTTTCGCGGCGGCCTGCCCGCGCGCGAACGCGACGACATCGGCCCGATCCTCTGGATCGTCGGCGGTCTGGTCGCGCAGCTTGTGCTGCTGAAGACCGCCGGCTTCTCCATCGCCACCGGCGCGCTGTTCGCGCTGACCGCGCGGGGCTTCGGGCGCGGGCCGATCTGGAAGACGTTTCCAATCGGCGTCGCCCTCGCCTTCGCCATTTTCATCGTCTTCGCGCGCGGGCTGCAGCTGTCGTTGCCGGCCGGCCCGCTCGAAAACCTGCTGCCCTGACCCCGAGGCCCCGCCATGGACGCCTTCTCGCTGCTCGCCAACGGCCTGCTCCTCGCGCTCGAGCCGATGAACCTGCTCTATGCGCTGATCGGCGTCACGATCGGCACCGCGGTCGGGGTGCTGCCCGGCATCGGGCCGGCGCTGACGGTGGCGCTGCTGCTCCCCGTCACGTACCAGCTCGGAAATCCCGCAGGCTCGCTGATCATGTTCGCCGGCATCTATTACGGCGGCATGTACGGCGGATCGACCACGTCGATCCTGCTCAACACCCCGGGCGAAAGCGCGTCGATCGTCACCGCGCTCGAAGGCAACAAGATGGCGCGCAAGGGCCGTGGCGGCCCGGCGCTCGCCACCTCCGCCATAGGCTCGTTCGTGGCCGGGCTGATCGCGACGCTGGGTCTGGCCTTCATCGCGCCGTGGGTCGTGAAGTTCGCGTTGTCGCTCGGCCCTGCCGACTATTTCGCGCTGATGGTGCTCGCCTTCGTCACCGTCTCCGCCGCCTTCGGCGACTCCGCGCTGCGCGGCGTCACGTCGCTGTTCATCGGGCTCACCATCGGCCTCGTCGGCATCGACCTGCAGACCGGACAGGCGCGGCTCACCTTCGGCTCCCTCGATTTGTTCGACGGCGTCGAGGTGACGACGCTCGCGGTAGCACTCTTCGCCGTCGGCGAGGCGCTGATGGTCGCCTCCAAGCACTACACCGCGCCCGAACAGATCGAACCGGTGCGCGGCTCGGTCTGGATGACCCGTGAGGACTGGAGCCGGTCGTGGAAACCGTGGCTGCGCGGCACGGCCATCGGCTTTCCGATCGGCGCGATGCCAGCCGGCGGCGCCGAGGTCGGCACGTTCCTGTCCTACAGCGTCGAGAAAGCGATGTCGAAGCACCCCGAGGAGTTCGGCCATGGCGCCATCGAAGGCGTCGCTGGTCCGGAGGCCGCGAACAACGCCTCCGCCGCCGGCACGCTGGTGCCGTTGCTGACTCTCGGCCTGCCGACCAGCGCAACCGCCGCCATCATGCTCGCGGGCTTCCAGCAGTTCGGCCTGCAACCGGGACCGCTGCTGTTCGTCAACAACGCCGATCTCGTCTGGAGCCTGATCGCCAGCCTGCTGGTGGCGAACTTCATGCTGATCGTGCTGAACCTGCCGATGATCGGGATATGGGTGCGCCTGCTCGCGATCCCGAAACCGTGGCTCTACGCCGGCATCCTGAGTTTCGCGACGCTCGGCACCATCGGCGCGAACCCGTCGGCCTTCGAGCTCGGCATGTTGCTCGCCTTCGGCCTGCTCGGCTACGGACTGCGCCGCTACGGTTATCCGATCGCCCCCGTCGTCGTCGGCCTGATCCTCGGGCCGCTGGCGGAGCAACAGCTTCGCCGCGCGCTCGCGATCAGCCAGGGCGATCCGGCGGTCCTGCTCAGCTCGCCGGCCGCCATCGTGCTCTACGTCATCGCCGCCATCGCGATCCTGCTGCCTATCTTCCTTCGGATGCGCGGCAAGGCCTCGATGCTGTCGCAACTCGGCGGCGACGAGGATTGACGCGCGCTCAGTCGCGGCGCCGACCGAATTCAACGCAGCCTGCGTCGCGCGGAACCGCGCTCCGCAGTCGGCAGCCGCTCACGCGCGATTGATCGCCCCGAAGACCCCGGGGTTGATCCCGAGGCGCACGAGGTCGCGCGGGTTCGGCGCAGCATGGGCCTCGACCGCCGCGGCGGCGCGCATGGCGCTGGCGAACGCGGCGAGAACGGCATAAATCTTGGCGAACATGGTGATCTCCTGTCTTGACGGACCTCGCGTATTCGCAGGCCCGTCGATGACGTAAAGGTAAGGTTCCCTGTCGCGCCCGGTCAGGCCCTCCGGCACAGTTCCGCCATGCAGGCCGCGCATGAAGTATCGCCATGTCAATCACCCGGGGCGGCCAGCGCGGAAAAACTCGTGGCCCTTGGACTAAGCAAAATCAATGGGTTATGGATGTCTCACAGTGCGACACACGAGAAAACCGCCGGCCTCGCCGCCTTGTCTCCCCAAGCGGGTCTTGCGGCCTGCGAGGCTGAATTCGTATCGCGGCCTCAGGCGCACAAATCAGTCGAGCGGCCCCGGGACGCACAAATCCGGCGGGGTCGCCTCCGCGCGCAGTTCCGCCACGACGTCGGCCAAAGGTGCTACCCGGCTCGCCGCCTCGCCCAGCCGCCGCACCGAAACCGTCCGGTCGGCCACCTCGCGCCCACCCACGGCGAGGATCACCGGCACCTTGCCTAACGAATGCTCGCGAACCTTGTAGTTGATCTTTTCGTTGCGCAGATCCGCCTCGGCGCGCAACCCGGCCGCGCGCAGCGCCGCCACCGCCTCCTCGGCGTAGCCGTTCGCGTCCGACACGATCGGCGCCACGACCACCTGCCTCGGCGCGAGCCACAACGGAAACTTGCCGGCATAGTTCTCGATCAGGATGCCGATGAACCGCTCGAAACTCCCGAGGATCGCCCGGTGCAGCATCACCGGCGCATGCCGCGCCCCGTCTTCGCCGACGTACTCCGCCCCCAGCCGCCGCGGCGTGTTGAAATCGACCTGGAACGTCCCGCACTGCCATTCGCGCCCGATCGCGTCGGTGAGCTTGAAGTCGAGCTTCGGCCCATAGAACGCTCCCTCGCCGGGATCGACGACGTAATCGTTCCGGACTTTCAGGATCGCGTTCTCCAGC
>JBBRUZ010000191.1:0-6194 GCA_038247355.1 Rhodobacterales bacterium
CAGATCGCCGAGAACGCCGGCGTCGACGGCTCGGTCGTCGCGGGCAAGATCATGGAGTCCGACGACCCGGCCTTCGGCTTCAACGCCCAGACCGAAGAGTACGGCGACATGTACAAGTTCGGCGTGATCGACCCGGCCAAGGTCGTGCGCACCGCGCTTCAGGACGCGGCCTCGGTCGCGGCGCTGCTGATCACCACCGAAGCGATGATCGCCGAGAAGCCGGAGCCCAAGGGCCAGGGCGGCGGCATGGGCGGCGGCGGCATGGGCGGCATGGGCGGCATGGACGGGATGATGTAATCCACGGCCGATCACGAGCCTTGAGTGTTGCGACGGGGGGCTCGGGCCCCCCGTTCGCGTTTGTCGACGCCGCTCCGGATCCGTCGGTCGGTCGCCCGGACCTGCGTCGAGAGGAACACGCCGAACGACGCCACGGGCGAGAAAGATCCATCGGTCGAGATGGGACCCGCCGCGCGCATATCCCGGCGCCGTCGCAACGAAGACGACCGGCCCCCGCCGACCGTCCCGTCCCTGGCTGCGTCCGGGCCCGATCAGCGCGGCGCCGTCACATGTCCTGGCGCACGATATCGGTGATCAGCACGTCGTAAACCTCGACATGCGCTTCCTCGAACACCTGCTGCGCCGCCAGCAGCAGGGCCGAACCGAGGTCGTCCATCTTGCGGCCTTCGGTGAACGTTCCGTCAAAACCGCCGGAATTCGCGTGGCGGAACATCACCGCGAGGAAACTGTCGCGCAACCGGGGCTCCAGTCCGGCAACTTTCGGCACGCCCTCGGCGCCGACGTCGAGCGCAAGCGAGGAGACGATCATCGCCGACACCCTGTCATCCTTGAAGATCGGCACGACGAACGGCTTTTGCAGCGGCACGTTCGCCGTCTCGCCTTCGGGCTTCGGCTTCGGCGCGTCGATCGGCGCGAACGGATCGGCGAGCGCGGCCGTATCGGTCGGGCAAGCGACGCCGCCCGCGGCGCCCGCCTCGACTCCATGGGCCCCCGCGGCGCCGTCAACCGCGCCGGGCGCGGCATCCGCAGCCCCCTCGACGCAATCGTCGGCCACGACTTGCTCGGCAGGCGGCGCCGGCTTCAGCGCGACGCCGGCCCCGAGTCCGGCGCCGAGGCCGAGGATGGCGATACCGACGGGGAGAAGAAGTTTCATTGCGCGGCTCCAGGAACGGGTTCCGGCCGGGTCTGCGCGACCCGCCGACGAGTAGACGGCGTCACGTCAACAGCCTAGAAAGGCAGAACCTTGTCGACGACCTGCTGGCCCCAGCGCGGCTGCTGCGCCGTCGTTAGCTGGCCGCGGCCGCCGTAGAGGATACGCGCCCCGGCGATCCGGTCGTAGCTGATCTCGTTGCGGCGCGAAATGTCCTCGGGTTGCACGATGCCGGCGATCTGCAGGTCGCGCAACTCGTTGTTGACCCGCACTTCCTGATCGCCCTGGATCACCAGATGCCCGTTCGGCAGCACGTCGACCACCGTCGCGGCGATCCGCAACGTCAGGCGCTCGTTTCGCCGGGTGTTGCCGGCGCCGCGGTAACTCGAGTCCCCGCCGACCTCGAGATTGCCCGAAAGCCCTTCGAGTTCCCTCGGCATCAGATTGCTGCCGCCAATGCCGAACACTTCCTCGATCCCCAGCCCCTCGCTGCCGCCCCGGGTCCGCTGCGTCGTGTTGCGCATCTCCGCCTCCTCGTCGATCTCGATGACCACGGTCAGCAGGTCTCCGAGGTTCTGCGCGCGCCGGTCGCCCAGCAGGTTTTCCGGCCCGGTGCCCCACAGCGACGCCTGCTGATACGAATAGCGCGCCGGCTGGATCGGCGGCACCGCGATCGCCGCCCGCTCGGCGGTCAGGATCGCCCGCGCGTTCGCCTCGGCGGCGCCGATCGTCGTCATCTGCGGCGGCCGCCCGATCTGCTCGCCGGCACATGCCGTCAACGCCGTCAACGCCGCCGCGACGGCAAGACCGCGACACCCGCGGGAAACTGGTCCGAAAGTCTTCATGGTCCCACCTCGATTGATCCGTCCGCCGCGACCGCGCCGGTGACGATTTGACGCGACCCGAGGTTCATCACGCGGATCCGCTCGCCCTCGCCGCCCCGGTCGAGCGTGCGACCATCGGTCGAGATCGCCAGCGGGCCGTCCTTGAACACCATCCGCACCACCTGGTTGCGCTCGACCAACGCCGGCGGGCCGAGCTGCGAGGGCAGGATCGGCCGCCCCGGATAGAGCGTCACCTTGGTCTCGAGCCCGACGATCGCCATGATGTCCGTCACGGCGCCGGGCGCATGTTCCTCGGCGATGTCGAGATCGGCCGCCGTCACCACCGTTTGGGCGCGGATCGCGCGCACGGCCACGACGCTGCCCGCAAGCGCCGGATGCGCCGTGAGCGCCAGAAGGGCGAGTGCGCGCAGCATCGAGATCACCGGATCTGCGTCGTCGCGGCGAGCATCTGGTCCGCCGCTGTGATCACCTTGGCGTTCAACTCGTAGCCGCGCTGGGCCTCGATCAGCCCGGTCACCTCGCGCACCGCATCGACCGAGGAGTTTTCCAGATACCCCTGCCGGAAGGTCCCGCGCCCGTCCTCGCCCGGCGCGCCGGGATTGGCCTCCCCCGACGCCTCGGTCACCCGGTAGAGGTTCGAGCCGCGCGCCTCCAGCCCCTTCTCGTTGGTGAAGGTCGACAGCGTGAACTGCCCGAGCAACTGCGCCTGGACCTGGCCGTCGAAATAGGCATAGACCTCGCCGTCCGCGTTGATGGTGATTTCGCGCGCATCGTCGGGGATCGTCAGCTCCGGGACCACCGCGAAGCCGTCGGACGTCACCACCAGGCCCTCGCCGTTGCGCTTCAGCGCGCCGTCGCGGGTATAGGCGATGTCGCCGTTGGGCATCGTGACCTCGAGATAGCCGTGGCCTTCGATCGCGAGGTCGAGCGAGCCGCCCGTCGCCACCAGCGCGCCCTGCTCGATCTGCATCGACACCGCCGAGGATCGCACGCCGAGGCCGAGCTGCACGCCTGCCGGCAGGATCGTCCCCGACGACGAGCTGATCGTGCCGGGACGGTTGATCTGCTGGTAGTGCAGGTCGGAAAACTCCGCGCGCCGCGCGTTGTAGGCCGTCGTGTTCATGTTCGCGAGATTGTTCGAGATCACTTCGACCCGCATCTGCTGGGCCGCCATCCCTGTCGCCGCGATGTTCAAGGCGCGCATGTTCGTTCTCCTGAAAATCCGGGGTCAGCCCTTGGGGCCGAAGGTGCGCACCACCGAACGGATGCGCTCGTCATGCTGGTCCAGCAACTTCTGGCCGTATTCGTAGGCCCGCTGGACCTCGATCATCCGCGCCATTTCGCCCACGGCGTTGACGTTCGACTCCTCGAGGAACCCCTGGACCATCCGGGCCTCCTCGACTGGCGTCGTCGGTCCGTCCGAGCGAAAAAGCACGCCGCCCTCGCGAAAGAGCCGGCTCTGGTCCTCGACCGTGACGAGGCCGACCCGCGCCACCGGCGCGCCGTCGACGCTGAGCGTGCCGTCCGATGCGATGCCGATGTCGCGCGCCTCGAACGGGATCACGATCGGGCCGCCGCCCTCGTCGAGCAGCTGATGTCCATCGACGTTGACCACCTCGCCGTCGGCGTTGCGCGAGAACGCGCCCGCCCGCGTCAGGCGCAGGCCCGCAGCCGTCTGGACGGTGAAAAAGCCGTCGCCTTCGATCGCGAGATCGAGCGACCCCCCGGTCGGGACCATCGCGCCCTGAATGTCGTCGGAATAGCGCCCGCGGGCCGCGGTCATCGCGACCGATCCGCCCTCGATCGGCAACGCCTCGACCATCTCGGCGAAGACCACGCCCTCGCGACGAAAACCGGTAGTGGAGATGTTCGCGATGTTGTTCGCGACCGACTGCATTTCCTTCAGCAGCCCCGACTGCCGGGTCAGCGCGACATAGCCTGTCAGGTCCATGACCCGTCTCCTGCATTCTGCAAAACCGCGCCTTACATGCCGCGTGTTCGCAAACCCTTGCCGGAGTTTGGTAAAGATTTGGTCAAGGTCGGCGCGGCCGGGGTGCGGGTCGCGCGTTCCGGGCGCGGTCCACCCACGCGGCGTCGGCCGACCCGTCCCGCGCGCGCGGCGCAGCGGACGACCCCATTGCGCCCGGCGCGCGGCGCGGCTTATTCTCCGACCGGGCAAGCCGGGGGCTTAATACCATGGAAATAAAGACGGTTGGCGTGATCGGCGCGGGGCAGATGGGCAACGGCATCGCCCATGTGTTCGCCGTCGCCGGATACGACGTCGTGCTGCACGATGTCTCGGGCAAGGCGCTGGAGGCGGCGCCCGAAATCATCGCCGGCAACCTGGACCGCCAGGTTTCCCGTGGCAAGATCACGGCGGAAGCGCGCGCGGCCGCGCTCGCGCGCATCCGGCTCGAGCACGACCTCGCGGCGCTCGGCCCGACCGATCTGGTGATCGAGGCCGCGACCGAGCGCGAGCCGCTGAAGCACCAGATCTTCGCGGCGCTGGTGCCGCACCTCGCTCCTCACACGATCCTGACCTCGAACACCTCGTCGATCTCGATCACGCGCCTCGCCTCCGGCACCGACCGGCCCGAAAAGTTCATGGGCTTCCATTTCATGAACCCGGTTCCGGTGATGCAGCTCGTCGAGCTGATCCGCGGCATCGCCACTGACGAGCCGACCTACGTCACGATGCTCGAAGTCGTCGACAAGCTCGGCAAGACCGCCGCATCGGCCGAGGATTTCCCGGCGTTCATCGTCAACCGAATCCTGATGCCGATGATCAACGAGGCGGTCTACACGCTCTACGAAGGCGTCGGCACCGTCATCTCGATCGACCAGTCGCTCAAACTCGGCGCGAATCACCCGATGGGACCGCTGGCGCTCGCCGATTTCATCGGCCTGGACACCTGCCTCTCGATCATGAACGTGCTGCACGACGGCCTCGCCGACAGCAAGTACCGGCCATGCCCGCTGCTCGTGAAATACGTCGAGGCCGGCTGGCTGGGGCGCAAGACCGACCGCGGATTCTACGACTATCGCGGCGCGGAGCCGGTGCCGACCCGGTGACCGGCGGCGCGACCCCGGCCCGAACCGCGGCACGTCGGTGCGCCGCACGCAACATCTCCGCGACGCGCTAAAACCCGCACGTCAGCGACGGGCGGCGAAGAACGCGCGCAGCAGGGCGGCGCAGGCGGCCTCGGTTACGCCGGCTATGACCTCGGGTCGGTGGTGGGCCTGGGACTGGCTGAAAATGCGGGGGCCGTGTTCGACGCCGCCTGATTTCGCGTCCGGGGCGCCGTAGACCAGCCGGTCGATCCGGGCGGCGGCGATCGCCGCGGCGCACATCGGGCATGGCTCGAGCGTGACGTAAAGCGTGCAGCCGGTCAACCGCTCT
The DNA here is from genome assembly GCA_038247355.1 of Rhodobacterales bacterium. GTDB lineage: Bacteria > Pseudomonadota > Alphaproteobacteria > Rhodobacterales > Rhodobacteraceae > Amaricoccus. The sequence continues at coordinate 5,414 of JBBRUZ010000191.1, forward strand.
GCGCCGATCGCGGCGCAGGCGTCTCGGATCGCGACGATCTCGGCATGCGCGGTGGGGTCCGAGCGCTCGCGGCTGCGGTTGCCGGCGCGGGCGAGGATCGCTCCGTCGGCGCTGAGGACAACGGCGCCGACCGGCGTTTCGCCGCGGGCGCCGGCAGCGATCGCCTCGGCGAGGGCCACGTCCATGAGGGGGGCGAAGCGCGTCATGCCGGCGTTGTCGCCGCTCGACCCGGCCTTCGCAAGCCGACCGACTGGAAGCGGTGCTCGCCCGGCGCGGAAAGGCGCCGGGCGAGGGGTTCGGTCGCGATCACGCGACGCCCGAGATCACTCGAGGTCGAGCCACTTGATCGTGACGAGTTCGTTCAGCGTCATGCTGCGGGCTTCGTCGGCCGAAACGCCGGCGCCGCTGATCAGGTTGTCGAAGGCCGGCTGGGTCAACTGGCCGCTGGCGAGCCTTTCCCCCAAGGTCGGCGCGGACTGCGCGAAGGCCGAGCCGGCGACGAGAAGAGCTGCGAGCGAGAGGGGAATGAAGCGGGTCATCTGGTTTCCTGTCGAGTTCGAGAACGAAACCGTTTCGTTCATGACCGCCAACATACGCCGTCAGATCGCCTCGTCAACCAAAAAACGAAACCGTTTCGTTTAATTTTTTGCGACAATCGGCCGCGGGTGCGTGGACAGCATCGCGGCGTTGTGATACGGCAAGCACATCGTTTAAATCGGAGACCCACGTGAAATCGGAGCCTGTCGCCTCCACGGAAGAAGCGATCGACGCCGTCGAGACC
>JBBRUZ010000192.1:0-6179 GCA_038247355.1 Rhodobacterales bacterium
CGCCGTACTCGTCGATCAGTTCCAGCGGGTCGAGGACGTTGCCGAGCGATTTTGACATCTTCTTGCCCTTCTCGTCGCGGACGAGGGCGTGGATGTAGACATCGCGGAACGGGACCTCGCCGACGAGGGCGAGCTGCATCATCAACATCCGTGCGACCCAGAAGAACAGGATGTCGAAGCCGGTGACGAGGACGGAGGTCGGGTAGAACCGCTTGAGCTCGTCCGTGTCCTCGGGCCAGCCGAGCGTGCCGAGCGGCCAGATGCCGGAGGAGAACCAGGTATCGAGGACGTCGGGGTCGCGGTCCAAAGTCACATTTGAAACAAGCATTCTATTTGAGGCTGGATCGATCCAACCACCGCCGCCCGGCTGCGCCCTCTGGCGAAATCCGACCTCAATCCCAATCTTACTGTCTCGTCGGAACTGAACGTTAACGTGTGCACCATAGCGAGCACGAACCTGTTCAGCGGCCTCGTTTTCGGTCGGCGCGCAATAGTGACTGCCGGCGTGATCGTACCAAACCGGAATCTGGTGCCCCCACCACAGCTGGCGCGATATGCACCAAGGCTCGATGTTCTCCAGCCAGTGGTAGTAGACCTTCTCGTGCTGTTCCGGCAGGATGCGGGTGTGGCCCTCGCGGACGGCAGCGAGGGCGGGTTGGGCGAGGGTCTTGGCGTCGAGGAACCATTGGTCGGTGAGGTACGGCTCGATGACCGTTTTCGATCGGTCACCAAGGGGTTGGGTGATCTTCTTGTCCTCGATCGCCAGCAGCAGGCCGAGGGCGTCGATGTCTGCGACGACGGCCTTGCGGGCGTCAAAGCGGTCCATGCCGCGGTACGTCTCGGGGACGAAATCCTCGTCCACCATCCGCGCCTTGGTGTCCATCAGAACGTACATCGGCAGGTCGTGGCGTTTGGCGACCTCGTAGTCGTTGAAGTCGTGGGCGCCGGTGATCTTGACGGCGCCGGAGCCGAAGGCGGGGTCGGGGTACTCGTCAGCGATGATCGGGATGTAGCGGTCGGCGAGCGGCAAGAGGACGCGCTTGCCGACGATGGGGGCGTAGCGGGCGTCGGAGGGGTGGACGGCGACGGCGCCGTCGCCGAGCATCGTCTCGGGGCGGGTGGTGGCGATGGCGATATAGTCGCGGGTCTCGCGCAACGTGACGTTACCGTCGGCGTCCTTCTCAACGTATTCGTAGGTTTCGCCGTTCTCCAGCGGATACTTGAAATGCCACATGTGGCCGTCGACCTCGACGTTCTCGACTTCGAGGTCGGAGATCGCGGTCTCGAAATGCGGGTCCCAGTTCACCAGCCGCTTGCCGCGGAAGATCAGGCCGTCGTTGTAGAACCGGACGAAAACCTTGAGGACGGCGTCCTTGTAGGCGTCGTCCATCGTGAAGCGGTTGCGCGACAGATCGAAGCTGTCCCCGAGGCGCTTGCACTGTTCGAGGATCGTGCCGCCGGACGCCTCCTTCCACTCCCAGACCTTTTCAACGAAGGCGTCGCGGCCCATCTCGCGGCGCCCCGCGTTGCCGGCCTTCGTCAGTTCGCGCTCCACGACCATCTGCGTCGCGATCCCGGCGTGGTCGAGGCCCGGCTGCCACAGCACGTCGTCGCCCTGCATCCGATGCCAGCGGGTCAGGATGTCCATCAGCGTGTGGTTGAACGCGTGGCCCATGTGCAGCGAGCCGGTGACGTTCGGCGGCGGCAGCAGGATGCTGAAGGGCGGCCGCCCGGGCTTCGCGTTCGCGCCCATGGCGAAGGCCGCCGTCTGCTCCCACAAGGCGGCGATCCGGGCCTCCTCGGAGGCGGCGTCGAAGGTCTTTTCCATGGCGTCGGCCTCGGGCTCCGGGGACAGGATGGAGCGGCGCATGTCTTAGCCGTCGGCCCGGCGAAGGGAAAGCCCCGCGTGGATCGTTCCGTCGCACTGGACCGGCGGAAGAAAACCACTAGTCTCCCAATCCAAACCAGCAGGGGATAGCGATGAGCAAATTTGGAGTGAGCCAGCCGGTCCGGCGCAAGGAAGACGTGCGGTTCCTGACCGGGGCAGGTCGGTATATCGACGACGTGGCGCCTGACGGCGCGCTCCAGGCCGTGTTCTATCGCAGCCCGGTCGCGCATGCGCGGATTAGGAACCTCGACGTCGCAGCGGCGGCGGGGGCGCCGGGAGTGATTGCCGTCTACACGGCGGCGGATTTCGCGGACAAACTGATCAATTCGGTCGATTTCGAGGTCGTGCAGAACCGCGACGGGACCGACGGGGCAGCCCCGGTCCGCCCCGTCCTCGCCGAGGACACGGTGCGCTACGCCGGCGAGGCCATCGCGATGATCGTCGCGGACAGCGCGCTCGCGGCGACCGATGCGCTGGAGCTGATCTCGTGCGACTTCGACGATCTGCCCGTCCATGTCGAGACGATGATCGGCGGTGCGGCCATCCACGCGGAGGCGCCGGACAACCTCGCCTACGACTGGGCTTACGGCGACGAGGCCGCGGTGGCGGCGACCTTCGCGGCGGCCGCGCACACCACGAGGCTCGATCTGATCGACAACCGCGTGATGGGCATGTCGATGGAGCCGCGCGGATGTTTCGCCGAATGGGACGGCGCGCGGCTGCACGTCGGCTTTTCGGGGCAGGGCGTCTGGCCGCTCAAGTCCGAGATCGCGAGCAAGTTCTCGCTCGACAAGGACGCGGTGCGCGTCACGACCCCGGACGTCGGGGGGGGCTTCGGCATCAAGGGCTTCAACTATCCCGAATACTTCGCCGTCGGCTTCGCCGCGCGCGAGCTCGGCCGGCCCGTGCGCTGGATGTCCGGGCGCGGCGAGGCGATGCTGACCGACAATGGCGGGCGCGACCATGTGACGCTCGCCGAGGCGGCGTTCGACGCCGATCACCATCTGCTCGCGATCCGCATCGAGTGCGTGTCGAACCTCGGCGCCTACAACTCGCCCTACGGCCAGTACATCGCGTCCGATCTGGCGCTGAAGGTGCTGCCCGGCGTCTATGACGTGCAGCAGGCGTTCTTCCACGTGAAGGGGGTCTTCACCAACACCACGCCGAGTGACGCGTACCGCGGTGCGGGGCGACCCGAAGCGATCTACGTGATCGAGCGTCTGATGGACTGGTCCGCCCGCGCGCTCGGCGCTGACCCGATCGAGTTCCGCCGCCGCAGCTTCATCCCCCACGAGAAGTTCCCCTATCGCTCCGTTTCGGGCGAGCTCTACGACGTCGGCGACTTCAGCCGCGTCCTCGACCGCGCGATCGCCGAGGCCGACATCGCGGGATACGCGGCGCGCAAGGCGGCGTCGGGCAGGCTCGGCAAGCTGCGCGGGCTCGGCCTCGCCTATTATATCGAGTCGATCCTCGGCGACACGCGCGAGGCGACCAAGATCGGGTTCGCCGAGGACGGCATGGTGGATCTCTACGTCGGCACCCAGTCGAACGGGCAGGGCCACGAGACCGTCTGCGCCCAGTTCCTGCACGACCGCGCCGGCATTCCGTTCGAGAAGGTCCGCTTCGTCCAGGGCGACAGCGACCGCATCGCCACCGGCGGCGGAACCGGCGGCTCGCGTTCGGTCACGATGCAAGGCAATTCGATCAACAAGGCCGCCGACGAGATGATCGCGAAGTTCCGGCCCCTCGCCGAGGAGGAGCTGGAGATCGCCGCCGCGGATCTCGTCTGGGAGGACGGCGCCTTTCGCGTGGCGGGAACCGACCGCGCCGTGACGGTGATGGAGCTCGCCGTCGTCGCCCGCGCCAGGGGCCGCACCGAGTTGCTGACGACGGACACCATGTACAAGCTGCCGGGGCGCTCGTATCCGAACGGCGCGCATTTCGCCGAGGTCGAGATCGATCCCGAGACCGGCGTGACGCAGGTGGTCAAGTATACCGTGGTCGATGATTTCGGATTTCTCGTGAACCCGATGCTGGCCGAGGGCCAGGTTCATGGCGGCGTGGCGCAGGGTATCGGTCAGGCGATCACCGAGCAGGTGGTCTATTCCCCCGAGGGACAGCTTCTGTCCGGCTCGTTCATGGACTACGCGATGCCGCGCGCGGACGACGTGCCGTTCATGAACTTCAGGACCGAGCTCGTGCCCTCGACCGCCAACGAGATCGGGATGAAGGGCTGCGGCGAGGCCGGCACGGTGGGCGCGCTCGCCGCCGTGACCAACGCGGCGCTCGACGCGGTCTGGGATGCGGGCGTGCGGCATGTCGACATGCCGCTGACGCCGGTGCGCGTCTGGGGCTGGCTGCAGGGGGTCAGGCACGCCGCGGAGTGAGCCGGTCGCCGCCGGCTACCGGGGACGCAAAAGTTGGGCCGGGTCGGGACTGTGTCCGCGTGTGCGACACGCGTAAGACATTGATTTTGTTGGATCTGGGCGGCTTGAGTTTTTCAGGCTCGACGGCGATGCGTCGCGTTTCCGATCGGTGGAGCATGTTTTTCTGCTGCCGGCGAAGGCGATCCGTTGACCTATTCGGCGCCGACCCGCGCCGCCTCGGGCGCGCCGGCGAGGCGAAGCCCGCGCGCGAAGGTTTCAGCGATCGAAGGGTGCATCGACCAAATTTTGATCCACCACTCGACGGTGAAATCGGGCTCGGAGCGCATCAGGCCGGACAGTTCGCGTCGTGCCCCCTCGACATCTCCGGCGAGCGCCAGCGCGGCCGTCCGGCCCGCGCGCACGTCGACGAAATCAGACGGTGTCGCATATGCCTGATAAGCTTCCTGATAACGGCCAAGCGCCACGAGGACCATTGCGTAGTGGATCTCGTACCAGATGGGCTGTTCGGGATTCAGCCTGTACGCCCGTTCCAGCCACCCCGCCGCCTCGTGCGCCAGTTCTGGAATGCGAACACCCTTCAAGCCTGCGAAGGCGAGAATGTCGGCGTCGTTCGGCGCGAGTGCGACGGTCCGGCGCGCCATGCGCGTCGCCCCAGCCAGGTCCGTTCGCGCGACGACATCCGCTGCCTGCCCGACCGCCAGCGGTGAGTCCGGCGCGACGCGGTAGCCTTCGAGCGCGGCGGCGTCCGACTCGGCCAGGATTCTCGCCTGCTCCGCCTTTGGCAATTCCGGCCACGCCATGTTGGACAGCGCGATCGAGAGCTTGGCCCAGGCGTCGCCAAAGTCGGGGTCGATCCGGACCGCGCGCCGCAGCAGGTCGGCGCCGGCCGCCAGGTCGTCGCGGGTGAACCGGTGGACCCGTTCCGCGCCCAGCAGATAGGCCTCGTAGGCCGCCAGATCCAACGTGCCGCGGCCGCGGGCCTTTGCCCGCACCGCCTCGGCGATCGGGCCCGACCAGTTCGACGCGAGCTCTCCGACGAGCGCTTCCGAGGCTTGCCGCTGGAGCAAGAGCAGGTCCGCCTCCGGACCGTCCCAGCGCTTGCTCCAGACCTGCCGCCCGCTCTCGGCGTCGAGCAGGGCGGCGACGACCCGAACATGGGCTCCCTCCGCCTGCAGCGTTCCGGTCACGATGAAATCGGCGCCCAGCGCGGCCGCGATTTGCGCCGGGGCCGTATCGGCGTAGCGCCGGCTGCTCGCGCTCCCGAGCACGAACAGCCAGTCATTCTGTGCGAGGTCCGCGGTGAGATCCTCGGTAAGCCCGCGGGAGAGCGCATCCCAGCGGGCGCCACCTGCGATCGCGTCGAAGGGAAGCACGGCCACCACGGGCGCACCCATGCCGGCGGGGGCCGGGTCGCGGTCCCAAACCGACCAGATCAGGATGGGGACCGCGAGGGCGAGCAGCGCCGCGGCAAACCACGCCGACAATCGGGGCGCGCGTAGGGCGCTTGCGCCGCCGCCGTCGATCTCGAGTCGGTAGCCGCGCCCCCGGGCCGTTCGGATCGCCCCGCTCGCGCCGCCGAGCGCCGTCCGGATGTCGCGCACGCATTGCACGAGACTATCCTCCGTCACGGACACATCGCCCCAGACCACCGCGAAGATGTCGTCCTTGGAGATGGTCGCGCCCCGATGCGCCGCCAGGACGCGCAACACGTGCGCCGACTGGCGGCGCAGTTCGGTCGTCGCGCCTTCCGGGCTGCGGACCAGTCCCTCGGAAAGATCTATCCGTGCGCCGGCGACGTCAATGAACCGGTCAACCTCAGTCTGGATGTCGGCACGCAGGTTGTTCGAGCGGAGCGCCTTGGGACGCGGTGGAAGGTCCTCGGCATTTTCAGTCTGCTGGCCTGA
>JBBRUZ010000193.1:0-6106 GCA_038247355.1 Rhodobacterales bacterium
CGAAAGCGAGGGTCTTGACGTCCTGAGCCGAAGCCGGCGCCATGCCGGCCAGGGCCGCGAAGCTGGCGAGACCGGCGGCGAGCAGGGCCCTGCGGCCGTTCGAGCCGAGCGAGGAAGCCGGGTTTGAATTGCGGTTCATAATTATCCTCCTTGATGCGCGCACCATGCGGCGCGTCGGTTTTTTCGTTTGTCTGACGGATGAGATCTTCACTGCGGAACGTCTTAGGGTGAGATCCGGACGGCTTGTCTTGCTTAGGCTTCCCCCTTTTGCAGGCACTTTCCGGAAGCCTGGGCCTCCGCCGCGACGCCGCCCTTTGATAGTGCATTGGGTGCCGTGAGGCATGACGCTACAGCGTCTCTTCACGTCGCTCAAGCGGGTTGATGGGGCAGAAGGAAGGCTCCATCACGTCATGCCGGAGAGACCATGATTGGGGACTTGGTATATCGTCGGGACGCAAACTGCGACCACGTCTCGTCAAGCCCGCAAAGGCGGCTGTGGCGTGCCCCCTCCGACTGGTCCAGGACTAAGTGTCCGTCCGAAAAGTGCTTGTTGAAGGCCGCCGCGGTGTGGCGTCGCCGGCTCCAGCGAAAGACGAATTCGTCGAGATAGCGGCGCAGGTGGGCCCTGCGCAGGCCATGCAGCATCCCGAGCGCCCAGCGTTTGAAGTTCGAGAACACCCGGTGGACCCATTTCAGCACAACGTGGGCGGCCATCGGCCCGATGACCTTCGGCTCGTGGCGGCGCCCGGGCAGCCCGGCATATCCGCTCCCACCGCGATCGCGTCCCAGCCCTCCTCGACCGCTGTTTTCATCCCGGTCTCGCTGGTCAGCGCCAGCGGCGAAGTGGCAGTTCTCTTCACGGTGTTGCTTACTCCTGGATTGAATACCTCGAGCCTACGGCTCGAGGGAAGCAGCCCCCCCCTCACTAGCTGGATTTCAACATCGACCCGGACATTCCCATTGCCAAACTACCGGGGATTTCGTAACAGTTCCTCCGGTCTAGAGCAAAGTTTTCTGAATATCGGCGTCTCGGTTTCAGTATTGATGGGAAAAAAGTATGACGTTTTCGCTAAGCTTCCTGAATTTCCAGTTTTGACGCGATCCCCAGCAAGGCGGGCAATGGGGCCTCGGCCTCCATGACTTGGACGGCGACGGTTACCTCGATCTCTACGCCAACCATCACGGGCGGCGTGGGACCGAGATCATCTACAATTTCGCGACCGATGCGCCGCGAAGCGTTGAGCTGTTCGTGGGTGGCGACAAGCACGGTGTGACCTTCTTCGATATCGACCAGGACGGCGACGCAGATCTGCTGCAGGCCATGGGCGGGGATCGCGGCCGCGTAACCGACCCGGCCAACCCGGCGCGCTGGAACATAGTCCAACTCAACGATGGCGGCGTCATCGATTCCGCCAACAGCGTCGGGCTGTTCGGGATCGAATACGGCCCGGGCCGCGGCCGCATTCTAACGCCGGTGAACTTCGATGGGCAGCTCGCGATCTACGCCGGCGTGCAGAACGACCGCGAAGACGGTTCGTACCCGGGCGAGTTCTTCCGACGCACGGACGGCGGCGCTTACGAGGCGTTCGCGCCCCTCGGCGACGCGGTCTCGGGCGAGCTCGCCAAGGGTGTGCATTTCGGCGACGACCCTTTCGTTGACATCATCAACCTCGACTGGAAGAAGCGCGAGCTCTGGGTCCACGAGAACAAGGGTGCGGGGTTCGAGCCCGGCGTCTGGCTTAGCGGCGGCGGCAGCCTGATCTATGACGTCCTGACCGGCGACTTCGACGGCGACCTACAGGCGGAAGTGCTCGTCGCGCGCTCCGGGCGCCGGGAGCGGCTTTACGAGCCGAACGAGTCCGGCGTCTGGGGCGAGGTCAATGCCACGTCGATGATCCTGCGCGACACCAACACCGTGGCGCTGGCCGCAGGCGACTTCGACAACGACGGCGACCTCGACTACGCCGCCCTGCAGCACGGGGACGCCATCGATCTGCGCGTCTATCTAAACCGCGGCGACGGGACCTTCGAAGAGGGCTGGCGCGTCTTTCAGCCATCCGTGCTCGGGCAGACGGAGTTCATGTACTCGGGCGACTTTGATCGCGACGGCGCGCTCGATCTCATCGTGTCGACCTCCTATCCGAGCTCCGCAGGCTCGGTCGACGGCCAGTACTGTGGTACTCTCGGGCCAGCTCACCGAGAACAACTGGCTGAGCGTGGAGCTGCGCGGGGTGGCCTCGGAGACCGGCGGTCTCGGCGCCCGAGTCTACGTGACGACGGCGGACGGTGAGGTCCGGATGCGAGAGCAAGATTCGGGCGTGCATTTCAACTCGCAGAACGCGAAGGACCTGCATTTCGGCCTCGGCGACGCGGACACCGCGAGCGTCCGAATCGTCTGGCCGGACGACTCGATGCAGGTCTTCGTGGGTGTGACGGCGAACCAGCACCTGGTATTGACCGAGCGGCCCCGTCCCAACTTCGATCTGATCATCGAAGGCTCCGTGCGCAACGACGACCTGCGGGGATCGACCCGCGACGACCTGATCCTGGGCGGCGAGGGCTTCGATCTGCTGGAGGGCCGCCTCGGCGACGACGCGCTCTATGGCGGGCGAGGCGACGACCACCTCTTCGCCGGCCCGGGTGCTGACCTGCTGGCCGGTGGCCCCGGATCGGACCGGCTGACCGGCCGCGCGGGGGCGGACACTTTCCGGTTCGGCTCGCATCTCGACACCCGGCCGGGCGCCCGGGACATGATCCGGGACTTCGAGGGCGGCGTCGACGTGATCGACCTATCGCCCATCGACGCCAATCTGGGCGTGCAGGGCGACCAGAGGTTCGTCTTCATTGGCGGTGCGGAGTTCACCGGGCTCGCCCGGCAGCTGCGGTTCGCGGCTGGCTTGCTGGAAGGCGACATCGACGCGGACGGCGTGGCGGAGTTCCAGATCGCGGTCCCCGGCGTCACCGCGCTGAGTTCGGACGACTTCATCCTATAGTGTGGCGGGCGCGGGCGGCGCCCGCCGGTGCACATGGGCTCGCACGGGATCGGGGTCAGCCGTCTTGTCGGCGCGATCATCGAGGCGAGCCACGACGACAAGGGGATAATCTGGCCCGAGGGGGTGACGCCGTTCCATGTCGGGATCGTGAACCTCAAGCAGGGCGACGCGGCCGCCGACGCCGCGAGCGCAGCACTTTACGCGGGGCTGCGCGAAGCGGGGCTCGACCCGCTCTACGACGACCGCGACGAGCGGGCGGGGGCGAAGTTCGCGACGATGGACCTGATCGGCCTGCCCTGGCGCATCACCGTCGGGCCGCGCGGCCTCGCCGCGGGCAAGGTCGAACTGACGAGCCGCCGCAGTGGTGAGAGCGAGGAGATGTCGCCCGAAGCGGCCATCGCGCGCTGCATCGAGATCTACCGCCCGCACCGCTGAACGCGGGGTGCGGGCGTTATGCGACCGGGCACACGCGCTCCTGCGCAATCACGATGCGCTGCAGCGTGTCGAACAGCTCTCCCCCCGTGAAGGTCGCCGGGTTGATGTCCGCGGCGATCACGCCGACTCCGACGCCGTCGGCGGGCGCGGTCAGCGTGCCGACATGCGCCATCGACTACGGGCCGAAGCCGCGCTCGGACGCCGCTTCGAACTCCAGAGCGATGCATTCGCAATGGCGCTCGTCGTTCTGGATGGTCTCGAACAGCGTCTCCAGGACGGCGCGGTCGCCTTCGAGCACCTGCCCGAAGTAGTCGTGGTTGAAGAGGAGCGCGCCGGTGACCCCGAGGCGCGGGTTGTTGCGGCGCGAGACGTCGAGGATGCGCCGCATCTCCGCGGCGAAGTCCACGCCCGGCGGAACGGCGTTGCGGCCGCATTAGGAGTGGCGGTAGATTGTCGGTGACATGGCGGCTTTCTCTCATTTAAGATCTGAATTCCCACGAAGGCGTCAGACGCCGGGTCCAGCGGGCTGGGAGGATCGATTCCGGTGGGTTCGACCGTCGAGGCGCACTGCTATTGGCGTAGTCTTGTCGTTAGGGTCTCATGTCGCTGCCTGTCGCCTCTCCCTGGTTCGTCTCGCGCCGGATCGATCCGACTACGACGCTAATTCTTGAGCCGCACGTCCATGTCCTTGAACAGGCGAACATCTTCCTTGTGGAGGGGACCTTGCGGGACATGGTGATTGACGGGGGCATGGGCGTGGCGCCTCTCCGCCCGTTCATCGACGGATTGCGCGCCGATCGGGAGAAGGAGCTGATATTTGTTGCGAGCCATACGCATATTGATCACATGGGCGCGGCGCACGAGTTCGGGACGCGCTTCGTGCATCCTGCCGAGGCGGCGAACCTTGCGGAACCGGGCGGCATCCGGTCTCTGTGGAGTGCGGATTTCGGGCCGGCGTTGACGCGGCTGTTTTTGGAGGCGGGTTATCCGCCGCTCTGGCCGCTGCTGATCGATGCCGTTCCAGTGTGGGGATGGGACCCGGGGGCCTATCTGTTGCAGGGCGCGCCGGCGACCGGGTTGCTTGAGGAAGGGGATACGGTCGATCTTGGCGACCGGGTCTTTGAGGTGTTGCATCTACCGGGCCATTCGCCGGGGGGCATCGGGCTGTTCGACCGGGCGACGGGGGTGCTGTTCGCGGGTGATGCGGTTTATGACGGGCCGCTGATCTGGCAGGGACCGGGGATGGACGTTGATGACTATCGGCGGACGCTGATGCGGCTTCGGGATTTGCCGGTTTCCATCGTATACGGCGGGCATGATCCGGAATTCGGCCGCGCGCGGCTACGAGCGATCTGCGACGATTATCTGGCGCGGTTCGAAGCGGCCTGACGAGCATCCGACCAGATCCTTGCGGCGGGCTGGCTGAAGAAGTCCTTTGTGTGGGAAAGAGGCATGGGGCGACGCTGCCGCGGTCATGGTTATGCGGCGTCGGCCACGGGGTCAACGCGGGCGCGGTCGGCCGGTGGGCGGTGCTTGTCCAGAGCGGCCTTCAGGGCGGGCAGTGCCGATAGGCATTGAGGCGGCGGAAGCCCCTGGCCGCTTCGAGCATGACCGCGGTGGTCCAGCGCAGCGCCATCTTCGCATCCCGCCACCGCTTCACGTTGCGGCAGACCTGGCCCAGCGGGTGCTTGCCGCCATCGACCCCTACCCCGACCGCGCCGATCATCAGCAGGCTGTCGTCGAGGTGCAGCCCGTCGATCCGGATGACCAGCAGGTCGAGCGCCGACAGGTCGGACGCCGTCCATTCCGCCAGCCGCGCCTCGGTCTGGGCCTTGAAGCGGCGCGACACCGCCGCCTCCACCGCCTCCGTCCAGCTGGGAAGCGCCATCTCCTTGCCGATCGACTCGGATCGGATGTGCGGACGCGCGAGCTCGACCTTGCCGCCATGAAAGCCCAGCCCCTTTCGTGCGCCCCAAGCGACAGCCGGGCTTGTCCGGCGCCGGGAAATGCGGCGCCGCGGCCAGCGCCAGCGCGTATTCCTCCATCATCTCCGTCAGGCTCGCCAGCCCCGCGACCAGACAGAACCGCTCGAAGATCTCGCCAACCACGTCCCAGCCCTCCTCGACCGATGTTTTCATCCCGGTCTCGCTGGTCAGCGCCAGCGGCGATGTGGCAATTCTCTTCATGGAGTTGCTTCCTCCCGGATTGAACACCCCGAGCCTACGGCTCGAGGGAAGCAGCACCACCCCTCACCAGATGGATTTCAACATCGACCGGGACATTCCCTGCTTTCGGCACCGCCTCGTAGGCGATCGGGTGAACTGAAAGCCTTGTGCGATCATGGGCAAACTGCTGCTGATCAATTTCCCGGCTCGACCTGTCGAGAGCTATGGCTGAATCTGGGTGACGCGGCTTGGTCAAGCGGTACGCCACTGGTTGGCGTCGGCTTGGGCGCACTTACGGGCGATCTCGTTCAGCGGATCGCTGATCGATCCGGGCTGGTAAAGCGGGGGGATCGTGGTATCTTCGTTCATGGAGTATCGCTCCTTCGGGAGGTTCTGGCAGGCTTGATCACCCGCCACGATACGCCGCCTTCTCAGGCCGCATCACCCATTTTCGGCCATAGCTCCAGCGTTCGATCCACACTACGGATCAGGATTACGGACTGTTGATGCGAC
>JBBRUZ010000194.1:0-6082 GCA_038247355.1 Rhodobacterales bacterium
GGAGGAACTGCTCGGCGGCGGCATCGACATCGCCGTGCACTCGATGAAGGACATGCCGACGCTGCAGCCCGACGGGCTCGCGATAACCTGTTACCTGCCGCGCGAGGACGTGCGGGACGCCTTCGTGACCCTCGGGCCAGGGTCGCTCGGCGAGATGCCGCAGGGTTCCGTCGTGGGGACGTCGAGCTTGCGACGGCGGGCGCAGCTGCGGCATCGACGGCCAGATCTGACCGTCGTCGAATTTCGCGGCAACGTACAGACGCGGATGAAGAAGCTCGAGGACGGGCTGGCGCAGGCGACGTTCCTCGCGATGGCGGGGCTTCGTCGGCTGGGAATGGACGCCGTTGCGACCGCGCCGATCGAGACCGACGAAATGCTGCCCGCGGTGGCGCAAGGCTGCATCGGGATCGAGCAGCGGCTGGGCGACGACCGTATCGCCGAGTTGCTCGCGGCGATCCATCACGTCGAGACCGGCCACAGGCTCGCGGCGGAGCGCGCCTTCCTGCTCGGGCTCGACGGGTCCTGCCAGACGCCGATCGCGGGGCTCGCGGAAATGACGGGCGAGGGGCTGCGGCTGCGCGGCGAGATCCTGCGCCCCGACGGGTCGGAATGCCTGACCCATGAGGCGTTGGGGTTGGCGGGTGACGGCCCGGCGTTGGGCGCGGCGGTCGCCGCCACGCTCCGCGGGCGGGCGGGCCCGCGGTTCTTTGACGCCTGACGCCGAGGCGGCTTGGTCCCGGACGGACAGATCGCGCTTGCGCAAACGCGTCCTTAGCGTATCGGGAGCCTAATGACGTAATATGGGAGTAGCGTGATCTTGACCTTGACTCAACCCGCGGCGGCGGCGCCGGACGATGCGCGGACCTGGGTCCGCATCCTCGCCAAGTATCGCGAGCCGAGCCACCGTAGAAGTGCGTTCGAAGTCGCGGTCAGCGTGCTGCCGTTCCTGCTGTTGTGGATCCTGGCCTGGTGGGCGATGTCGTCGAGCCTGGTGCTGGCGGCCGCGATCGCGATTCTGAACGGGGCCTTCCTCGTGCGCATCTTCGCGATCCAGCACGACTGCGGTCACAATTCGCTGTTTCGCAACCGTTTCGTCAGTGACTGGATCGGGCGGACGCTCGGGGTCCTGACGCTGACGCCGTACGATGTCTGGCGGCGGACGCATGCGGTCCATCATTCGACGTCGGGGAATCTCGACAAGCGGGGAATGGGCGACGTCGATACGCTGACGGTGGCCGAGTTTCGGGCGCGGTCGAAGCTCGGCCGCGTTCGGTACCGTCTCTATCGCCATCCGCTGATCCTGTTCGGGCTTGGCCCGGCGTATCTGTTCATGCTGCAAAACCGAGTGCCCTACGGACTGATGCGGTCGGGATGGGATTTCTGGGTGAGCGCGATGGGGACCAATCTCGCGATTTTCGGTGCGCTTGGGGTGCTGTATGCGCTCGGCGGGCTCGCGCCGCTGCTGGTCATCTTCCTGCCGACGACGCTGGTCGGGGCGTCGATCGGCGTCTGGCTGTTCTACGTCCAGCACCAGTTCGAGGAAACGCAGTGGGATACCGGCGAGGCGTGGCTGCTGCACGATGCGGCGTTGCACGGCAGCTCGCATTATGTGTTGCCCGGCGTGTTGCGATGGTTCACGGCGAACATCGGGGTCCATCACGTACATCACCTTTATAGCCGGATACCGTTCTATCGCCTAACCGAGGTTCTGCGCGATCATGCCGCGCTCGCGTCCTGCCAGCGGCTGACCATCCGCGAGAGTTTTGCCTGCGTCGGGTTGCAGCTGTGGGACGGCGAGCTGCGGCGGCTGGTGTCGTTTTCCGAGGCGCGGGCGCTCTACGGGCGACCCTGACGGCGGGGGCTTTTGGTGGGTGATGACGGGCTCGAACCGCCGACATTCTCGGTGTAAACGAGACGCTCTACCAACTGAGCTAATCACCCTCGCCCAACCTGATAGCGCGGATTTCCGCGGCGCGACAAGGGCCGTCGGGGCGACGGACCATAAAGTGCGACCGGTCCTTGGTTATCGGACGGACACAGGTCCGGGCAAATGCGCTCGGGACGCGCGTGATCACCTCGGCGTCGAGCGTGTCGAGCTTCGAGCTCCGACCGAGGGCTTGGGCGAAGTCCTTGATCCGGCGCGGGTCGATCGTCGCGCGCGGCAGGCCGGCGCCGGCGAGCAACGTGGCGACCGTCGCCACGGAGCCACAGTTCTCGGTTCAAGACACACGATGGTGATGGTGGGCGATGACGGATTTGAACCGCCGACATCTTCGATGTGAACGAAGCGCTCTACCACTGAGCTAATCGCCCCCGCGCGGGCTATAGCGTCGGGAGGGCGGTGGATGCAAGGGCTCGTGGCCGCGCGGAAAGCGCAGGTGCGGCGTGTCCGCTGATGTAATGGGCGGCCGCTCGCAATCGTCGCGCAACGCGGGCGACATCGCCGCGAAGTCCGGAGCGGGCGGACGGCCGCAATCGGCGCTCCGCCGACGCGCCGCCCAGTCCGTGCGCCGACCTCCGGCGATCGGGCCGCCCTAATGCGTCGAGGGCTGTGTAGCAGCATTGTCAACGGCAACCGGTCTATCACAGGCAAGCTCGTCGGAAAGGACGTCGTGCTGTTTCTGTCGGGTATCTCGATGGTGAACGCGGCGATGACGCTGAAGCTGGTGCTCGATCGGTTCGAGATCGAGCGACTGGTGTTCTCGGGCATCGCTGGCGGCGTCGACCCGGCGCTGACGGTGCGTGAAGTAGTGGTCGCCGAGCAATGGGGACAGGATCTCGAGCAGGTATGTGCGCGCGAGATCGACGGCGCGTTCGTCCCGCCGGCTTGGGTGACGACGCCCTTTCCGCCTTACGGGATGATGTTCGTCCGCGAAAACGCCGTGGTCAGCCCGCGCGCGTGCGGACCGGAGCAACGGTTCTGGTTTCCGGTCGACGCGGGGTATCTCGCGACGGCGAAGGCGGTCGCCGGACGCGTCGATCTGGAGGCGTGCAATCCTGCGAACGAAGACGGCGCCGCCGCGCGGCGTCGTTGGGCGCGGCCCGACTGCGTCAGCGGACCCTGGCGCGCGAAAGGCTACACGACCGCAAAAGGCGCCGCTGGCGCGTGAGGCGCTACCAGCGCAGCAGGCGCGGCCCGAGCAACGCCCCGGAGACGGCGACGACGCCGATTGCGAGCACGTACCACACACCCCAGAACATCGGACTGTCGTCGGTGCAATAGGGCGCGTAGACGGCGGCCGACGCCGAACCGCTCAGCAATCCCGCCATAAGTCCGGTCAGCCGTGGACGAGTGCTCGCGCCGCGGCGAAGCGCGAACAGGGTTGCGAACAGGATCGGCGTTCCGATGAGCGGGATGAAAAGCATGCAGACGCCTACGCTGTCGCCCGTGATCGCCGACGCCCAGCCAGACAGCGGCGTGCCGAGCGCGGTCGCCCAGAACGAAGCGGCGACGACCGCCGGCGCGATCAGCAGCGCCAAGCCCCAGCCGTCGAGCCGCGCTCCGGGCCGCGTCAGTTGCACGACGGCGCCGAAGGCCGCGACCGCCATCATGATCGGGAAAGTCAGCTTAAACAGCACCGGAAACTGGCTGAGCGCGGCCATCAGATCGGGACGAATTCCCATCGTGGCGTAAAAAGCGAGGCCCGCGGTCGCCGCAGCGCCGGCCAGCGCGATCGGCAGCACGTTGCGCACCGGCTTTTCCTTGATGTCGTCTGCGGACATCGCCCGGATCAGCTCGTCAGTCTTCATTAGATCATCCCTTCCCGCATCGCTGCGAGTTTCTTCAATCCGCGGTGCAAGGCCACCCGCACGGCGGTCTCGGTCATCTCGAGCGTCACGGCCAGCTCCGCGATGCTCGCGCCTTCGAGACCGATCGCCCGGACGATCCGCGCCGACCGGGGGTCGAGCTTTGCGATCACCCGCTCCGCGTCGCTGCGCTCGGTCAGATCGACCGCCGTCTCGGCGGGCAGGACATCGGCCAGATCGTCGATCTGGACGTGCACCCGCCGGCCGCGGGCGCGGAACGCGTCGACCACCTTGTAGCGGACGATCGCATAGAGCCATGGTCGCACCGGAGCGTCGTCTCGCCAGGTGTGCCGCTTCTGATGGATCGCGAGCAGCGTTTCCTGCACGATGTCCTCGCACGCATCAGGCCCGAGCCCGCTCCCCCGCGACCGCGCTATCCCCCGGACGATCGGCGCGACCGCCGCAAGAAAGCTGGCGTAGGCGCGCTGGTCGCCGTGGTTTGCCGCCCGCAGCAGATCGTCTAAGGGCGGGCCATTCGCAGACTTCATTCAATCTCCTTACGGTGGCGGCGCCGCCGTTGTTACAGCCGCGTCGCATTATCTTAGCCGGGTCGCGCCGGGATGACACTGTTTCGTGAACGCGCAACGTCGCTGACCCGGGTCGCGAACCGATCTGTGCCCGTCATCGGGACGCGGCGGCAGGAGCGGAAGAATGAAAGACGGCGAGCGGGGCGACCGGGGGTGGCGGAAGTTTCTTCACGCTCGCATGGTAAGCCGCATCAGGCAGGGCGCACCGATGACCAGACTCGCAGAAAGCACGATGGACCGTTTCGGGAGATTTCTCGCGACGCGTCTCGAACGCCCGTCGCCGGGGTTTCGTCCATACGTTTACAGCGACCTCAAGAAGCTGCGTTGGGTGCTGCAGCCGGGCGACGTCGTACTCGTCGAAGGCGTCAACCGCGTTTCTGTCGCGATCAAGTATCTGACGCAGTCGACGTGGTCGCACGCGGCGCTCTATGTCGGCGACGCCTTCGCGACGGGGGATGACGATCCGCTCTGTCTGGTGGAGGCGAACCTGGGCGAAGGCGTCGTGGCGGCCCCCCTGACGAAGTACGAGCACTCGCATGTCCGGGTCTGCCGCGCCAAGAACCTCGCGCCCGAGGACCGCGTCAAGGTGGTCGATTTCATGCTCGCCAGCATCGGCAAGCGATACGACCTGAAGAACGTCACCGATCTGATGCGATTTTTCCTGCCCACGCCGCCGGTGCCGATGCGTTGGCGGCGACGCCTGCTGGCGATGGGGGCGGGGGATCCGACCCGGGCGATCTGCTCGTCCCTTATCGCCGAGGCCTTTGCGGCGGTGCGCTACCCGATACTGCCGGCGATAACCCGCGAATTGCGGCACGAGGCCGAGGCTCAATTCCAGCGTCGCGAGATCCTGCATATCCGGCACCACTCGCTTTACGCCCCGCGCGATTTCGATCTGTCTCCGTACTTCCAGGTTGTCAAACCGACGCTCGAGGCCGGCTTCGATTATCGTCGGCTGCGCTGGTCCGACGCGGAAGATATCCCGGCCCTGCGCGCTCAAGGGAGTTGATCGATTCGGAGGGAACCATTATGTCCAGCGTGTCGTTATGATGACATCTGGGATGCGGCTATTCGATCGACGCATGGCAGCCATGCAGAATTGGCACGGCCGAATCGTCACAAGATCGTCATAGTGCGCGCAAAACAGGCGGTTGGAAAAAAAGGACAGACGTAGTGTTCGATTACGTTGATGAACTGGCATTCACGAATGATCAGGGAGCCCGGGCACAGAAGCTGTTCGCCGCAGTCGTGCTCGCCGCTCTCGATGATGCGATCGCGGATGACAAGAAATACGGGAACGGCGCCGATGTGATCGCGCGCTGGGCGCGGTCGCGCGACGGGCGGGAAGTGTTGATGTGCGCCGGGATCGATCCCAACGAGCGTACCGTCAAAGGCATGATGGATTTCGTGCGGCGCGGCGTCCGAACGTCGGTTGCGCTCAGCCGCGAAGAGAGCGAGCGACAGCATGCGCGTTCCGAAGCCGCGTGACGATGTTGGCTGAGGATAGCAGTAACGCTGTGATTGCAACTCTAGCCCCTCTCCGTATTCGATGTATTCGACGCGCGCGGATTCGCGGAGTGCGCACCGTGTAATCTGCCTGGCGTTCGGTCTTGATTGATCGGGCGGACGCCGATATGTGACGCCAAGCGCGCGACATGCCCCAGTAGCTCAGTTGGTAGACCACCTATTTACGAAACAGGTGCTCTACCAACTGAGCTACTGGGGCATGTGACGCCAAGCGCGCGACA
>JBBRUZ010000195.1:0-6060 GCA_038247355.1 Rhodobacterales bacterium
CAATCCTCGCGCTTGCGCCCCAAGATCAGCACGGCGACCGCGAGGATCAGGATCGCCGCCGCCTCGAAGACGATGTTGACCGGATCCATGTCCTTGCCCTGGAGCACGATCAACCGCGCCAGCGCCGTGATCGCGATGAAGATCGGATAAACCACCAGGATCGTCCGGCTGGTGTAGAACACGGCGACCATGCCGATCACCTTGGTGTAGAGAAACATCAGCAGGATGTCCGCGAGGGTGATTGTGCGGCGCTCGAAGATCGTCCAGAGCTCGATCCCGACGGCGATCACCGTCAGGCCGCCGACGATGATCAGGAGCGCCCGTTCGATCGCGTATAGAACGTCGGCGCCGTTTGCGCGGATTTTTCCTCGGACGGGGGTTGCTTGGGCGGGTTTGCCACGCGGGGTCCCTTGCGGCTTGCGCGAGATGACATAGCGCGGTCGCACGGCCCGGAACACCGGCTTGGCGCCAGTCGCACCCGACGCTACGAGAACGCGGATGCCGGACAATCGCGCCTCGGACATCATCGTCGCGACCTTCTACCGCTTCACGCGGTTCGAGGACCCCGAGGCGCTGCGCGGCCCACTCGCCTCAGCCTGCGCCGCGGCTGGCGCCAAAGGCACGATCATCCTCGCGCGCGAAGGCGTGAACGGCACGATCGCGGCCTCGCGGACCGGCGTCGATGCGGCGCTCGCGCGTCTTCGCCCCCTGCCCGGCTGCGAAAGCCTCGCCGCCCGGACAAGCGCCGCTGCGGCCCCGCCGTTCCGCCGCCTCGACGTCCGCGTCCGTCCCGAGATCGTGACGCTCGGGGACCCCGCGGCCGACCCATCGCGCCGCGCCGGCGTCCATGTCGCGCCGGCGGACTGGAACGCGCTGATCCGCGCACCCGACGTCGCCGTCATCGACGCGCGCAACGCCTACGAGGTGGCGGTCGGCAGCTTCGCGGGCGCCGTCGATCCCGGCACGGCGTCGTTCCGTGACTTTCCCAAGTGGTGGGCCGCAAACGCCGCGCGCTTCGCAGGCAAACGCATAGCGATGTTCTGCACCGGCGGCATCCGCTGCGAAAAGGCGTCGAGCCATCTCCTCGGACAGGGCGTAGCGCACGTGCACCAGCTCGAGGGCGGCATCCTCGCCTATCTCGCGGCGCCGCCCGCCGAGACGCTCTGGCGCGGCGGATGCTTCGTCTTTGACGCCCGCGTCACCGTCGGTCCGGGCCTAGCGACCGGCGATCACCGCCTTTGTCACGCGTGCGGCGGCGCGGTGTCGCGCGCGGGCCAGGCGCATCCGTCCTTCGAGCCCGGCGTCAGTTGCCCCGCCTGCATCGACGCGTACGGCCCCGCCGACCGCGCGCGCTTCCGGATGCGCCAGCGCCAGATCGCGCTGGCCGCCGCGCGCCAGCCGGCCGCCGACGCGTCAGGCCGTCTGGACCGATAACCGCCGCTCGCGGATTGGCAGATGAACCAGCGCCGAGAACGCGCCGACCCCGACCCCGATCCACCAGACCAGATCATAGGTGCCGTAAATGTCGTAGAGCGCGCCGCCGAGCCAGATCCCCATGAAGCCGCCGAGCTGATGGCTGAGGAACACGATGCCGTAAAGCGTGCCCATGTAGCGCAAGCCGTAGAGCTGCGCGACCAAACCGCTCGTCAGCGGGACGGTGGCGAGCCACAGCGCGCCCATCAGCCCCGAGAACAACAGCACCGACCCCGGCGTCATCGGCGCGAGGATGAAGGCCGCGGCGACGACCGTGCGCGCCACGTAGATCTGCGCCAGAAGATATTTCTTGCGATAATGCCTGCCGAGCGCCCCGGCGCCGACCGTGCCCACGATGTTCGCGAGCCCGATGACGGCGATCGACAGCGCCCCGAGCGCCGAGGTCGTGGTCACGCCCAGCGACGCCAGCATCGAGCCCGGGTCGATCGGCCCGCAAACCTCGGTGACAAAGGCCGGAAAATGCGCGGTGATGAAACCGAGCTGATAGCCGCAAGAGAAGAACCCGACGAAGATCAGCGTGAACGACGGATCGCGAAACGCCCGGCCGAGGATCACGCCCATCGGCTCCTCGGGCGCCGTGGGGCCGGTCCGCGGCGCGGCGCGCAGGAACGGCAGCAACGCCAGCGACGCGAGCACGAGCCCGGCGAACACGATGAACACCCCCGACCACGACATGACGCCAAGCAACGCCGCGGCGAGCGGCGGACCGAGCACCTGCCCGCCCGATCCGGCGGCGGTGACGATCCCGAGCGCCATCGAGCGGTTCGCGGGCGACGCGGCGCGGCCGACGATGGCGAGGATCACCCCGAAGCCGGTTCCCGCAATGCCGAATCCGATCAGGATGTTGAGCAACTGATGCGCGCCGGGCGTCACCGCATCGGCCGACAGCACGAGCCCGAGCGCATAGAGGATGGCCCCGGCGATGATCGCCTTACGGTCACCGAAACGCTCCGCGATCGCCGAAAAGATCGGCGCGCCGACGCCCCAGGCAAGATTCTGGATGGCGATGGCCAGCGAAAATTCCGACCGCAGCCAACCGAACTGCTCGGCGACCGGGATCTGGAACAGCCCGAAACTGGCGCGAATCCCAAAGCTCACGAGCAGGATCGCCGATCCCGCGATCAGAACCGGAGTGAACAGGGTCGATGTCGTCCTTGGCGGATTCGGGCGTTGCATGGGAGCCTCCGGGGCGGCGAGACGCTAGCGCTGCGGCGCAGCATCGTCAAAGCAATTGCCGTTGGTTGCCGGATCACGGATCGTGATGACCCAAGGCGAGCTGCACCCGGTCTGTCCCTCGCGCCAAGCCGAACCGGCAGGTCACTTTGTGTGGAACCAATTCGCCGCGCCGAGCATATCCATCGATAGCGGGCTCGATCGTGGTTGCTGCGGCGCAAGCCGGGCGGCAACCCGTGCGGACCATGCAGATCGATTTAGGAGAACATCATGCATCCCGAAACGATGATGGCCGACGGCGGCGTCCCGGCGGAGGACCCACCCGCCCCGACGCCTCCCCCCGAGCCGATCGATCCCGATATCCTGCCGATCCCCGACACGGACCCGGTCCTGCCCCAACCGATCGATCCGGATCTGCCCGGTCCGGAAAGGATCGATCCGCCCGCAAGGATGGAGGCATTGTCGCAATGACCGTCACCACCCCCACGCTCCCGACAACGGACCCTTCGGCGCACCACCCGCACAAGGCGCTCACGATGCCCCGGATCTCAAAGACCACCCTCGGCGTGATCGGACTTGTGCTCGGCGTCGGCGTCGGCCTGTTCGTGTTCAGGCACGAGATTTCCGGCATGCGCAGTCCCAGCGCGCGTCGGCGGCTCGAACGCGCGGTGCAGGAATTCATCGCGAACCGCGCGCACGACGCGCGCCAGCTCGACCTGCACCCGCCCCGGTTCTCCGGCTTCGACAGCGACAGTCAAATTGGCCGGCTGCTCAGCCGCTGGCGCGACTGAACGTCGGTCGCACCCCGGGGCGGCCTCACCGCAACCACGGCCCTGCCCCCGCAAGGTGACGGCTTGCGCGGTCGCGCGCGTCAGGCGAAACAAGGCGCATGACCGACGGCCCGATGCCCCGTTACCGCGCCCGCGTGGCGCAAGGCGCGCTCGACGCCGATCCAGCCCAGCGTCTGGCCGTCGAGAAGCTCCAGCTCCTCCACATGCGGCTGCGCGACTATAACCCCGCCCGCCCGAAATCGGTCGGTCTCGGGCGCTTCGGCTGGGGCCGCGAGCGGATCGTCGAGCGCGCAATTCCCGGTCTCTACCTCTACGGCGGGGTTGGGCGGGGCAAGTCGATGCTGATGGACCTGTTCTTCGAGGGCGCGCCCGTCGCCGCCAAGCGCCGCGTCCATTTTCACGCCTTCATGCAGGAAATGCACACGGCGATCCACAAGGCGCGGTCCCGCGTCGAAGGCGATCCGATCCCATCGGTGGCGGACGCGGTGGCCGACCACGCCACGCTGCTCTGTTTTGACGAGATGCAGATCACCGACATCACCGACGCGATGCTGGTGGGCCGGCTGTTCGAGCGATTGTTCGAGCGCGGCGTCGTCGTCGTCGCGACGTCGAACCGGCCCCCGGACGATCTCTACAAGGACGGGCTGAACCGTCACCTGTTCCGACCCTTCATCGCGATGATGAACGAGCGGCTCGAAATCCATGAACTCGCCTCGTCCCACGACCATCGCCTCGACCGGCTGGCGGGCGCGCCGGTCTGGCACGCGCCGCTCGGCCCTGACGCCACCGCCGCCCTGGACGCGGCATGGTCGGCGCTCGCCGGCGGCCCCGGCGCCGAGCGCAGCCTGATCGTCCATGGACGATCGGTGGAGTTGCCGCGGTTTCGCGCAGGGGTCGCCCGCGTCTCGTTCGCCGACCTCTGCGGCCGCCCGCTCGGCCCCGGCGACTACCTCGCCATCGCGGCGGCGATCGAGACGCTGATCCTCGATGACATCCCCGTCCTCGCCCCAGTCCAGGCCAACGAGGCCAAGCGCTTCGTCACGCTGATCGACGCGCTTTACGAGGCGCGCGTCCGGCTGATCGCCTCGGCGGCCGCGCCGCCCGAAGCGCTCTATCCCGATGGTCCGGGATCGTTCGAGTTCGCCCGAACCGCGTCGCGCCTCCACGAAATGCAGGGCGCGGCCTGGGGCGGATGACGACGCCGGCCGCGACCCTCGCCGGGCCGGCGGCAAGCGCGGATCCCCTCGCCCGGACCGGGCCGACCGGCGCGCCCGGATCGTGACGCCCGGTTCGTGGCGCGCGGCGCGCCGTTTATCGCCTGGGGCGGACGCGAAGCTGCGGGCCGGATCGGTCGAGGTCGAACCGGCCCGAGGCCGCCACCAGCGCGCTCAGCTTCGAATGCCCGTAGGTGCGGGTGTCGAACTCCGAGGACAGGTTGCCAAGGCGCGTTCCGACCCCGCCGAGTTCGAGCCAACCCTGGCCGTCCTCCTCGAGCTCGTCCATCGCCTTCACGATCAGGTCCACCGCCTCCGCCATCGGCCGCAGCGTTTTCTTCGCGGACTTCGGCGCGTCGGGATCCGAGACGAAGTTCTCGGTGAAGATGAACCGCGTGCAGGCCTGCCGGAAGCTTTCAGGCGTCTTCGCCGCGCCGATGCCGTAGACGTCGACTCCCTGTTCGCGGATGCGCGCGGCGAGGCGGGTGAAATCGCTGTCCGAGGACACGAGGCAGAAGCCGTCGAACCGCCCCGAATGCAGCAGGTCCATCGCGTCGATCACCAGCGCGATGTCCGACGAATTCTTGCCGCTGGTGTAGGCGAACTGCTGCTGGGCGAGGATCGCGTAGCGGGCGAGCACCTTTTCCCAGCCGACGAGCTGGCTCTTGGAGAAATCCCCGTAGATGCGGCGCAGCGACGCCTCGCCGATCTTGGCGATCTCCTCGAACAGCGCGTCGGCGATCTTCGGCGACGCGTTGTCCGCGTCGATCAGCACGGCGAGACGGCGATCCCGAACCTCGGCCATCTCAGCGCAGCCGCGCGAGGACGGCCGTCGAGGCGAAACCGTCCGGCGTCAGCCCCTCGGCCGCCTGGAACGCCCGGATCGCGGCAATCGTGTTCGGCCCGACGACGCCGTCGGTCACCCCGGTGTCAAAGCCCCGCGCGACCAGCCGCTGCTGCATCTCGATCTTCTCGCTGCGGCTCAATTCGCGTTCGTCGCGCGGCCAGGCCCCGACGATGGGCCCGCCCCCGGCGATCCGGTCCCCCAGGTGCCCGACGCCCATCGCGTACGAGGTGGCGTTGTTGTAGGTCTTGATCACGAAGAAATTGTCGTAGAGCGCGAACGCCGGCCCTCGCGCGCCGGCCGGCGCGAGAATGGCCGCTTTCCCGTGATCGGGCAGCGCCGCCCCGTCGATCCGCGAAACACCGCGCGCGCGCCAGTCCGCAACCGGGCGGCGGTTCGCCTGATCGGCGGTCGCGTAGTCGAAGCCCTCGGGCAGCCGCACCTCCACCCCCCAGGGTTGCCCGCGCGTCCAGCCGTTCGCGCGCAGATAGTTCGCGGCCGAGGCCAGCGCATCGGTCGGATCGTCGGACCAGACGTCGCGCCG
>JBBRUZ010000196.1:0-6041 GCA_038247355.1 Rhodobacterales bacterium
ATGCGGTACGGCTGGTGGCGCTTGTTCAGCACCTCGTGGAACAGCGTGATGTCGCGCAACGTGGGGTGGATACGGTCGAACAGGTAGAACAGCGCCGAGTTGCGTGCGGTGATGTGCAGCGGCACGACGGGCAGGTTGTACTTGCGGGCGAGCATGGCGGCGGAGGCCATCCACGGCCGCTCGTGCAGCGACCACCATTCGCGCTTCGCGAGCCGCCCCGACGGAAAGATGACCGCCATGCGCCCGGCCTCGAACGCGGTCTGGGCATAGGCGAGCGTCTCGCGGTTCTGCTTGTGGGTGCGCTTTTCGGGCCGCCATTCGACCGGCGCGATCAGGTCGGTCAGTTGCGGCAGCACGCGGATCGCGTCGGCGTTGGCGAAGATGAACAGATCCGGTCGGACCTGCGCGAGCGCGCCATAGACGACGATGCCGTCGGCGATGCCGGTCGGATGGTTCGAGACGACGATCAGCGGGCCGTGCCGGGGCACGTTCTCGAGCCCCGCGACGTCGACGTGATGCGCGATCATGTCCGCGAGCGAGCGCAGGATGTCGCGGGCGGGCATCGGCTTCAGCGTCTGGGCGATGCGGACGGTGCGGCGATACTGCAGGATGCGGTGGAGGGCTGCGCGCGCGGCCCGGGCCGACGGCTCGGCGCGGCGCAACCACGGCGCGCGTTCCTCGATCAGCCGGTCGACGATCTCCTGCATTCCGCAGTCCTTATCGTGCAAGCTTGACACTGGCATGACGCAGCCCCTTTTCAGTCGTCGCCC
Source organism: Rhodobacterales bacterium (assembly GCA_038247355.1). Classification (GTDB taxonomy): domain Bacteria; phylum Pseudomonadota; class Alphaproteobacteria; order Rhodobacterales; family Rhodobacteraceae; genus Amaricoccus. Next base: position 771 of record JBBRUZ010000196.1, read on the forward strand.
AGCAACCTGCCGACGATCTCGGCGGTGTCGCGCGACAGGTCCCCGCGTTCGCCGATACGCTGCAATTCACCGCGCATCAACGCCTTGCGCGCGGCGCCGAAGATCCGCCACGAGCCGAAACTCGTCGCGATGCGGGCCGTGGTCTGCGGATTGACGGGGTCGAGCTCGATCAGCCAGTCGATCACCAGACGATATCCCGCGCCGTCGTCGCGATGGAACCCGGCCGAGTTCCCCGCAGCGAAAGCCCCGATCAACGCGCGAAACCGGTTGGGGTTGCGCCAGTCGAAATCGGGGTGCGCCGCCAGCGCCGCGACGGTCTCGACGGCGATTTCCGGCGGCGCAAGACTCGCCTGGACCGCGAACCACTTGTCGACGACGAGCCGCTCGTCGCGCCACCGGGCGTGAAAATCGGCGAGCGCCCCGGCCGCCGCGCCGTGCTCGACGAGCACCGCGAGGGCGGCCATCCGCCCGGTCATGTCGGCGGCGGCGGCGAAGTGCCCGGCGGCGCGGTCGGCGCGGGCGTCGCGGGCGCAGATCAGCGCCAGCACGCGGCCGCGCAACGCGCGGCGTCCTGCGGCCATGGCATCGGGCGCGTAGACCCCGGTGACGGCGTTTCCCGCGTAGAGCCGGTCAAGGCAGGGTCCGAGCGCCGCGCCGAGCGCCGCGTGCAGGCGCCGCCGCGCCCGGTGGACGGCCAGGGGGTCCGGCGTGCGGCCCAGCGCGGCCATGTGCCCGATGATCTCGTCCTCCGGCGGCAGGCCGAGCGCGAGCGCCTTGAAGGCCGGATCGAGGCGGTCGTCATCGGCGACGGCGGCCATCGCGGCGAGAAAACCGGCGTCGGCCTCGACCTCGGGCGCCTCGGCCATGCGGGCGAGCAGCGCCGTCGCTGCGGCGCGGCCTGCCTCCCAGCGGTTGAACGGGTCGGTGTCGTGGGCGAGCAGGAACGCGGCCTCGCCGGGTTCGGCGGCGCGCTCGAGCATCACCGGCGCCGAGAAGCCGCGGAGCAGCGACGGGACGGGCCGCTCGAGCAGGTCCCAGCCGACCGTGGTCTCGGCCTCGACAAGCTCGATCACGCCGCTCGCGAGCACGGCGCCGCTCGCCCCGAGCAGGCCGTACGCGACGGGAATGACCAGCGGCAGCTTCGTCGGCTGGCCGGGGGTGGGCGGCGTCGACTGGCTCAGCCGGAGGCTGTAGCGGCCGTCGCGCCAGTCCGCGTCGACCTTGACGCGCGGCGTGCCCGCCTGCGAATACCACCGCTTGAACTGCGCGAGGTCGCGGCCCGACGCCTCCTCGAAGACCGCGAGCCAGTCCTCGATGGTCACGGCCTCGCCGTCGTGGCGCGCAAAATAGCGGTCCAGCGCCTGACCATAGACGTCCGGCCCGACGAGGCGGCGCAGCATGCCCACGACCTCGGCGCCCTTCTCGTACACGGTGGCGGTGTAGAAGTTGTTGATCTCGATGTATTCCTCGGGGCGAACCGCATGCGCGAGCGGGCCCGCGTCCTCGCGGAACTGCTGGGAGCGCAGCCGGACCACATCCTCGATTCGCTTGACGCCGGCCGAGCGCATGTCCGCGCTGAACTGCTGGTCGCGAAAGACCGTCAGTCCCTCCTTCAGGGATAGCTGGAACCAGTCGCGGCAGGTGATGCGGTTGCCGGTCCAGTTGTGGAAATACTCGTGCGCGATCACCGCCTCGATGTTCTTGAAATCGGCGTCGGTGGCGGTCTCGGAACTGGCGAGCACGTATTTCGAGTTGAAGACGTTGAGGCCCTTGTTCTCCATCGCCCCCATGTTGAAGTCGTCGACGGCGACGATCATGAAGCGGTCGAGGTCGTATTCGCGCCCGTAAACCTCCTCGTCCCACGTCATCGACCGCTTCAGCGCGTCCATCGCATAGGCGCAGCGGTCCTGGTCGCCGTCCCTGACCCAGATCTGCAACAGGACCTCGCGGCCGGAGCGCGTGGTGAACCTGTCCTCTACGGCGCGCAGATCCCCGGCGACCAGCGCGAACAGATACGACGGCTTGGGGAACGGGTCGCGCCATTCGGCCCATCCGGGGCCCGAGCCCACGAGGTTGCCGTTCGACAGCAGGATCGGCGACGTGGCGGGATCGGCCTCGATCCGGACGCTGAACTTCGCCATCACGTCGGGGCGGTCGGGATACCAGGTGATCTTGCGAAAGCCCTCCGCCTCGCATTGGGTGCAGTACATGCCGTTCGACATGTAAAGCCCTTCGAGCGCGGTGTTCGCGGCCGGAGCGATCTCGGTCTCGCAGGACCAGACGAAGGCGCCGCCGGGCAGCAGGGCCGCGGGCACGCTCAGGCTCGCGTCGTCGATGCGCAGCGCGTCGGCGGACAGCCGCGCGCCGTCGATCGCGGCCGAGATCAGCCGCAAGTTGCGCCCGTCGAGCCGCAAATCCCGCGGCCCGTCGGCTTCGCGCGCTGGGTTGGTCCGGAACGCCACCTCCGCACGAACGCGGGTCGCATCCGGCGCCAGCGCGAAGGTCAACGCCACCGTATCGATCAGATAGGCCGGGGGCAGGTAGTCCGCGAGGCGAACCGGCCCCGTCCTGGCGGCGACGTTCATCGGAGCCACATCCCTTCCGGCGTTCCGTGCGAGCGTGTCACGGCGTCGCGAAGCCGGTCAAGGCCGAAGGCGCGCCGGCCCGGACCGCGGGCCTCGACGCCGGCCGTCCCGGCGCCTATATTGATTTTAACCTTGCAACTGACGTCAAAACTTGTAGCGGTCCCGGTCCCGGTCATGTCCCGACCCATCGTCGGCATAATAGGCAACGCCCATCTCTTGAACGAGGAGTATCCCGTTCAGGCCGTCGGCGTACACAACATCGAGGCGGTCGCCGAGCTGACCGGCGCGATCCCGCTGATCGTGCCGGCGTTGCCGCGCGTCGGCGCGATCGGCGATCTGATCGAGGCCTGCGCGGGCTTCGTGTTCACCGGCGGGCGCCCGAACGTCCATCCGTCGCACTGGGGCGAAGAGCCGACGGAAAAGCACGGCAGCTTCGATCCCGACCGCGACGCGGTGACGCTCCCGCTGATCCGGGAATGCGTCGCGCGCGGCGTGCCGATCTTCGGCATCTGCCGCGGATTTCAGGAGTTCAACGTGGCGTTCGGCGGGACGCTGCACCCCGAGATACGCGAGATCCCGGGGCGGATGAACCACCGCATGCCGCCCGACGGCACGATCGCGGAGAAGTTCGAGCTGCGCCATCCGGTGCGCCTCGCGGCAGGCGGCGTGTTCGAGCGGCTGCTGGGCGTGCGCGAGGTGATGGTGAACTCGCTGCACGGCCAGGGCATTAAGGACCGCGGCGAACGTGTGGTGATCGAAGGCTATGCGCTCGACGAGACGCCCGAGGCGATCCATATCGACGCGGCGCCGGGCTTCGCCATCGCCGTGCAGTGGCATCCCGAATGGAACGCCGCGAACGATCCGGTTTCGCGACCGCTGTTCCAGGCGCTCGGGGACGCCGTGCGCCGGCGGACGATCTGATCGGCGCGGCGGGCCCGCGCGAACCGCGCGACGCCGCGCCCCTGATCTTCGAAGTTCAACGGCGACGGGATCGCGCGTCGCGGCGCCGGACATCGCGGATCAGACCTGCCCGATCGGGCGAACTGGCGCAAATCGGTGCGCCTCGCGCGATCCGAACGCCCCGACACGCGCTAGATCGTGACGCCCGCGGCGCGCATCTCGCGCCGCACGTCGGCGGCGGTGACGCCGATGTCCGCGAGCAGGTGCGGCTCGAGACGGGCGAGGGCGCGGACGGTGGCGCGGTGCGCGGCGTCGCGCTGCATCCGCGCGACATGGCGGCGCAGCGTCTCGAAGAACCGGCGTAGCCCGGCGGCAGCGGTGGCGACCGGAGCGACGGCTGGGCCGAGGTCGGTGGTGTCAAGAGCGGTCATGATGGCGTTCCCTTCGGGTTTCACCCGGCGTTTGCGTCCACGTCGATCGGGCCGGGCCGGTGGGACACGTCTACCGGGACCCGCGTGACGGACGCGTGAGGCGGTCGTGACGGGAAATCGCGGCTGGCGGAGCGCGGGCGGGCGGCTAGAGTGCAGCGATGCGCGCGACCGATCTGGCGATCCCGAGGCCGGAGGGGCTCTACTGCCCGCCCGGCGATTTCTTCATCGATCCGGTGCGCCCGGTTGCGCGTGCGTTGATCACCCACGCCCATTCCGACCACGCGCGTCCCGGCCATGGCGCGGTCCTCGCGACCCGCGAGACCCTCGAGATCATGGCGCTGCGGCTGGGGCCCGGTTTCGCCGGCGCGACCCAAGGCGTCGCGTACGGCGAGACGGTGACGATCGGTCCGGTCACCGTGGGCTTTCACCCCGCGGGCCATGTGCTCGGCTCGGCGCAGATCGCGCTCGGGATGGCGGGGCTGCGTATCGTCGCGGCGGGCGACTACAAGCGCGCGCCGGACCCGACCTGCGCGGCCTTCGCGCCCGTGCCCTGCGACGTGTTCATCACCGAGGCGACGTTCGGCTTGCCGGTGTTCCGCCATCCGCCGGTGGCGGGCGAGATCGGCAAGCTCATCGCCTCGCTGGCGCAATTCCCCGAGCGCACGCATCTGGTCGGCGTCTATGCGCTCGGCAAGGCGCAGCGGGTGATAAGGCTGCTGCGCGACGCGGGCTACGACGCACCGATCCATATCCACGGCGCGCTGCGCAAGCTCTGCGACTACTACGCGGCGCAAGGGATCGCACTCGGCCGGATCGAGGACGCCACGCTGGCGCGGGGCGCGAAGGAGCGGTTCGCCGGCGCGGTGGTGCTCGGGCCGCCCTCGGCCTTCGCCGCGACCTGGGTCCGGCGGTTTTCCGACCCGCTGATCGCCTTCGCGAGCGGCTGGATGCAGGTCCGCGCCCGCGCGCGGCAGCGCGGCGTCGAACTGCCGCTGATCGTCTCGGATCATTGCGACTGGGCCGGCCTGACCGGGACCCTCACCGAGCTCGGCCCCGCCGAGGTCTGGGTCACGCATGGTCGCGAGGAGGCGCTGGTGCGCTGGTGCGCGCTTCACGGCCTCCCGGCGCGCCCGCTCAATCTCGTCGGCTACGAGGATGATCCCGACTGACGGCTTGCCCCGCGCGGCCGCGCGAATCGGCTGGCGCTCCGGGCGCGATCTGTTAAGCGGACCCCGCACGCACCAAGGATGCCCATGACGGACGCTCGCGACACGAAGCCGATGGACCGGCTCATCGACAGCCGCGAAATGGCCGACGCGCTGCGGACCGATCGGTTCCGGCAGTTTCTCGACCAC
>JBBRUZ010000197.1:0-5934 GCA_038247355.1 Rhodobacterales bacterium
CGGGACGCAGGAGATCGCTGTGGAGGGACCTGGGTTCTTTCGCAGCGTCTGGGTCAACGAGATCGTCATCAACGATCTGGAGGTCCGGCCGCTCGGCGTTGATTCGATCGAGTTCGACGATGCGGGCACGGTGACGATGTCCTTCATCGCCATCGTGCCGGGACAGTCCGACATCCGAATCCGCGGCGCGTCAGGCGACACGCAGCGCGCGCTTTTCACGATCGAATGACGCCAGCGCTCGTCGTCGCCAGCGTCAGTCATCAGTTCGGCGGGGTCAAGGCGCTCGACGACGTCTCGCTGACGGTCGAGCGAGGGAGCTTCACCGCGCTGCTGGGCGTCAACGGGGCCGGGAAGTCGACGCTTTTCGCGCTGATCACCCGACTTTTCGACAATGTGACGGGTGAAATCCGGGTTTGCGGCAACGACGTGCGCCGGGAGTCGGGGCCGGCGCTGGCGCAACTCGGGATCGTGTTCCAGAGTCGGGCGCTCGACGCCGATCTTACGGTCGCGCAGAACCTCGCCTATCACGCGGCGCTTCACGGCATGGCGCCGGAGGCTGCGCGGGCGCGGACGACGGAGGTGCTGGCGCAGGTCGATCTGGCGGACCGTCGGGCGGCCCGCGTCGCGACGCTGTCGGGCGGGCAGGTCCGGCGCGCCGAGATCGCCCGGGCGCTGATGCACGGGCCGCGGCTGCTGCTGCTCGACGAGGCGACTGTGGGGCTCGACGTGCAATCGCGGCGCGAGGTTGTCCGGCTGGTGCGGGCGCTGGCCGCGACCGAAGGGGTGGGCGTGCTGTGGGCCACGCACCTGTTCGACGAGGTGGAGCCGTCCGATCCGGTGGTGCTGCTGCACATGGGGCGCGTGCTCGCGACCGGATCGGCCGCCGAGATCGCGGCGGGCGAGGGTCTGGCCGAGCGCTTTCTCGGGCTTACCGGCGGGGCGGGGCGGGACGCCGCGTGAGCCTCGGCGATCTTGGCTGGCGCGGAGGGCTTCACGCCTTTACCGGCATCGTCTGGCGCGAGGGACTGCGGTTCGTGCGTCAGCGCGAACGGTTCTTTTCCGCGCTGGTGCGGCCGCTGGTCTGGCTGTTCATCTTCGCGGCGGGTTTTCGGGCCGTGCTCGGTCTGTCGATCACGCCGCCTTACGCGACCTATGTGCTTTATGAAGTCTACGTGACGCCGGGGCTGATGGCGATGATCCAGCTTTTCAACGGGCTGCAGTCGTCGCTGTCGATGGTTTACGACCGCGAGACGGGCGCGATGCGGACGTTGCTGGTCAGCCCGTTTCCGCGGTGGTTCCTGCTCGGCTCGAAACTGATGGCCGGGGTCGCGGTCTCGATCATCCAGGTTTACGCGTTTCTCGCGATCGCGTGGGTCTGGGGCATTCGGCCGCCGGTCGCGGGGCTGCTCTGGGTGTTGCCGGCGCTCGTGCTCTCGGGGCTGATGCTGGGCTCGATCGGCCTGTTCCTGTCTTCGGTCATCCGCCAGATGGAGAACTTCGCGGGAGTGATGAACTTCCTGATTTTCCCGATGTTCTTCGCCTCGTCGGCGCTCTATCCGCTGTGGCGACTGCGGGAGTCGAGCGTGCTGCTGCACGACATCGCCGCGGCCAATCCGTTCACCCATGCGGTCGAACTGATCCGTTTCGCGCTGTATGGACAATTCAATCCGCTCGCCTTTGTCGTCGTCCTCGGCTGCACCACGCTGTTTCTCGGAGCGGCGCTCTATGCCTATGATCCGTCCAAGGGGCTGCTCGGTCGTCGTGGCCGCGACTGACGTGGAGCTACGGCGAGCCGGTTCGCGCCGGGCGTCGATCCGCCCGGCGCGTCGGCGGGTCAGGCCACGAGTGCGGCGTCGAGGGTGATCTCGGCCTTGAGCAGTTTCGAGACCGGGCAGCCAGCCTTCACCGCCTCGGCGGCTTTCGTGAACGCCGCCTCGTCGGCGCCGGGGATCCGGGCGCGCAGGGTCAGGTGGACGGCGGTGATCGAGAACCCGCCATCGACGTTTTCGAGCGTGACGGCGGCGGTCGTTGCGATCTCGTCGGCGGTGAGGCCGGCTTCGCCGAGCTGGACCGACAGCGCCATCGAGAAGCACGAGGCGTGGGCGGCGCCGATCAGTTCCTCGGGGTTGGTCCCCTTCTCGTCGCCGAAGCGTTTCGAGAAGCCGTAGGGCAGTGCGTCGAGGGCGCCCGATTCGGTCGAGATCGTGCCCGCGCCCGATTTCAGGTCGCCTTTCCAGACGGCGGAGCCGGTGCGTTTCATCATTTCCTCCCTAAGGTTGTCGTTATCCGGTCTTGGCTCCCGCGGCGGGGTCGAGCGGGGTTACTGGTAGCGCCATTGCTCGGGCGCCCAGGCGTAGGCGTCGCCGGACCGCACCACATGGCCGAGCGTCGGAAACGGCAGATGCGTGGCGGTGAACAGCATTCGGTCGGTGGCCGTCATGTCGAGGAGCGCGGTCCGGGTGCTGGCGGCCAGCGCCGGATCGGTGTCGAAGACGAGGCCGGCGCCGGGATGGCCGAACTGCACCGCGGCGAGGCCGACCGCGTCGCCGGCGACGAGGATTTGCGCGTCGCCCGACGCGAGGCGGAAGCCGGCGTGGCCCGGCGTGTGGCCGGGCAGCGGCAAGGCGGTGACGCCCGGCGCCACCTCGGCCTCGCCGGTGAACGGGGCGAGGCGGTCGCCGTAGAGTTCGGCGGTGCGCCGCGCCCGGGCGAAGTAGGGCTGGGCGTCGGCTGGCGCGCCCGAGGCGATGGCCTCGTCGGTCCAGAACGCAAGGTCGGTCTCGTGGACCCGGACCTCGGCGTTGGGGAAGGCGGCGGCGTCGGCGGCGATCATTCCGCCGATGTGGTCGGGGTGCATATGGGTGAGAAGGACTGTGTCCACGTCCCCGGGCGCGACGCCGAGGGCGGCGAGGCTGGATACGAGGCGGCCGGCGGTCGGGCCGAACAGATCGGCGGCGCCGGCGTCGATCAGCATCGTGCGGCCGCCGCCCTGGACCAGATGCGCGGTTATCCCCAGCCCGATCGGGGCGCCGGGGTCGAGGAATGCGCTCTCGAGCGCGGCGGCGGTTTCCTCCGGGGTGATGTTGATGATCAGCGACTGGTCGAGGCTGAAACTCCCGTCGAGGATCGCCGTCAGCGTGAGATCGCCGATCTGGCGCGGATAGGCGAGGGTGAGCGGGGTCGCGGTCGTCTCGGCGGTCTGGGCCGCCGCGGGCGCAATGATGCGCGGAAGGACGAGCACGGCTGCGCCGGCGAACAGCAGCGTGCGGCGGGTCGGGTCGATCGGCATGAAGGCGCGTCCTTTCGGAGTCGGGGGGTCAGCCCCCGGTGTGGCTCATGTGGCGCGACACCTGACCTGCGACGGTCTGGCGGGAATAGTCGAAATCATGGCCGCGGGGTTTTCGCAGGATTGCGGCGCGGATGGCGGCGGTCAGCGGGGCGTCGTCGGCCTCGTGAGCGCGCAGCGGGGCGCGCAGGTCGGCGTCGTCTTCCTGACCGAGGCACATGTAGAGCTGCCCGGTGCAGGTCAGTCGGACGCGGTTGCAGCTTTCGCAGAAGTTGTGGGTGAGGGGCGTGATGAAGCCGATGCGGCCGCCTGTTTCCGCCACGCGGACGTAGCGGGCGGGGCCGCCGGACCGTTCGGTCGTGTCGGCCAGCGTCCAGCGGGTTTCGAGATCGGCGCGGAGATCGCTGAGCGAATAGTACTGGTCGAGGCGGTCCTCGTTGCCGAGATCGCCCATCGGCATGACCTCGATGAACGTCAGGTCGTGGCCGCGCGTCCCGCACCACGCGACCAGGTCGTGGATCTCGGCGTCGTTGACGCCGCGCAGCGCCACGGCGTTGATCTTGACCTTCAGCCCGGCGTCGGTGGCGGCGTCGATGCCGTCGAGCACCTGGGCGAGGCGGCCCCAGCGGGTGATGGCGGCGAACTTCGCGGGGTCGAGCGTGTCGAGCGACACGTTGATGCGGGTGACCCCGCAAGCGGCGAGGTCAGCGGCGTGGCGGCGGAGCTGGCTGCCGTTGGTGGTCAGCGTCAGCTCGCGCAGCGCGCCGGTTTCGAGGTGGCGCGACATCGCCCGAAAGAACGTCATTATGCCTTTTCGCACCAGCGGTTCGCCGCCGGTGATTCGGAGCTTTTCGACGCCGAGTGCTATGAAGGCGGAGCACAGGCGATCGAGTTCCTCCAAGGTGAGCAACTCGGCCTTTGGGAGGAACTCCATCTGTTCGGACATGCAGTAGACGCAGCGAAAGTCGCAGCGGTCGGTGACGGACACGCGCAGATACGTGATTGCCCGCGCGAACGGGTCGATCAGGCGCGGTGCTGGCGTGTCGGGCACGGCTGGATCCCCCCGTCGTCGAGCGACAGGTAGCGTTGATCCGGGCGGGGTTCAAGGAAGTCGTGAGGTGAGGCGGCCCGTCTGATCGTCCGGCTTGCCTTGGCCGCGGCGGCTTCGTAAGCCTCACGCCGTGACGTTTTTGGGCGGTGAGGCCATGTCGATACCACAGTCGGGCGGCGGGCCCATCGAGCATCGCGAGCAACTGGCGGAGTATCTCGCGTCGGGATGCAAGCCGGCCGAAGACTGGCGCATTGGGACCGAGCACGAGAAGTTCGGCTACGGGCTCGCAGGCCACGAGCCACTGCCCTACGAGGGCGTGCGGTCGATCAGGGCGATGCTCGAGGGGCTGCGCGACCGGTTCGGCTGGGCCGAGGTGCGCGAGGCGGGCCATCTGATCGGGCTGGAGAAGGACGGCGCGAACGTCAGCCTCGAGCCGGGCGGGCAGCTCGAGCTGTCTGGCGCAATTCTGCGGACCATCCACGAGACCTGCGACGAGGTGAACGCACATCTGCGGGAGGTGAAGTCGATCGCCGATGAGATCGGTGCGGGGTTCATCGGGCTCGGGGCGGCGCCCGAGTGGCGCGCGGACCAGATGCCGGTGATGCCGAAGGGGCGCTATGCGCTGATGACGCCGTACATGGAGCGGGTCGGCACGACCGGAACGATGATGATGTACCGGACCTGCACGGTGCAGGTGAACCTCGATTTCGCGTCCGAGGCGGATATGGTGGCGAAATTCCGGACGTCGCTGGCGTTGCAGCCGATCGCGACGGCGCTGTTCGCGGCCTCGCCGTTCTTCGACGGCAAGCCCAACGGCTGGAAGTCGTGGCGGGCGCGGATATGGCAGGATCTGGACAAGGACCGGACCGGGATGCTGCCGTTCGTGTTCGAGGACGGAATGGGGTTCGAGCGTTACGCCGACTACGCGCTCGATGTGCCGATGTATTTCGTCTATCGCGACGGGCGCTACATCGACGCGCTGGGCATGAGTTTCAGGGATTTCCTCGACGGGCGGTTGCCCGCGCTGCCCGGCGAGAAGCCGACGTTCTCAGACTGGGCGGATCATCTGACGACGATCTTTCCCGAGGTTCGGATCAAGAAATTCATGGAGATGCGCGGGGCCGACGGCGGGCCGTGGCGACGGATCTGCGCGCTGCCGGCACTGTGGGTGGGGTTGCTCTATGATGCGCCGTCGCTGGCGGCGGCCTGGGACCTTTGCAAGGGCTGGACGGCGGAGGAGCGCGAGGCGCTGCGCCACGACGCTGGCAAGTTCGGGCTGGAGGCTGTGATCGGCGGGCGTTCGGTGCGCGATGTGGCGCGGGACGTGCTGGCGATCTCGCAGGCGGGGCTGAAGGCGCGGGCGCGGCCGGGGGCAGGTGGGGTGATCCCCGACGAGACGCATTTCCTCAACGCGCTGCATGAGATCGTCGATACGGGTCAGACGCCGGCGGACGAATTGCTGGGCCGGTATCATGGCGAATGGGGCGGGGACCTGTCGCGGATCTACGCGGAGTACAGCTATTGATCCTCGGCCCGTTGCGGTCGTCGCCGGACGCCGGGTCGATCCGCACCAACGGTGGGGTCTCCGACGTGCGGC
>JBBRUZ010000198.1:0-5913 GCA_038247355.1 Rhodobacterales bacterium
CCGGCGCGGAATACGCGTCCGACCTGGTCGCGGAGTTCGCGGAAATCGCCCGATCGGGCGGCGCCGCGCTGATCGTCGACGAGACTTACCGCGACTTCGACGGGCGCGACGGCCGACCCCATGCGCTGTTCGCCGACCCCGACTGGCGCGACGTGCTGGTGCATCTCTATTCGTTCTCCAAGGCGTACCGGCTGACCGGGCACCGCGTCGGCGCGATCATCGCCGACCCCGCCCGGCTGGCGGAGGCCGAGAAGTTCCTCGACACGGTCGCCATCTGCGCACCGCAGCTCGGCCAGCGGGCGGCGCTCTGGGGCCTCGCCAATCTCGGCGACTGGGTGGCGGGCGAGCGCGCCGAGATCCTGCGCCGCCGCGCCGCCGTGATCGCAGAGTTCCAGCGCCTTCCGGGCTGGGAGCTGCTCGGCTGCGGCGCGTACTTCGCCTACGCGCGCCACCCCTGGCCGATGCCGTCGGACGCGCTGGCCCGGGCGCTGGTCCGCGACCAGTCGGTGCTGCTGCTGCCGGGCACGATGTTCGGCCCGACGCGCGCGACGGGGGGCGACGGCGGCGCGGAGCGCGAGGTCCGCATCGCCTTCGCCAACGCCGGGGTCGAGGGGATCGCCGAACTCGGCCGCCGTCTCGCCGCGTTCGCGCCGGCGCACGCCGACGCGCGGCCCTGAGCGGCCGGGCCGCGGTCGTCGTCCCCGACGCCGGCCGGACGCTCCGCCTCGGCGCGGCGCGGCGACGTCAGAGCTCGACGATGACGTAGCCGCGACTGACGCCGCCGCCGGTCTTCGCCGCCATCGCCTCGAACAGCGCCGCCGCCCCGACCCAAACCGGCGGATACCGGTAGCGCGCCACATCGAGGATCAGAAAGCGGTCGGTCGCTCCGTTATAGGCGGCGAGCGGCGACGTATGTCCGCCCGCCTCCTTGCCGAGCGCGCTGCGCTGATAGTTCACCGCGACGAAGCGCTCGGGCGCGTCGAGCACGGCCGCCGCCTCCGCCCGGAACCCGTCGAGATCGGTGTCCTGCGCATAGCGCACGGTCGCCCGCACGTCATGCGCGATCAGCGCCTTGCCAAAATCCCGCAGCGACATCCCCTCGCGCACCACCCTGTGGCGCGGCTTGATCGCCTGCACCCGCGGCGTGAACACGTTGTGTTGATCGAAAAGGCCGTGTCCGAGCGTCTCGACCGAAGGCGGCCTCGGCGCCCCGAGCGCGTTCAGCAGCATCGCCATCGTCGCCGGAACACACAGCGTCGGGCTCTCCTGCGTGACGAAGTAGAGGCTCAACGGCAGGAAATCGGTCCGTACCTCGGCGCCGTACAGCAGCGCCGCCCCCTCGGTCGACTGCAGCGCGATCAGGGCCGCGGGCAACTCGGGCGGCGGTGCGGCGGAGCGGACGCGCGCCTTCGACCCCAGGCCGAGCGTTCGCGCCGACGTCGCGCCGAGTTTGCGGAGATTTCGCAGGACCCTGAAGCCAGGCCGCAGCAGGCGACGGGCGATGCCCGGCGGCTGCAGCGCGGCGGCGCTCGGTCCGAAGCCCTCGAGGTCGGAGGCCAATCCGACGCCGGCCAGAACGACCTGCGCAAACTGCTGCAACCCAAGGTCCTCAATCACGCGATCCTCCTGCCGACATCCACGCCCCGCTCCCGATCGAGGCTTTGCGCGAGCTTTAGCATGGCCGGCTGTCCCGAAGAAGCGCCGGCGCCTGGCGGGGACGCGCCCGATCCGCCAGATCACCGTCCCTCATACTCGGCGACCCGACCCAGCTCCGCCCGCCGCCCGCGAACACCCGCGCCCGCGCCTCTTGCCTCGCCGCAGACCAGCGCTTATGACGCCGCATCGCCCCGGACCCCCGCAGGACGCAAGCTCTCGCATGCTCAAGACCTTTCGCGCCAGTCGGTCCAACGTCGTCGTCTGGGCGATCCTCGTCCTGCTGATCATCGGTCTCGCGGGCTTCGGCATTTCGACGGGCGCGGGCGGCGGTCAGACCGTTGCGGAGGTCGGCGACACCCGCATCGAGGCGGACGCCTACACCCGCGCGCTCGACCAGGAGTTGCGCGCCATCACCGGCCAGATCGGGCGGGCGTTGCCGATGAGCGAGGCGCGGCAGTTCGGCGTCGACCGCATGGTGCTGGCGCGCCTGATCAGCGACGCGGCGCTCGACCACGAGGCGGGCGTCTTGGGCCTGTCGACCGGCGACGCCACGGTCGAGGCGATGGTGCTGGCGACGCCTGCGTTCGGCGGCGCGGCCGGCGGCTTCGACCGGCAGGCCTATGCGTTCGCGCTCGAACGGGCGGGCCTGACGCCGACCCAGTTCGAGACGATGCTGCGGGCGGAGGCGACCCGCGAGATGATCGCGGGCAGCGTTCAAGGTGCCGCCGCGATGCCCGACACGGCGGCGAACGCGATCCTGAACTTCGCCGGCGAGGCCCGGAGCTTCGACTGGATCGCGCTTGACGCGGACCTGCTCGAGACGCCGGCCGCGGCGCCCGACGCGGCGACGCTCGCGGCGTTTCACGCGGCGAACTCGGCGCGCTACACCCGGCCCGAGACGCGGGTCGTCAGCTACGCGCTGCTCGCGCCCGAGGCGCTGGCCGCGTCGATCGAGATCTCCGAGGACGACCTGCGCGCCGCCTACGCCGCCGCCGCCGATCGGTTCGCGACGCCAGCGCGGCGCATCCTCGACCGGATCGGCTTCGGCACGCCCGAGGAGGCGGCGGCGGCGCTGGCGCGCATCGAGGCCGGCGAGATCGACTTCGACGCGCTCGCCGTCGAGCGCGGCCTCAGCCCGGACGAGATCGACCAGGGCGCGCTGGACCGCGGCGACCTCGCGCCGGAGGCGGCGGAGGCAGTGTTCGCCGCCGCCGGGCCGGGCCTCGTCGGGCCGGTTCCGACGCCGCTGGGCCCGTCGCTCTACCGGATCAACGCGGTGCTCGCCGCCACGACGACGCCGTTCGAGGTCGCGGCCGGGGAGTTGCGCGCCGAACGGGCGCTGGAGGCGGCGCAGGCGCTGATCGCCGACGCGGCGGCGCCGGTGGAGGACCTGCTCGCCGGCGGGGCGCGGCTCGAGGAGATCGCGGCCGAGACCGACTTCGCCTTGGGCGAAATCCGCCTCGACGCCACGTCGACCGGCGGGCTCGCCGATGATCCGGCCTTCCGCGAGGTCGCCGAGGCGGCGCCCGTCGATCAGGAAACCGATCTCGTCGAGCTCGCCTCGGGCGGCCTCGTGGCGCTGCGCGTCAATGCGGTGGAGCCGGCGGCGCCGATCCCGTTCGCCGAGGTCCGCGAGCGCGTGACCACCGACTGGACGGCCGAGGAGAACGCCCGCCTGCTCGAAGCCTTCGCCGAGACGCGGGCGGCCGAACTCGCCGGCGGACTCGCCATGGCCGACCTCGCCGCGCGTCTCGGGCGGCCGGTCCGAACGGCGGGCCCACTCGTCCGGTCGGACGTCCTGGCGGAGGCGCCGACCGGGCTGATCGCGGCGATCTTCGCCGCAGAACCGGACGGCGTCGTCGTGCAGTCCACCGATGGAAGGGTCGCCCTCGCGCAGGTGACCGAGGTGCGGCCCTTCGACCCCGCCTCGCCCGAGACCGCGCCGCTGGTCACCGGCATCGCCGACGAATTGCGCGCCCAGGCGGCCGAAGACCTGCTGGCGCTCTACATCCAGACGGTGCAGACCCGGGCGGGGGTCACCGTGAACCAGGCGCTGATCGACCAGGTTCTGGCGCAGTACCCCTGACATGACGCTGCTGCCCGCTTACGAGGATTTCGCCGGGCGCTACACGGCCGGCGCCAACCAGGTGGTCTGGACGCGGCTCGTGGCCGATCTCGACACGCCGGTTGCGCTGATGCTGAAGCTCACCGAGGCGCGCAAGGACAGTTTCCTTCTCGAGAGCGTGACCGGCGGCGAAGTGCGCGGGCGCTATTCGGTGATGGGCATGAAGCCCGACCTGATCTGGGAATGCCGCGGCGCGACGGCGCGGCTGAACCGCAGCGCGCGGTTCGACTCCGAGGCCTGGGTCGAGGAGGCCGCCGACCCCCTCGCCTCGCTGCGCGCGTTGATCGCGGAGAGCCGGATCGCGCTTCCGCCCGAGCTTCCGCCGATGGCCGCGGGCCTTTTCGGCTATCTCGGCTACGACATGGTGAGGCTCGTCGAACATTTGCCGCACGTCAACCCCGACCCGATCGGGCTGCCGGACGCGGTCCTGCTGCGCCCCTCGGTCGTGCTGGTCGTCGATGGCGTGAAAGGCGAGGTCACCGTCATCAGCCCGGCGTGGGCAGCCTCCGGCCTCAAGCCGCGCGCGGCCTACGCTCAGGCGGCGGAGCGGGTGATGGACGCGGTCCGCGACCTCGACCGCACGCCGAGCCTCGCCGCCCGCGACCTCGGCGACAGCGTCGGACCGGCCGCCTCGAATATGCCGCGCGACGCCTATCTCGCCGCTGTCGCGAAGGCCAAGGACTACATCCGCGCCGGCGACATCTTCCAGGTCGTGCCGTCGCAGCGCTGGGCGATCCCCTACCACCTGCCGCCGTTCGCGCTCTACCGCGCGCTGCGCCGCACCAACCCCTCGCCCTACATGTTCCATTTCAACTTCGGCGGTTTCCAGCTGGTCGGCGCCAGCCCCGAGATCCTCGTCCGGGTCAAGGGCGGCACGGTCACCATCCGCCCCATCGCCGGCACGCGGCCGCGCGGCGCGACGCCCGCCGAGGACGCCGCCCTCGAGACCGAGCTTCTCGCCGATCCCAAGGAGCGCGCCGAGCATCTGATGCTGCTCGACCTCGGTCGCAACGACGTCGGCCGCGTTGCGAAGATCGGCACCGTCGATCCCAACGAGCGCTTCATCGTCGAGCGCTACAGCCACGTCATGCACATCGTCTCGAACGTCGACGGCGCGCTCGCCGACGGACAGGACGCGCTTTCGGCGTTGCTCGCGGGCTTGCCGGCGGGAACCGTGTCGGGAGCGCCCAAGGTCCGCGCGATGCAGATCATCGACGAACTGGAGCCCGAGAAGCGCGGCGTCTACGGCGGCGGCGTCGGCTATTTCGCCGCTCAGGGCGACATGGACATCTGCATCGCGCTGCGCACCGGCGTCGTCAAGGACGGGACGCTGTACGTCCAGGCCGGCGGCGGCGTCGTCCATGACAGCGATCCGCACGCCGAGTTCGAAGAGACCGTCGACAAGTCGAAGGCGCTGGTCCAGGCCGCGCGCGACGCCGGCCTCTTCGTCGGGCTTCGCGGCGGCAACTGACGCGCGGCTGCGCGCTTGCTCGACCAAAAGCGCCGGGCTACCAAAGCGCCAGTGCGGAACCGCGGGGGAGATCGTAATGCGGGTGAGTTTGTGGCGCGGCGCGCTCGGACGGCACGGCGTCCTTTTCCTCGCGACGGCCGCGATCCTCGCCGGCTGCGACGCCGAAGACGCGCCCGCCCCGACCGAGGTGCGCCCGGTCCGCGTGATCACCGTTTAGGAGACCAGCGGCGCCCGCGTCGTGTCGCTCGCCGGCACGGTCGAGAGTCAGACGCTCGTCAACATCGCCTTCCGCGTCGGCGGCCGGATGATCGAACGGCTGGTCGACGTCGGCGACACGGTCGAGCCCGGTCAGCTGATCGCGGCTCAATCCGACCGACGAGACGAACGCATTGCGCGCCGCGGAGGCCGGCCTCGTCGCCGCCAACGGCCAGCTGTCCGAGGCGCGGATCAACTACGACCGCCAGCGCCAGCTCTACGAGCGCCAGATCGCAGCGCGAGTCGCCTTCGAGCGCGCCGAGCAGGTGTACACCACCACCCAGGCCGGGGCCGATGCGGCGGCGGCGCAGGTCGGCATCGCCCGGCGCAGGCTGGAGGACCCCTCTACGCCGATACGGCCGGCGTCATCACCGAGGTCGGCGCCGAGCCCGGCGAGATCGTCCAG
>JBBRUZ010000199.1:0-5907 GCA_038247355.1 Rhodobacterales bacterium
CACCCTTTCGACGTCGTCGTGCGCCGCCCGGTCGGAGTGGACTGCATGGTCAACTTCGAGGGGCGGCAGTACAGCGCGCCGTTCCGCTTCGTCGGCCAGGAGGTCGAGGTGCGCGGTCTGGCGGGCCGCGTCCAGATCCTCGAGGACAACGCCGTGATCGCCGTGCAGGCGCGCGGCACGGACACGCTGATCCTGCGCGACGAGGCCCAGCAATTGCGCGGCCATCGCCGAGATGACCTGCGGCGCGGCTGTCGGCGCGCCCGTATTCGTGCTTTTCAAGGTCGATCTCGGGGTCGGCGGAGCGATCGCGATCGGCGGGCGTGTGGTCTTGGGCGCAGCGGTCGGCGCTGATGAGTTCGGGCATGTTTCGTTCAACCCGGTAGCGAACTCTGCCGCTGCGGAAACCGGAGCTGCCTCGAACTTGGCGCGAGCTTCACTCGGCCGCTCGCCGAGTTGTCGCGGATCGAGGGCCGGCCGATCGACATGGACGAAGCGATCCTGATGGCCGAGACCAGCGACGCCGCGGCGCTGCGGCGCTGCGGCTGACCGAGGACGCCGCCGCGTGCGCCGGGCGCGGACTCGCGATCTGGCGTTGTCGGTCGATCGCGCCGCGATCCCTCGGATCGACTCGAGCCGGACGCACCAGCACGACCTCGACCTCCGCATCGCCGGCTTTCCCGGGGTCCTCACCGACGGCGGCGCAGTCGACTGAGCGGGCACCAACGATCCGAAGTTGTCCTCGCTTTGGAGTGCGCCCTTCGGATTGGAAATAATGAATGCAGCGCGATTGACCTGGGCCGGGCTTTCCGAGGAAGAAAGCTCATGCCCAGACACCGCAGCCACAGCACCGACTTCAAGCGTCAGGTCGTTGCCGAATACCATGCCGGGGAGACGCTTCACGCACTCGGCCGACGCCATGACCTGCCTCGCAACCTGATCAGGATCTGGGTCGAGAAGGCGGAGGCCGGCGCGCTCGATCAGGACATGGCGTCGGCCGAGCTGCTGGGCGAATACGAGGCCCGGATCGCGGCGCTCGAGCGTCTGGTCGGGCGACAGGCTCTCGAGATCGAGCTGCTAAAAGGGGGGCGGAAAAACGCACCGTCGCCGAGAAGCGGGCCTACCTCCGCGTTTGTCGGCCCGGCGGGGTCTCCGTCGAGCGGGGGTGCGAGCTGATGGGCCTTTCACGCTCCACCTTCTACGCCGCGCCGGAGGCCAAGCCGTCCGACGCGGAGATCGTCGCGGATATGCGGGCGATCACCGACGAGTTCGAATGCTATGGCTACCGCCGCGTTGGTGCGGAGCTTCGCCATCGTGGCCGCGTGGTCAACGCCAAGAAAGTCCGCCGACTGATGCGCGAACACGACCTCAACCCGCGGAGAAGACGGCGCTTCACCCGCACCACAGACAGCGACCATGACGGGCCGATCCATCCGTTCGTCGCCCGCGACTTCGAGGTTCACGGCCCCGATCAGCTCTGGGTCGCGGACCTGACCTACGTCGCCATCACCACCGGCTTCGTCTATGTCGCCGTCATTCTCGATGCCTGGTCGCGCCGCGTCGTCGGCTATGCGATCGGCCGAACGCTCGACGCCCGGCAAGCAGTCGCCGCGCTCGAGCGCGCAGTCGCCTTGCGCCGTCCACTGCCGGGCTGCGTGTTCCATTCGGACCGCGGATCGCAATACGCTTCGGGGAAACACCGCGCGCTCTTGGTGGAATATGGCTTCATCGGATCGATGAGCCGGCGCGGCAACCCCTACGACAATGCGCAGGCCGAGAGCTTCATGAAGACACTCAAGGTCGAGGCGGTCCACCTCGCCGAATACGACACCTACGACGACGTCGCCGCAGACCTTCCTCGCTTCATCGACGACGTCTACAATGCCCGACGCCTGCACTCCGCCTTGGGCTATCTCAGCCCAAACCAGTTCGAGGACCGCAACGCCCGCACCCCTGTCAAAAGCGCCGCCTGATCCTGTCCAACGTCAGGGGCGCACTCCACTTCGCTCCGATCTTTGCATGTGTTTCGACCTGATCAACGGGTGGATGGAGGAAACTTTGGACCGGACAAGCTCTCCTCGACGATCCGAACCTCCTCCTTCTCGCTGAGCCGCCGACGCCGGCCGGTGTTCAGCACGTCCAACACTTCCATCATTCCATGCACCGTCCATAAGGAGCTCAATGTGGACGGTCCAGTAACGGAAAAGAGCCCTAACCCACAGACGGCCTTCGGCGCAAGCTTACGGTCGAGCTGCGCCACGCGCCACTTCTCGGTCTCGCTTGCTGCGGTCATACGCTCGGCTTCCCGCGCCGCCTCGGTCGCCATGCGATCTCCCACGCGCAGGGCCTCCGCCGCGAAATTGGCATCCACGCGGGATCCGCCGAAAGCTCAGGCAACGGGGCAGCCCGAGCGCGAGATTGGGGCGATCGCAGCGATAAACCGGCCGTCCGGGCGGCGTCCCCTTGTAGGCGAAACCGAGGCCGAAGGTCGACATCGAAACCGGCCGAGGCAAGAACCGCGACATCATCCTCGACTTCGTGCGCGGCGACCGCACAGACCTCGGTTCCATCGACGCCGACACCGACGGAACTTCAAGTTCATCGGCGCCGGCGATTCTTCGGGTTCGGCGCGGGAACTGATCCGCACGAAGGACGGGGTGCGCTGCGATGTCGATGGCGACGGCAAGGCCGAGTTCGAGATCTCCATCGCGAACGGATGCAAGGTAAGCGCCGAGGACGTCATCCAGTAGCCCCCGGAACGTTCGGACGCCCGCGGTTCGCGGGGACGCCGCGTTCGGTGGGGTGCAGGCGGGGGCGCGCGCCGCGGAACCGGCGGGCGACGTCCCGCTCGGCGCCGGCAGCCGCGCGCTGCGGCGCCGCAAGGCCGGGCCGGCGCGATCTATGCGCCCGGCAGCGCGAGCGCGCGCATCAGGTCGCGCACTTCCTGGCGGGCGGCGATGTTGGACATCGTCATCGCGGCCGGGTCGGTGTCCTTCAGATCGAGCAGCGTCAGCCCCGACAGGAACAGCTCGCGAAACACCACACGCTCGGAGAACCCCGGCACGAGGCGAAAGCCGATGCGCGTCGCAAGCTCGCTCAGCGCGACACCCACGCGGCGCTTGTTGCGGGCGTCGAGCGCCGCCATGCGATTGCGCAGCACCAGCCAGTCCATCGGCTTGCGCCGCGCCGCCGCCCGCGCCTGGCGCGCCTTCCAGACCATCTCGGAATAGACCGACGGCCCCTTGATCCGACCCGTCTCGGGATCGAGCCGCGCCAACAGGTCGAAATCGACGAGGCTGTCGTTCATCGGGGTGATCAGCGTATCGGCCGCTGCATGCGCCATGCGCGCAAACCCGGTGTGCGACCCGGGGCAGTCGATCAGCACGTAGGCGCAGTCCGCCAGTTCGGCCATCGCGGCGTCGAAACGCGCCTGATCCTCGGCCTCGGCCGCGGCGCGGCTGTCGTCCTCGCTCGGGCGCGGCTGGGCGCGGCGCGGCGACGGCAGCTCGATCCGGTGCCGACGGACATAGTCGGCGCGGTTGTCGAGATAACGAAACAGGCTCTGCTGGCGGAGGTCGAGGTCCATCGCGGCGACCGCATGCCCATCACGGGCGAGCGCGGTCAGCACGTGCATCGCCGTGGTGGACTTGCCCGAGCCGCCCTTCTCGTTTCCCATCACGATGACATGGGCCATGCGGCGTTCCCGGCTGAGGCATGAAAGAGGCCCGCCCGAACCGGACGCGCCCTCCTCAGTAGACAATCGGCGCCTTGGCCGGAAGACCGGAAACCGCAGGTCGCGGGTTCGCAGTGCGCCCGTCACTACAGAATGAACGCCGCCGAATCCAGCGCTGCCGCGCTGACGACCGTCAGGGAGAAATCGTCCACGCCGTCGCCGTTGACGTCGGCGCGAATCAGCCGCGACGTCCCGAAGGTCGCGATGCTGATCTGGCCAGGGACGCCGGTGAAGTCCGTGATGACCAGCGTGAACGCCTGGTTCCCAGCGAGCGTCGAATTGGCGTCGATCGCGGAGAGATCGATAAGGTCGAGCGCCGCCGCATTGAAGTCGAGTATCCGGTCGCGGCTCGCCAGCGCGGGCGTGCTGTCCGATAGCGCCGTGAAGACGAAGACGTCCCCGCCCGCTCCACCGGTCAACGCATCGGAACCAGAGCCGCCGGTGATCCGGTCCGCCCCATCGCCGCCGAAGACTGCATCGTTTCCGCCGAGGCCGGACAGAATGTCATTGGCGCCGAGGCCGCTGATGGTGTCGGCAGCCGGTGTGCCGGTGAGCGTATCGGGATTCGGCGTGCCAACGAGCGTGCTGCCGCCGTCGTCGTTCAGGATCGTCGCCGTCGCGGCGACATTGGCGATGACGAGGCCGGCGCTCGGGTTCGACAGCCGGACCTGGAAGTCTTCGGCGGCCTCGACCAGCGCATCGCCCGCAACGTTGACGGTGACGAGCCTGAAGATCTCGTTCGGCAGAAAGTTGACGACGCCGCTGGTGAACGTTCCTCCCGCGAAATCGCTCTGCGCCGCCGCGGACGCGCCCGTGCCGAGGGCGGATACGGCCCAGTTGACCGAGCCGACCCCACTCAGCGTCCCGTCGCGCGCCACGACGAAGGTGAAGGCGCTGGTTCCGCCGTTGCCTTCGGTCGCTTCCGGCGTCACGGAGGCGATGCTGACGCGCGTCGCATCGTCGTCGAGGACAGTCGCGGTGGCCGTGGTGGTCGCGAGATTCAGGCCGACCGGCGTTCCGAGATTGAGGTTGAACGTCTCGCTAGTCTCGATGCTGCTGTCGTTGTTGAGTGCGACATCTATCGTCTTGGTGGTTTCGCCGGGGGCGAAGACGACGGTGAACGGGTTGTATCCGACGTAATCGAGATTGTTCGCGGTGCCGTTCGAGGTCGAGACCTGGACGGACGTGAACGCGGCCGAGCGGGCGCTAAGCGCCAGCGCGAAGGTCGCGACGCCGGCCGCCGCGCCCTCGCTCACAGTCACGTCCGCGGCGGTCAGCGTCGGCGTGGCCGCCGCGCCCCCGTCGCTGCGTCCGATCGTGCCGATCCCGACGCCCTTGGCGACCGCGGCGCTGGAGATCCCGGCGATGCCGGTCAGCTTCAGCGAAAAGCTTTCCAACCCCTCGCCGGCCGTGTCGTTCGTGACTGCGACGCGAACCGTCTTCGATGTCTCGCCCGGTCCGAACGTGACCGAACCCGTCGCTCCGGCGAAGTCGCCGGCGTCGGTCGCTGTGCCGTTGATCGTCCTGTAGCTCACGGTGACGGGGACGGTCGCCACGCGGTCGAGGGTGATCGCGAAATCCGCAAAACCATCGGATTCGTCGACTCTCGCATCGCTGACGCTGGCGATGGGCGCGCGATTGGTCGAATCGTTGTCGATGATCGTGACCATCGCGTAGCGATCGGTCACGTTCAGGCCGACGCCGTTGGTCAGGGCGACGCCGAAGTTATCGGTCGTTTCCACGGAGCCGTCGTCGCTGATCGCGATCTTGACGGTCTTCATCGTCTCGCCGGCCGCGAATCTGAGGATCGCGGGGCTGAAACCGTCATAATCCAGCGAGTTGGCGTCCCAGTTGAACGTGGAATACGTTACCGACGTCGCCCCGGCCGACGGCGCGCTCAGCCGAAAGGCGACCGTTGCAAAACCCGATTCTTCGCCCTCTCCGACGACGACGTCATCGACGCGCAGAACTGGCGTCGCAGTGGCCGGCCCGTCGCTGACGCCGATCGTCGCGGTCGCGAGCCTGTCGCCGAGCCGCACGCCGGAGGCGCCTGTTATCCCCGTCAGTTCGAAATCGAACTGCTCAAGCCCCTCGCCAGCCGCGTCGTTGAGGATGGCGATCGCGATCGTCTCTGCGGTCTGCCCGGGCGCGAAGATGACGGAGCCGGTCACGCCCGA
>JBBRUZ010000200.1:0-5902 GCA_038247355.1 Rhodobacterales bacterium
CGCGGCGAAATTACTATATCACGGAGCTGATCGGTCGGTCGACATCTTTTGCGCGGATGTTTCGGGCGTCACGGCGAACTCGGAGTCGGGGCAGGGCGCGGCCGGTCGAACGGATCGCGTCGGGAAGGCCTTTCGCACCGATCCATCGGTCACCGTCGCGCAGGGCGAGGCCGATCTCGCGCCCTCGATCCCGCGACCGACGTCGCCTACCTGAACTCCGCGATGCTCTATCCTCCTGTCTTCGGCGACTTGACGCCACGCCCGCATCTTGGTCGCTGAACGGCGGCGCGCCCGCCCGGTCGGCCGCTCCGGCCGTGGCGAAGTTCGTCCGCGTCCAACCCAGCGGCCCCACGTTCCCGCGGCTTTCGATCCGTCGGCGCTTCAAACGCGGCGGCGGCGGCGGCCCTCCGGGCGGTCGGCGCCGCCAGTGTTGAAATGCACGTCGGGCAAGCTCACGACGCCGATCAGATGCGGGAACGCGGCGGTGGCGTGCGGGATCGCGTTGGCGGCGACGAAATGCTCCTGAAACCGCGGCTCGATGGCCGTTTCGACCTTGTGGATCAACGTGACGAGCGTCTCCACCTCGCGGCGGGCGGCCGAGTTCAGCAAGGCGATGCGCGCCCCGGTGCCGGCCGCGTTGCCGGCCGAGGTGACGCGGGCGAGATCGCAGTCGGGGATCATGCCAAGCACCATCGCGTGCTTCGGCGAGATATGGGCGCCGAAGGCCCCGGCGAGGATCACGCGGTCGACGCTGTCCACGCCGAGTTGATCCATCAGCAGTCGCGCGCCGGCGTACAGTGCGGATTTGGCGAGCTGGATCGCGCGGACGTCGCCTTGCGTGACGAGGATGCGGGGGCCGCCGCCGTCGCTCGCGTCATGGAGGACATAGGCGTGGGTGCGGCCTTCGGGGACGCAGCGCTGCGTGCCGGTCTGGGCCGCCGAGCCGATCAGGCCGGAGGCGTCCACGAGGCCCGCCATGCGCATCTCGGCGATGACCTCGATGATGCCCGAACCGCAGATGCCGGTGACGGTCACGCCCTCGAACGCCGGGTCGTCGGACCAGAGCTCGGAGCCGATGACGCGGAAGCGGGGGGCCTTCGTGACAGGGTCGATCTCGACGCGCTCGATCGCGCCGGGGGCGGCGCGCTGGCCCGACGAGATCTGCGCGCCCTCGAATGCGGGGCCGGTGGGCGAGGAACAGGCCAGCACGCGCCGTCGGTCGCCGAGCAGGATCTCGGCGTTGGTGCCGACATCGACGACCAGCATCAGGTCATCGGACTGGTTCGGCCCCTCCGACAGTGCGACGGCGGCGGCGTCCGCGCCGACATGGCCCGCGATGCAGGGCAGGATGTAGATGCGCGCGTCGGGGTGCATCTTCATGTCGATCTCGGTCGCCCAGAGCGTCAGCGAGGACGCGGTGGCCAGCGCGAACGGCGCCTGGCCAAGCTCGACCGGGTCGATCCCGAGCAACAGGTGGTGCATGACCGGGTTGCAGACGATGACCGCCTCGAAGATCAGTTCGCGCGGGACGCCGGCCTCGGCGGCGGTCTGCGCCACCAACTCGTTCATCGCGTCGCGCACGACCCGCGTCATGTCGGAGGCGCCCCCTGGGTTCATCATCGCGTAACTGACGCGGCTCATCAGATCCTCGCCGAAGCGGATCTGCGGGTTCATCAGGCCCGACGAGGCGAGGATCTCCCCGGTCACGAGGTCGCACAGATGCCCGGCGATCGTGGTCGAGCCGAGATCGATCGCGAGGCCATAGATCGCACCTTCGTAGAGGCCGGGCCAGACGTGGAGGATCTGCGCCTCGCCGAGCCCCGCGCCATGGTAGACGGCGCAGGTGACGCTCCAGCCGCCCTTGCGCAGCGCCGGCTGCAGCATCTGGAGCGTTCGCAGGTCGCCCTTGACATGGGCCAGCGCCCACTGGTCGGAAAGCGCGCGCACCAGCCGCTCCAGATCGCCGGTGGGATCGTGCATGTCGGGCTCCGCCACCTCGACGAAATAGAGGCGGGTGGCGGGGTCCATCACAACCTGACGGGCCTCGGCGCGTTTGCGCACGACCTGCTTGTGAACCTGGGATTCGGGCGGAACGTCGATCACCACGTCCCCGAGGACACACGCCTGGCAGCCGAGGCGGCGGCCCTCCATCAGCCCGCGCTTCGATCTGTAACGCTCCTCGACGGCGTTCCATTCGGTCAGGGCGCCGGTCGCGACCGTCAGCCCGTGTTTCGGGAATTCGCCGAAAGCGGGGGTGACCTGGCATTTCGAGCAGATGCCGCGGCCGCCGCAGACGCTGTCGAGATCGACGCCGAGCTGCCGCGCGGCGGTGAGCACCGGCGTGCCGGACGGGAAATGGCCGCGCTTGCCCGAGGGCGTGAAGATCACGAGAGGGTTGCGTTCGGTCATGGGGTTCCTTGTTTGTCGCAACCGGACTTAGCCCGTCCGCCGGCTCCGGAAAAGGCCGAACCGGGCGGGGCGGCGACGCTTGCGGGCCGCGCAAAGTCTTTGACGGCGGCCGCGGCGAAATAAACATCGAAGGGCGACTGCGCCGAGGACTGGCTGTGGGTGCTCGGCTCGCCTTCGCTGAAGCGGCGAAAGCCGAAGGGCGCGACGTGGGCGGTGCGGCTGACCGCGACCGCTCGTGATCGGCGCGGGGCTCGTGCGCCGCGGCGCGCCGGAATTCGCAGGCTGACGACGACCCGACAGCGACCTATATTCTGGGGACCACAGCCAGGAGCGCGCCCCGAATGACCCGGACCACACCCCCCGGCCGCTTGCGTCTCGGGGTCAACATCGACCACGTCGCAACGGTCCGGAACGCCCGCGGCGGCGCCATCCCCGATCCGCTGCGGGCCGCGAGGCTGGCCGTGGACGCGGGCGCGGACGGGATAACCGCGCATCTGCGCGAGGATCGCCGGCACATCACCGACAGCGACATCGAGGCTCTGGCCGCGAACCTGACCGTGCCGCTGAACTTCGAGATGGCCGCGACGGTCGAAATGCGGTCGATCGCCTTGCGTCTGCGGCCCCACGCCGTCTGCATCGTCCCCGAACGCCGCGAGGAACGGACGACCGAGGGCGGCCTCGACGTCGCGAAAAACGCGCCCGTGCTCGCCGAATTCATCACGCCGCTGCGGGCCGCGGGCTGCCGGCTCTCGCTTTTCATCGCCGCTGACCGCCGGCAGATCGAGGCGGCGTCGCGGATCGGCGCCCCGGTAATCGAGCTGCACACCGGCGCCTATTGCGACCTCCATGTCGCCGGAGATCCGGCGGTTCGCGGCGAACTGGACCGGCTCACCGAAATGGCGGCGTTCGCGGCCGGCCTAGGCCTCGAGGTTCACGCTGGGCACGGCCTGACCTACGACAGCGTCGGTCCGATCGCCGCGATCCCCGAAGTGATGGAGCTCAACATCGGCCATTTCCTGATCGGCGAGGCGATCTTCTCCGGGTTGGCCGGCGCAATCGGACGAATGCGCGCGACGATGGACGAGGCCCGTGGTTCGTCCCTCGGCGCGGGGGCGACCTGACCGAACGCCGACCCGCTCCGACACCGGACGGGTCGATCCGCCGCGCACCCGGCGCAATGCCGTCAGGACGCGGGCGGCGCCGCTCTGCGCGCGCCCGGACGCGGCGCGACCTCGCCGGGCCCCGCGGCGTTACGTCGCCGGTTCCCGCCCCGGCTTCGCCGCCTTCGGCTTTGGCGCGGCCCTGCGCTTCGGGGCGGGGGTCGCTTCGGCCTCCGCTGCCGCCGCCTCGGGCGCGCCGACCGCGGGTTCGGTCGCCGCAGCGGGTTCGGTCGCCGCAGCGGGTTCGGTCGCGGCTTCGGCGTACAGTTCGGCGACCGCCCGTTCCCAATGCGCCTGTTCCTGACCTTCCGGACGGCCCTCGCGTTCCCGGATCAGGTGCCCGCGTTCGCGAATGCGCACTTCGGCGTCCTCGGTCATCGCTGCCTCCAAGACTGCTGCGGCCCTTGCCGGACCGCTCAGCCACGTCCGCACACGATCATTGCCCGAAACCCGCTGCCCTTCGCAACCGGCAGGTGTTCCACACCGGTCCCCGGCATGAAAAAGGGACATCTCGCAGCGGCCTCCACGCGGCGCGTACGCCCCATCGCCGCCACCGTCCAGGCCACCTCGACGTGACGGCGCTGCAGCCCCGTCATGACCCCCCGGCGGTCACGTCCGCCGTCGCCGGCTTTCGCCCCGGCGGCCGCGGGCGCCGGCCTCGACTTCGCCTTCGGCGAGCGGGGCCTTGTTCGCCCTGATCCAGGCGGCGCCGTTCGGGTCGTTGTTCATCAGCAGGTTGGCGGCGCGGATCGCCTCCATCTCCTGTGGGCGGACCGGGTTCATGATGGCGCTCGTCATGCCGCTCGCGATCGCCATCGGCAGGAAGGCCGCGTTGATGCCGTGCCGGTGCGGCAGGCCGAACGAGACGTTCGAGGCGCCGCAGGTGGTGTTGACGCCAAGCTCCTCGCGCAGCCGGCGCACGAGCGCGAACACCTGAAGGCCAGCCGTGGCCATCGCCCCGATCGGCATGACGAGCGGATCGACGACGATGTCATGGGCGGGTATGCCGAAATCGGCGGCGCGCTGGACGATCTTCTTCGCCACGGCGAAGCGCACGTCCGGGTCCTCGGATATGCCGGTGTCGTCGTTCGAAATCGCGACGACGGGGACGTTGTACTTCTTGACGAGCGGCAGCACGCGCTCCAGCCGCTCCTCCTCGCCGGTGACGGAGTTGAGCAGCGGACGGCCATGCGCGGCCTCGAGGCCGGCCTGCAACGCGCCGGGCACCGAGCTGTCGATGCAGAGCGGCGCATCGACGAGCGCCTGGATCCGCGTGATGAGCTGCGGCATCAGCAACGGCTCGACGAAATTGTTGTCGGCGTAACGCGGGTCGTCGGCCATCCGATTGGTGAACACCGCGCCCGAATTGACGTCGAGCACCATCGCGCCGCAGGCCACCTGTTCAAGCGCGTCCGCCTCGATCGTCGAGAAATCGTCCGCCTCGAGTTCGGCGGCCAGTTTCTTGCGGCCCGTGGGGTTGATCCGCTCCCCGATCACGCAGAACGGCTGGTCAAATCCGATGATGACGGTCTTCGTACGGGACGAGACGATGGTGCGGGTCATGCTACGCGGGCCTTCAATGCGTGGAGGACGGCCCACAGCGATGGGTCGGTGAAGTCCGGTATGGTCTGATGCGCGCCCGCTTGCAACAGGTCCTCGGGCGGCAGCCCGGTCGTCAGGCCGAACACGTGGGCCCCGGAGCCGCGCGCCGCCCGCAGGCCCGAACGGCTGTCCTCGAAGGCGACCGACCGCGACGGCGTGACGCCGAGACGGCGCATCGCCTCGCGGTAGGGCAGGGGGTCGGGCTTGGCGCGCGCGCATTCCTCGCCGATCACGACTTCGGTCAGGCGCGCCGCGAGGCCCGCGGCCTCCAGCATCGCGACGGCGTTCAGGCGCGGCGCATTGGTGACGACCGCAGTGGCCGCACCTGCGGCGTCGGCCCAGTCGAGAAGCGCGTGAACGCCGGGCACGGTCGGCGCCGTGGCGGCGAGACTCGCGCGGAACTTCTCTTCCTTTGCGTCGATCAGCGCCTCCGCGCGCGGATCGCCGGGGAAGAAATGCGCGGCGATCTCGACGTTGGGCCGCCCCATGACGAGCGTCTTGTAGTCGGCCAACGTCAGAACGCCGCCGTTCGCTTCGGTGAGCACGGCGCTGAACGCCGCGAAATGCAAATGGTCGGTGTCGATCAGCGTGCCGTCGAGGTCGAACAACAGCGCGAGGCGGCTCATGCCCTGGCGCGGACCGGCGTCGCCAGCGCCGCTCCGGCATAATCGGTCGCGGCGGTTATGCCGCCGAGCGGGAACAGATGGACGGCTTCGATCAGGCAGTCGGGA
>JBBRUZ010000201.1:0-5877 GCA_038247355.1 Rhodobacterales bacterium
GCCGTCCCGAGGATCACGCGCGCGACGCCGCGCTCGAGCCAGTGGTCCAGCGTCGCCCGGTCCCTTATGCCGCCACCGAGCTGGATCGGCACGTCGACGGCGGCAAGGATCGCCTCGACCGCGGCCCCGTTCACCGGCGCGCCCGCGAACGCGCCGTTCAGGTCCACCAGATGCAGCCACCGGCAACCCTGATCGACGAACGCGCGCGCCTGGGCCGCCGGATCGGCGCCGAACACCGTGGCCGCGGCCATGTCGCCGCGCAGCAGCCGCACGCAGGCCCCGTCCTTCAGATCGATCGCGGGATAAAGGATCATCTCGAGCGTCCGACCTGCGCGGGAACAACCAGCAGCATCTGTTAGCGGGTTCACGCGACGGCGCAAGGGCGAACGCCGGCCTGTCCGCGCCGTCGCTCGCGTCCCCGAGCGCAGCAACGCGCCGCCGCCCGCCGGGCGGCGCGGAGGACGGCGACAAGGCCCTTCCCAGGCGTCGGCCCCCATGATAACTGCCCGCTGCGCGAAGACGACGTCCCGCGCCGGTTCCGTGGTGAACCGGTTCCGTAGTGTAGTAGTGAGGCAGTGTCATGGCCATCCAGCGTACGTTCTCGATCATCAAGCCCGACGCGACCCGACGCAACCTGACCGGGGCCATCAACGCCAAGCTCGAAGCCGCCGGCCTGCGCATCGTGGCGCAAAAGCGCATCCACCTTACGCTCGCCCAGGCCCAGGCCTTCTACGGCGTCCACAAGGACCGGCCGTTCTTCGGCGAGCTGACGGAATTCATCGCCTCCGCGCCGATCGTCTGCCAGGTGCTGGAAGGCGAGGACGCGATCGCGAAGAACCGCGAGGTCATGGGCGCCACCAACCCGACCGACGCCGGCGCAGGGACAATCCGCAAGGAGTTCGCGCTGTCGATCGGCGAGAACTCGGTCCATGGCTCCGACGGCCCCGAAACCGCCGCCACCGAAATCGCCTACTTCTTTTCCGGTCTCGAACTGGTCGGCTGATCGAGGGCCCGGCGCTTCGCCCATCGGCGACGCCGGAGGACGAGCCGCGATTTCGCCCGCGGTCCGGTTCGTCGGCTCGCCCGCGCCGGACGGGCCTGCTATGATCGACGCATGGAACCTCCCGCGCTCTGTCGCGACTGCCTGACGACGGCCCCTGCCCGGCTGGGCCCGCGTTGCCCGGCGTGCGGCTCGCCCCGCTGGATCGCCCATCCCGAGCTTTTCGCGTTGTCGATCGCGCATCTCGACTGCGACGCCTTCTACGCCTCGGTCGAAAAGCGTGACGACCCGTCGCTCCGCGACAAGCCGGTGATCGTCGGGGGCGGACGGCGCGGCGTCGTCACCACGGCCTGCTACATCGCGCGGATCAGGGGCGTGACGTCGGCCATGCCGATGTTCAAGGCGCTGCGGCTCTGCCCCGAAGCCGCCGTGATCGCCCCGCGGATGTCGCGCTACGTCGAGATCAGCCGCCGCATTCGGGAGATGATGCTCGACCTTACGCCGCTGGTCGAGCCGCTGTCGCTCGACGAGGCATTCCTCGATCTGGCCGGAACCGAGCGCCTGCACGGCGCGCCGCCCGCCGTATCGATGGCGCGTCTGCAGGCGCGGATCGAACGCGAGCTCGGGCTAACCGTTTCGGTGGGATTGAGCCACAACAAGTTCCTCGCGAAGATCGCCTCCGATCTCGGCAAACCGCGCGGGTTCGT
Source organism: Rhodobacterales bacterium (assembly GCA_038247355.1). Classification (GTDB taxonomy): domain Bacteria; phylum Pseudomonadota; class Alphaproteobacteria; order Rhodobacterales; family Rhodobacteraceae; genus Amaricoccus. Next base: position 1,708 of record JBBRUZ010000201.1, read on the forward strand.
CGCCATCGGCCGCGACGAGACGCAGGACTTTCTCGATCCGAAGCCGGTCGGCCTGATCTGGGGCGTGGGCCCCCGGACGCATGCGGCGCTCGCGTCCGAAGGCCTCCGCACGATCGGTGACATCCGGGCGCGCGACCACAAGGCGCTGATCACGCGCTTCGGGGCGCTCGGCGACCGCTTGTGGCGCCTCTCCCGGGGGCTCGATGGCCGCATCGTCTCCGCCGGGCGCACGATGAAGTCGATATCGAGCGAGACGACGTTCACCGAAGATATCGCTGCGCTCACGGCGCTCCGTCCGATTCTGTGGTCGGCTGTGGAAAACGTCTCGTCAAGGTTGAAGTCGCACGGGCTCAGCGCGCGGACAGTCACGCTGAAGCTAAAGCGCGCCGATCACGCCGTGCTCACGCGTCGCCACAGCCTGGGGGCGCCGAGCCGAATGGCTGACCGATTGTATCGCGCAGCGCTTCCCATGCTGCAGCGCGACATCGGGATGGGGCCGTTCCGGCTACTCGGACTGAGTGCATCAGATTTTATTCGCTCAGCCTGTGATGATGACGCCGCCGATCTCCTCGACGTTGTTGCGGCCAAGCGACTCGCGGCGGAGCGTGCCACTGACGACATCCGAAAGCGCTTTGGGCCCACATCGATTGTACTCGGCCGCTCACTTCGCTGAATTTTTAGGCATATGCTGGGATCAGTGCGATATATGAGCAGAGAATGCCGGCCGCGCGAAAAATCGCAGGCGTTTGATGATTCGACCGTTGACTATGCTGCGGCGCGACATAAAATCAATCGTGTGATGCGTTGCATCATACACGCCCTACGGGCGTTTCCTCCCTAAACTTGGGCCGTGCCTTGTGCACGGCCTCTTTTTTTGTGCGGCGGGTCACGCAATCGAATACGCGCTCACTCCGCCGCCATCGGGACGACGCGCGGACCCAGCCGCACGAGATCGGACATCGCGGCGGTGATCGACGCGCGCACGTCGGCGAAATCCGGCAGCCGTTCGACCCGCGCCTCGTCCATGTAGAGCGCGCGGTCAACTTCGATCTGCAACGCGTGCATCCGCGCCTGCGGCCGACCATACGACTGGGTTATATAGCCGCCCGCGAACGGCGCGTTGCGCGCCACGACGAACCCGGCCGCGGTGAACACGTCGCTCGCCGCGTCGATCACCCAGCGCTCGCACGCGGCCCCGAACCGATCCCCGAGGATCAGGTTCGGCCGCCTGCCCCAGACCGACGGCGCCGAGGCCAGCGCGTCGTGCGGCATCGAATGACAATCAAACAGAATGCCCATTCCGAACAGCGTCCGGCTTTCGTCGAGGAGCCGCCGCAGCTGGACGTGATAGGGATGATAATAGGCGCCGATCCGGCGCTGGGCCTCAGCGAGCGGCAGCTTGCCCTCCACGATCGGCCTGCCTTCGGCGACGACGCGCGGGATGACCCCGAGGCCGGCGGCGATGCGCGGGTTCAGAAAACGCCGCGACGCGCCGATGATCAGAGCGGGGTCGAGATCGTCTGCGGCGCGGTTGAGGTCGACGCAGGCGCGCGGAACCCGGGCGGCGAGCAGCGGTGCGCCAAGCTCAGGCGCCGCGCCGAACAGATCGTCGACGAACGCATCCTCGGACGAGCGCAGCTGCAACGGCGGGAGCCGCGACGCCCCCATCAGCGAAACCCCGTAGTCCGAGCCGCTGTGCGGCGAATTGAACACGGCGCAGGTCAGGCGCTCCTCGGGCAGCGTCAGCGAAAACACGTCGTTGGTCATCAGACATCCTGCACGTTCGCAACGCACTTCCGCAACTCATTATAGAGCCGAACCGCGGAACGGCAAAATGTCTTGAACCCCGGCGGAAGGGGCCATATAGACGGCGAGTCGTTCGGACTCCCGCGGGTCCGGACGTTCGGGCGTATAGCTCAGCGGGAGAGCACTTCGTTGACATCGAAGGGGTCACTGGTTCAATCCCAGTTACGCCCACCATTTCCCCGCATGGGGTGAATCTTAACCAGGCGCAGGCAGCATCCGCGCGCCACAGACAGGAGAGAGGCCATGAAGGTCGCAAATTCGCTTCGCTCCCTGAAGGCGCGTCACCGGGACTGCCGGATCGTGCGTCGGAAGGGTCGAGTCTACGTCATCAACAAGACCCAACGTCGCTTCAAGGCGCGCCAAGGCTGAAAAGCCGACGTAAAGCGCCGGATGTCGCGCGCAGTCGCGCGACTTTAAGTCGAGGGTTCCGGGAACGGCCACACGGGATGCGCGTTTGCGTCGCGAATTGCGTGTACATGCGTTTTTTCTGGGCGCGTTGAAGGCGCGCCGGATTTCGCCCCAGGAGGCTTGACCATGCTGATCCGCGCCGGCTTTCACATCGTCATAAACGCGCAGGCCGAAATGCCGCTGCTCTGTGCGCTTTCGCCGCATCCCGAAGAGGTTCGGCCCCTTCTCGGCGACGGCGCCGTGCATTCCGAACCCAAGACCGGCATCGAGACCTACCGCGACGATTTCGGCAACGAGATCAGTCGTCTCACGGCGCCCGCCGGGTCATTGGCGCTGATCTCCGATTTCATCGTCCAGGATGACGGAGCGACCGACGAGGTCGCGTGGCACGCGGTCCAGACCCCGGTGGCGGAGCTTCCGACCGACGTGCTGCTGTTCCTCATTCCCAGCCGTTACTGCGAATCGGACGCGCTCGCGCCCGACGCCTGGGCGCTGTTCGGCAACACGCCCGAAGGCTGGGGTCGCGTCCAGGCGATCTGCGACTTCGTCCACAACCACATCACGTTCGGCTATCAGTACGGTCGTCCGACCAAGAGCGCGCTCGATGCGTTCCGCGAGGGCAACGGCGTCTGCCGCGACTTCGCGCACCTCGCGGTCGCGTTGTGCCGGGCGATGAACATCCCGGCCCGATACGCGAGCGGCTATCTTCCCGACATCGGGGTCCCCTATGGTGGACCGATGGATTTCAGCGCCTGGTTCGAGGTCTGGATGGGCGGCCGCTGGTACACGTTCGACGCCCGGTTCAACGTCCCCCGGATCGGCAGGATCCTGATGGTCCGCGGTCGCGACGCGGCCGACGTCGCGATGATCATGTCCTTCGGGTCGCACATCATCGAGCGGTTCGAGGTCTGGGCGGACGAACTCGCCCCCGGCCTGTCGGAAGCCGCGCTCGAGGAAATGCTCCGCGTCCCGGGACACGCGCCAGCCCGCGCCTGACGCCGCCCTCTCGCCCGGCGGCGGCGCCGGCAGGTCCGAGCCCCAAGCATCGACGCCGCCGGATCACGCCTCCCATCCGACCGCGCGACGATCCGGAGCGGCCACCGGCTACTCGACGAACACCGTCGTCCGCGCCGCGGCCCCGGTGGCGTCGATCACCGCCACGGAAACAAACCCCGCCCCATCGGGCCGCCATTCCGCCTGCCGCTCGAACGGGGCCACCGCCAACGGCGCCCCGTCGACAAGCCAGCGGAACGGCGGCACACCCGCGCCGATGCGCACGACCACCGGATAGTCCGGACCGAGATCGAGCCGCGCGCCGTTCGGCGGAAAGGCGATCCGCAAACCCGCCGCCAACGGCTGCCCGCGCGGGTGGAACCGCCGCAACGCCTGCGTTAACGCGCCCCGCGTCCCCGTCAGAACTCCGGCGGGCGGCGGCGGGAACGGCGCCGCCCGCCCCAGCCGCGTAAACGCGTCAAAGAGGACCGGCGCCGCCGCATCGGCCCCGAGCACACCCGGCATCGCCGTGCCGTCGGCCCGCCCGTACCAGACCCCGATCACATGCGCGCCGTCGAACCCGATCGCCCAGGCGTCGCGGTGGCCGTAACTGGTGCCGGTCTTGAAGGCGATCCGGTCGGGCGCGCCGTTGCGCGGCGGCGGCGCGCCCCGCAGCACATCGCTCACCTGCCACGCGGCCGGCGCGCTCATGACCCGCCCGAGCGACGCCCCTCGCCCGACGGCGCTCAGGTCCACCGCCTGCCCGCCCCGCGCCACCGCGGCATAGAGCGTCACCAGATCCTCCAGCGTCAGCCCCACACCCCCGAGCGCCACAGCCAGCCCTGGCGCCCGACCGTCGGGCATGACCGCCGCGACCCCCGCCTGCCGCATCCGCGCCAGCAGTTGCGCCGGGCCGACCGCATCGAGCAGCGCGACCGCGGGCAGGTTCCGCGACGCCTGCAA
>JBBRUZ010000202.1:0-5855 GCA_038247355.1 Rhodobacterales bacterium
CGCGTCGATCTGGTCGTAGGGCTTGTACTCGCCGAAGAACTTCGTGATCGCCGCCGTCAGCGACGTCTTGCCGTGGTCGACATGCCCGATCGTGCCGATGTTCACATGCGGCTTCGTCCGCTGAAATTTCGCCTTGCCCATCATGGCCTCCTGTGGCGGCGGGTCAGTGACACGCCTTATGTTCCTGCGATCAGGCGAACTTCGCCTGGATCTCATCCGATATGTTCTGCGGGACGGCCTCGTAGTGGTCGAACTGCATCGTGAAGTTCGCCCGACCGCTCGACATAGAGCGCAGCGTGTTGATGTAGCCGAACATGTTCGCCAGCGGCACCATCGCAGTGATCGCGATGGCGTTGCCGCGGCTGTCCTGGCCCTGCATCTGGCCGCGCCGCGACGTTAGGTCGCCGATGATGCCGCCGGTGTAGTCGTCCGGGCTCACCACTTCGACCTTCATGATCGGCTCCAGGAGCTTGGCGCCGGCTTTCTTCAGGCCGTCGCGCATCGCTGCGCGCGCCGCAATCTCGAAGGCGAGCACCGAACTGTCCACGTCATGATAGGCGCCGTCAATCAGCGCCACCTTGAAGTCGATCACCGGAAAACCGGCAAGCGGACCGGAATCCATCACCGACTGGATGCCCTTCTCGACGCCCGGCACGTATTCCTTGGGCACCGAGCCGCCGACGATCTTGTTTTCGAAACTGTAGCCCTCGCCCGGAACCGTCGGCTCGATCACCAGCTTGATCCGCGCGAACTGGCCCGAGCCGCCGGTCTGCTTCTTGTGGGTGTAATCGATCTCCGCCTTGCGGCTGATCGTCTCGCGGTACGCCACCTGCGGCGCGCCGATGTTCGCCTCGACCTTGAACTCGCGGCGCAGGCGATCGACGAGGATGTCGAGATGCAGCTCACCCATCCCCTTCATGATGGTCTGGCCACTCTCGCGGTCGGTCTCCACCCGGAATGACGGATCCTCGGCGGCGAGGCGCGCGAGGCCCGCCGCCATCTTTTCCTGATCGTTCTTGGTCTTTGGCTCGACGGCAATCTCGATCACCGGCTGCGGAAAGGTCATCGTCTCCAGCACCACCGGTTTCTGCGGGTCGCAGAGCGTGTCGCCCGTCGTCGTGTCCTTCAACCCCGCGAGCGCGATGATGTCGCCGGCGAACGCTTCGTCGATCTCCTCGCGGTTGATCGCATGCATCATCATCATCCGTCCGACCCGCTCCTTCTTCTCCTTGGTGGAGTTCAACAGCTGGTCGCCCTTCTTGATCATCCCCGAATAAATTCGCGTGAACGTCAGTGAACCGACGAACGGATCGTTCATGATCTTGAAAGCGAGGCCCGAAAACGGCTCGACGTCATCGGCGTGGCGTGCTATGTTGCGGGTTTCAGTCTCGTCGCCGGGACGAAAACCCATATAGGCCTTCACGTCGAGCGGGCAGGGCAGAAAGTCGATCACGCCGTTCAACATCGGCTGCACGCCCTTGTTCTTGAACGCCGAACCGCACAACACCGGCACGAACTTCATCGCGAGCGTGCCCTTGCGGATCAGCGCGCGAAGGGTCGGCACATCCGGCTCGGTTCCGTCCAGATAGGCCTGCATCGCCTCGTCATCCATCTCGACGGCGAGCTCGATCATTACGTTGCGCATCTCGGCGGCCTGCTCGGCCAGCTCCGGCCTGATCGGACGATGCGACCAGGTGGCGCCGAGGTCGTCACCCTCCCAGACCCATTCCTCCATCGTGATCAGATCGACATGGCCCTCGAGGAACGTCTCCGCGCCGATCGGCAACTGCACCGGGCAGGGGACAGCCCCGGTGCGATCCTTGATCATCCGCACGCAGTTGAAGAAATCCGCGCCGATCTTGTCCATCTTGTTGACGAAGACGATGCGCGGCACGCCGTAGCGGTCGGCCTGTCGCCAGACGGTCTCGGTTTGGGGCTCGACGCCGGCATTCGCGTCGAGCACGCAGACCGCGCCATCGAGAACGGCAAGCGAACGCTCGACCTCGATGGTGAAATCGACGTGACCGGGCGTATCGATGATGTTAAAGCGGTGCTTCGGGCCGTCGGGGTTCACGCCGTCCTCGGTGCGCTCCCAGAACGTCGTCGTCGCGGCCGACGTGATCGTGATGCCGCGCTCCTGCTCCTGCTCCATCCAGTCCATGGTCGCGGCGCCGTCATGCACCTCGCCCATCTTGTGGCTCTTGCCGGTGTAGAACAGAATCCGCTCGGTCGTCGTGGTCTTGCCGGCGTCGATATGCGCCATGATCCCGAAATTGCGGTAGCGGTCGAGGGGATAGTCGCGGGGCATCTGTCAGTTCCTAAATCTCGCCGTCACCAGCGGTAATGGCTGAACGCCTTGTTGGCGTCGGCCATCTTGTGAGTGTCTTCGCGCCGCTTGACCGCGGTTCCGCGGGAGTTCGCGGCGTCCAGCAGCTCGCCGGCCAGCCGTTCCTCCATCGTGTGCTCGTTGCGCGCGCGGCTCGCCTTGATCAGCCAGCGGATCGCCAGAGCTTCGCGGCGTTCCGGGCGCACTTCGACGGGCACCTGATATGTGGCGCCGCCGACCCGGCGCGAGCGGACCTCGACCGACGGCTTGATGTTGTCGAGCGCCTCATGAAAGACGTCGATCGGGGCGCGGCGCAGTTTGCTCTCTACGCGCCCCATCGCGCCGTAGACGATGTTCTCGGCGACGGATTTCTTGCCGTCGTGCATCAGATTGTTCATGAACTTTGTGAGGATGCGGTCGCCGTACTTGGCGTCCGGCAGCACCTCGCGCTTCTCGGCGCTGTGACGTCGCGACATGCCCTGTCTCCTTATTTCGGCCGCTTGGCGCCGTACTTCGACCGGCGCTGGCGACGATTCTTGACGCCTTGGGTGTCGAGCACGCCGCGCAGGATGTGATAGCGCACGCCGGGCAGATCCTTGACCCGGCCGCCGCGGATCAGAACCACCGAATGCTCTTGCAGGTTGTGGCTCTCGCCCGGGATGTAGCTGATGACCTCGAAACCGTTGGTCAGCCGCACCTTGGCGACCTTGCGCATCGCCGAATTCGGCTTTTTCGGCGTCGTCGTGTAGACGCGCGTGCAGACGCCGCGCTTCTGCGGGCAGGCCTGAAGATGCATCGCCTTACTGCGCACGGCGCGCGGCTGGCGCGGATGGCGGATCAGCTGTTGGATCGTTGGCATTCGAGTCTGTATCCCGTCTACACCGTTTCTGTCTTCCGGCGTCCCGCGGCGATCCGCGAAATGCCCAATACGTCGCGCCCGAACCCCGTCTGCGGGCCCGGCGCGGCGAAATTCCAGAGGACTGAGGCATGACGCCCGAGTCGTGACCGCCGAAGTGTGGCTGTTTCGCAGAGGTCAGCAACCCCTTCGAAGCGGACGAAACCTAGGCCCGCCGCAATCCGTTGTCAATGCAAAATGGGGCACATCTTGCGGCGCCGCGCGACCCGCGACCCCGGTCGCGCAAACCCCTGATTTTCAACAGGACCGCGCCGGCCGGGGTCAGGGTCGCTCGAGTTCCTCGCCCTGTCGGGCGAAAAAATCGTTCGGATCGAGCGCCAGAAGTCCGATCAGCAGGCTCAGCGCCAGCGACACGATCGGATAGACGAGAAACGGCCAGCTCATGCCCTCGAACATCGCCGCGAGCGCCAGGAGGCCGTACGCCGCCGACCAGACGAACCACGCCAGCGGGGCGTTCACCAACCATCACCTCCTAACCAACCCGATCTATGGCGCCGCCTACGCGTTCGGCCGTACCGAGAGCCGGATGACGGTCGATAACGGGCGCAAGCGTATGGTCTGCGGCCATCGTCGCGATCGGGCGGATTGGGACGTGTTGATCATCGAGCATCACGAGGGCTACATCACCTGGACCGAGTTCGAAAGGAACCAGGCCGTGATCGCCGACAACGCCAACAGCAGGGGGTTGATGGTCCGCGGCTCGGGAGCTATGGCCGAAAATGGGTGATGCGGCCCGAGAAGGCGGCGTATCGTGGCCGGTGATCAAGCCTGCCAGAACCTCCCGAAGGAGCGATACGCCATGAATGAAGATACGACGATCACTCCGCTTCACCAGCCCGGATCGATCGGCGATCCGCTGACCGAGATCGCCCGCGAGGGCGCGTGCAAAATGCTGATGGCGGTGCTGAGGGCCGAGGCGGCGGGCTTCGTCGCGCAGTTCGGCGAGGCGCTTCTGCCTGACGGGCGGCAGCGCGTCGTTCGCCACGGCGCCGGGCCGGAGCGGATGATCCAGACCGGGATCGGTCCAATCCCGGTTCAGCGCCAGAAGGTGCGCGACCGCGCGACCGACGTGCCTCCCAAGGCGAAGATCCGCTTCACCTCGAACATCCTGCCGAAGTGGGCGCGACGCTCTAAAAGCCTCGATGCCCTGCTGCCGGTTCTTTGTCTGCGCGGCGTCTCGACCGGGGATTTCCAGGGTGAGGCCCCGAGCGCCATTGGTGCGAGCGAGCAGGCCGAACCTGACAGCGCTGCTCGGGGTGGACGCGCCGAACCTGTCGCCCGGCGTGATCTCGCGCCTCACGGCGGGCTGGCAGGAGGACTACGACCGCTGGCGGCGCCGCGATCTCTCGGCGCGCCGTTATGTCTATATTTGGGCGGACGGGGTCTGGCCCAAGCCGACGCCAACCAGACCCGCGCCGCCTGATCACGCCGCGTCACCCAAATTCAGCCATAGCTCCGAAATGGATGATGAAGTCCGTGTCCGGCACGAGCGTTTGCTGAAAGAGCAGACCGATCTGCAAAGCGCGCTCGAATGTTCGCGCGAGCATGTCGGGGTCGATCCTGAAGACCTGCAACGCGTCGCAGCGGCGGCGTTGTCGCGCGCGGGTTCTGTCCTTGAAGACGCGCGCGGCCCGCTGGCAGGCGAGGTCGAAACCTCCAAGCTTGATCCCGGCGATCCGGCCTTCACCAGGGAGGCAGGCTGGGGCGACGTATTCGACGATCTTCGTGTTCGGCCGCGCAAGCGTCGTGAGCGCCTCCGGGACTGGCCATCGCTCGTCGGCCATTCAGTTACGGCGTTTTTGCCAACGCGTAGAGAACACAGCGGCGCCCGCTGCGCCCCGCAAGGCTCGGGCGGTTAGGATCAAAATGACGGCGGGCTGGCCGCGTCAACGGGGGCCCAGACGCCGCCGAGGCGCGCGCGCAAGGCGGCGCTGACCGGTGAGGAAGGCGGCGCGGATCAGCCAGTCCTGTCACGGGTACTCGCCTTTGAACACATAGCGGGTCGAGGCTATGTCACAGCGGATCTCCTCGGCGAGTGTCGCGCCGACGCGCGCCGGCCAGTCGTCGGGGTTCGGAGCCCCCATTAGGCTCACGAGTTCGGCGCCTGCGCCAAGGCCTTTTGCGAGGCCGACGAGCCCGCGGATTCCCTGGCGGGCGGGCGCGATGCGGTGATCGATGCGCAGGCCCGGCGCGTACCACAGGCCGTAGCCGCCGAAGGCGAGGCGGCAGCCGATCTCGACGTCGCCGCCCGAGACGTGGCCGAGCCCGGTGCGGTCCGCGAGCAGCGGGTCGACCGTCCAGCCGACGTCCTCGAGCGCGCGGCGGTTGAGCACGACGCCTGCGCCGACGAGGTTGCCGACAGGCTTCGCCTCCGACCCGTGGTCCTGCTGGGCGAAGAGCCAGCCGTGGCGGGCGAGGTGGCTCGGGGCGGCGCGGCCCCAGTCGGGCAGGACGCGGCCGCCGAAGGCGCCGGCCTCGGGGTGGGCCACGGCGAAGCGCAGGGCCTCGGCGACCCAGTCCGGCGCGCAAATGCAGTCGTCGTCGACAAAGGCGACCCACCCGGCGGAGCTGCCGCGCACGCCGCGGAGACGGGCGGGTGTGAGACCCTGGGTC
>JBBRUZ010000203.1:0-5682 GCA_038247355.1 Rhodobacterales bacterium
CCCATCGACCAGCTTTCCAGCGTCATGATCTGGAACAGGCTGTAGGCCGAGCGGCCGATGGTCCCGAACCATTCGTCGAACGCTCCGCCGAACAGCTTCGTCGCCATCACGGCCGCGATGTAGAAGATCAGCGACATCAACGCGAAGACCGAAGCCATCCCGGGCATCGCGGTGATCAGCCCCTCGACGACGCGCCGCAGGCTCGGCACGACCGAAATGACCCGCAGGACCCGGAGTATCCGCAGCGCGCGCATCACCGACAGTCCGCCCGCCGCAGGAATGATGCTGACGCCGACGATCACGAAATCGAAGATGTTCCAGCCGCTGCGAAAGAAGCTCCAGCGAAACGCCACCAGCTTGGCCGCCAGTTCGGCGACGAACACCGCGAGGCAGAGCCGATCGAGCAGCATCAGGAACGGCCCCGCGACCGCCATCGCCGTCCTCGACGTCTCCAGCCCCAGCACGACCGCATTAAGCACGATCACGGCCAGAATGGTGTTCCGCACCCGCGGGCTTTCAACGAACTCTCCAAGGGCCGCGCGATCCATTCCGTCGAACTCCGTTTGAACTACAGCGCCGAAATGCACAGAACGTCGCAGGCGTGCAAGCGCGACACGGGCCGGGCGGCAACCGATCGCCACCCGGCGCGCGGGTCTGCGGGCAAGCGCAGCGAAGTCAGGACGCCTCGACCAGCGCCGGCCCCCGCCGTACCAGATCGGCGACCGTAAGCGGCGCCTCGGGCCGGGCGAGCGCGTATCGCGTCACCCACAGCAACCGCTCCTCCGCCCGTGTGATCGCGACATAGGCGAGCCGCTTCCACAGCGCCACGCCCGCCTCGGCCCGCCCCGACTGCGCCGCGGCCCACACGTCCGGCGCGAACACCTGAACCTCGGCCCACTGCGAGCCCTGCGCCTTGTGGATCGTCACCGCAGCGCCATGCAGGAACACAACCCCCATGTTCGCAGCAGTGGCGAGATACGGCTCCTCCGCGCCGGGGCTCTCGATCTGGATGATGCTCGCGACCCCGATCTGCGGCTCCTCCGTCCCCGGCAGCCAGAGCCGGGCGAAGCCTGCCCGCGCACCAGGCCCGAGAAAGATCGCCTGCGCGCCCTTGATCAGGCCGCGCGCCTCCAGATCGACCCGCTTCTTGCGATGCTTGAGCGGCAGCTCGATCCCGTCGCAGATCAGCGGCTCCCCCGGCAGCAGCGCATCGACCGGCGCGCCGTGCGCCCGCCGGAACGCCTCGATCAGCCGCACCCGCGTCGCGTTCCGCCAGACCAGCACCGGCGCCCGCGCCATCGCCGTGGCGTCCACGCGCGGCGCGATCACGACCCGGTCGTCGGCCCGCGCAGCGGCGCGCACCCTGTCCTCGAAATCCTCGAACGTCAGATCGGGATCGCCGAGCAGATGCGCGAGGTCGATGATCGGGTTGCCCGCCGCCTGCCGATGTACCCGCCCGAGCGCCAGCCGTCGCGCCTCCGGCAGTCCGTCGAACACCATCGCCCCGCCGCCGCCCACCGGCGCGAGCTGCGCGGGGTCGCCGAACAGGATCAGCGTCCGGCACAGCGCGCTCAGATCCTCGAACTGCCGCGCGTCGAGCATCGACGCCTCGTCCACCAGCCCGATGTCGAGCGGCTCGTCGCGCCGCTTCCAGCCCTTGATGAAATCCGACCCCCGCAGCCCCGCGCTGGCCAACGCGCCGGGCACCGACTGGTGCGTGTTGTAGGACGCCATCGCCCGGTCGAGCGCCGCTGGCGTCATCCCCTCGACCACCGGCCGCTCGCCCTTGCCGGTCAGCCATTCCGCGATCGTCTCGTAATGGGGATGATAGAGCGGCGTGTAGAGCACCCGGTGGATCGTCGTCGCCGGCACGCCGCGCGCGCGCAGCACGCTCGCCGCCTTGTTCGTCGGCGCCAGTACCGCCACGGTCCGCCGCTCGCGCGCCCGCCGGCTCTCGTAGTCGCCCGAAACCGGCTCCACCCCCGCCGCGATCAGGCGCCTGACCAGATGCGCCAGCAGCATGGTCTTGCCCGAACCCGCCCGCCCGAGCACCGCCAGCGCCTTTTGCGGCACCCCGTCGGGCAACAGCGCCCCGGTCTCCAGATCGACGCCGGCGTCCAGCAGAACACCTGCAATGCGCTCGAAAGCCGCCGCCTGATCGCCCGAGAACTCCAACCGCGTCCCGCCTTTGCCGCAATCGTCCCGGCGCTCATACCGACCGCGCGCCGACGACGCCAGCGGGCCTCGCCCCGATGCGGTCGCTCACCGCGAAATCGCGACCCCCCGCCGCACGGGCCCCGAAACCGGCGTCCGTGCGCGCCCTTGACGGCGCAGACGCGCCGCTCGCTGCGGTAGGGTCTCCAGCGAGACACTACGGGCTTGCGGTCAGCAAGGTCCGCCTTCCGCAGGCGGCGTACTCCGCGGAGAACCGCTCGCAGATCAGCGCCCCAGCCCCTCCCCTCTGCTTGCGCCAACGGAGGCTTTCCGCCGGACCTGACGTGGCGTCGCTCCGGTTGAGAACGCCGCCGGTCCGATGGCTGGAGCGCCGATCCCGCCGATGCATCAGCGCCGATCGGGCGAACCCCCACGGGCGGGCGCGCCCCTGTTGCTGGACAGAGCGGACAGGGACGGATCGGGCGAACAAGGATCACGAAGCCTCGCCGCGGAAAAACTCATGCCAATCGAATCAAACGAATTCAATGACTTACGAGTGTCGCACATGCGGACACGGTTGACCTTCGCAGCCCGCGGCGCCGGTCAGCGGGCTTTCTCAGGTGTTGAAAAGGAAGTGCAGGACGTCCCCGTCCGCAACGCGGTAAGTCTTGCCCTCGGAGCGCATCCTGCCCGCCTCCTTCGCCCCCTGCTCGCCGCCGAGGCCGACGAAGTCGGCGTAGGCGATCGTCTCCGCGCGGATGAAACCCCGCTCGAAATCCCCGTGGATCACCCCCGCCGCCTGCGGCGCGCTCGTCCCCGCCGGGATTGTCCAGGCCCGCGCCTCCTTCGGCCCGACGGTGAAGTACGTGGCGAGGCCGAGCAGCGCGTATCCCGCCCCGATCAGCCGGTCGAGCCCCGCCTCCTCCAACCCCATCGCGCCCAGAAACTCCGCCCGCTCGGCGTCGTCGAGCTGGGCGATCTCCTCCTCGATGGCCGCCGAGATCACGACGCAGCCGGCGCCGCTCGCCGCCGCCATCGCCGCCACCGCCGCCGAATGCGCGTTCCCCTCCGCCGCCGCCGCTTCCTCGACGTTGCAGACGTAGAGCACCGGCTTGGCGGTCAGCAACTGCAACCCCCGCCAGGCCTTCGCGTCCTCCGCATCGACGTGCAGTCCGCGCGCGGGCCGCCCCGCCGCCAGCAGGGGCCGGGCCGCCTCGAGCAGCCGCGACTGATCTCCCGCTTCCTTGTCCCCCGACCTGATCTTTCGCGCGAGCCCCGCCAGCCGCTTCTCGACGCTGTCGAGATCGGCGAGCATCAGCTCGGTCTCGACCGTCTCCGCATCCGCCACCGGATCGACGCGGCCCTCGACATGCGTCACGTCGTCGTCCTCGAAACACCGCAGCACGTGGGCGATCGCATCGCATTCCCGGATGTTCGCCAGAAACTGGTTTCCGAGCCCCTCGCCCTTGCTCGCCCCTCGCACCAGCCCCGCGATGTCGACGAAGGTCATCCGCGTCGGGATCACCGCCTTCGACTTCGCGATCCCTGCAAGCCGCTCCAGCCGCGCGTCCGGCACGTTCACCTCGCCGACGTTGGGCTCGATCGTGCAGAACGGAAAATTCGCCGCCTGCGCCGCCGCCGTCCGCGTCAGCGCGTTGAAGAGCGTCGATTTGCCGAAGTTCGGCAACCCTACTATAGCGGTCCTGTACCCCAGGCCGTCACCTGTCCCCGAGCTCGGGCCTGCGTCTAGGCGACCCGCTCCGCGAGCGCAAGCGGACCCGTCACGACGCCATCGCTGGACCTCGTCCGCACCCGCCGCTAAGCCCCGCCGCAGAGCCGCCCCGCATGAACGCCAGGAACCCGCCGACGCCGCCCAAGTCGCACCGCGAACCACCCCGCTCCAGTCCGCCCGCTCGAACGCGAAAGCCCCAGAATGATCGTCGATATCTCCGTCCGCCTCGACTACGCCGTCCCCGAGGCGACCACCATCCTTTTGCAGATCGAGGCCGCACCCCTCCTTGACCAGCGCATCCTCGACGCGAAGATCCTCGTGCGCGATCCGATCTACTTCGCCCGGGTTCCCGCCGAGGATGGCGTCGGTGAACGGAGCTGGGTCCAGTCCCACGAGCGGTTCGAATGCACGTATCAGGCCCGTGTCGAGATCGACCGCCCGGCGCTGGACCTCGCGACGTTGCCCCAGGCCCCGCTGCACGAGCTGACCGGCGATATGGTGAAGTACCTGATGGACAGCCGCTTCGTGCCCGCCGAGAAGTTCCACCACTTCGTCGAAGCCGAGTTTCCCGGCCTGACCGGGGGCACGCGCATCCTCGCGCTGCGCGACTGGGTCGAGGCCCATCTCGACTACGTCCCCGGCACGAGCAACGCCGAAACCACCGCCGTCGACACCTTCGTCGGCCGCCAGGGCGTCTGCCGCGACTACGCCCATGTCATGGTCGGCCTCGCCCGCGCCGCCGGCGTGCCTGCGCGAATGGTCAGCGTCTACGCCCCCAGCGTCGACCCCCAGGACTTTCACGCCGTGACGGAGGTGTATCTCGGCGGCGCCTGGCATCTGGTGGACGCCACCGGCATGGCCGGCCCGGACGAGATCGTCCGGATCGGCGTCGGCCGGGACGCCGCCGACATTCCGTTCATGATGGTTTTCGGCAAATCGCAACTGACCGAGCAGAGCGTCGAGGTCAAGCTGGCCTGACGCTCTCGCACCCCGTCATACGCCTTCACCGCGGATCCTTCGGCTCGCCGTCGATGTGGTGCTGACGAGAGGAGACCGGCATGATCCAGTTTTATGTTCGAGCGCCAACACCCGGACATTGCTCTGACCTTAAGTAGGTTTCCCCGCTGGCGACACGGCCACGCCACCTGAATTGAAACATCAGTCTGCCGCGAACGCCAGCGCCGCGACCGGCGGCAGACCCGTCGTCACGCCGGTCCAGCCCTCGCCGCCGTACTCGCTGACCCGCAGATCGCCCGTGGTCGAACCCATCGCGAGGCGGCGCCCGCTTGCGTCCGCCACCAGCGCATGGCGATAAATCAGATCGTACCGCGGCTGATCCGACAGACCACCGTCGAGCGTCTCGACCTCCGCGCCGCCATCCCACGTCCGCGTCACCGCGAGTCGCGCATCCTTGGGCGCCCGGCACTCGTCCTTCACCGCCGGCGCGAACCACGCCGTGTCGGGCTCACCCGGATGCGCCGCAACGGCGAAGCCGAACGCGTCCGGCCCCACCTCGGCAAAGGTCTCGCCACGATCGTCGGATCGGAAGATCCCGTTGTGATGCTGGCGCCACACCCGATCCGGCGCGACCGCGCAAGCCGCCAGCAGATGCGGATCCCGCGAGACCGGGTCGTGGCCTGGTCTCGCGGCAGATACGCCGCCCGCAGCCCGCGCCCGCCCTGCCGCAGGTCGCGCCCCCGTCGTCGGTCAGCCACACCCCGCCACAAGAGACTCCGACGGTGATCCGTCGCCCATCGCGCGGATCGACCAGGATCGAGTGCACGCCCGGATGATCG
>JBBRUZ010000204.1:0-5681 GCA_038247355.1 Rhodobacterales bacterium
CGCCACGGATGCGGACTTCTGGACGGCGCTGGGGGTGGCGCGGCCCGAGGGGCTGGAGGCGCGGCAAGTGGCGATCTACCTCGCGGGGCTCGCCCGGGCGCGGACCGAGTGGCTGGCGGTGGTCGATGCGGACGAGTTCGTCTTTGGCGACCGGCCGGTGGCGGAGTTTCTCGACCGGATCCCGAAGGACGCGGACTCGGTGTCGCTGCCGACGGCCGAGGCGGTCTGGGGGCCGGGCGACGACATTGACGCGCCGTTCGGGAGCACGTTCTTCCGCACGCGCTGGAGCAGCGATCTGGCGTGGCGGGCGTTGCGGCGGCCCGTTTACGGTGCCGCCGGGGCGTTCATGCGCCACGGTCTGCTGGGCCATACGATGGGCAAGCAGTTCCTGCGGGTCGGGCCGCAGTATACCGAGATCGGGAATCACGACACGAAGCGCGGCGACGCGGTGATCACCCGCCGGGCCTCGGCGCTGGGGTTGCCGAAGATGTACGTCGGACATTTCGACGCGATCGGGCTGGCGCGCTGGACGCAGAAATGGCGACAGCGGATCTCGCGGGAGACGCTGACCTCGAAGATGGCGCCGGTCCGGCAGAGCCAGATGGACGCGATCGCTGCGGCGCTGAATAGCGGCGACGCGGCGACGCGGCGGCTGTTCAAGGCGTTCTACGGGTTGTCGGGCCTGCAGTTCAGAACCGTCGCGGCGATGGGCTTCGGGTTCCGGCGCAATCTGTTCTGAAGGGGCGATCAGGCGGACGTCGCACCACGCTGCACTCCGGTGAAGGGCGCAGCGTCCGTTGCGCTTCGCGCCGCGAGGCGGTGACGGTCGCCGGCGATCAGTTGACGCGCCTCGCTCCGCCGACCTTCCGGGGTCGGCGGGGGCGGCAGCGCGCTGCGGCGGGTCAGAAGCGCTCGATGGCGCCGGGGTGCGGCCGACCGCCGCCGAGCGCGCGTTGAAGCCGGGCGAGCCATCCGGCGCCGCGATCATACCTGCCCCGGACCATCTCGGGCAGCGCCACGTCGCGATTGAGCTGAACGCCCCAGACGTCGTCGATCAGCCGCCCTTCCCGGCGCATGGCCTGGAGCCAGGCGAGCGCGCCGGAATACCCGAGGCCGCCGTCGCGCTGCAGGATCTGCAGCAGCCGCTCGCCGACGTCCTGGGCCATCTTGGCGTCACCGCAGATCAGGCAATGCGCGTCCGCCCGGCTGAGGAGGTTCCAGACGGCGGGCCCGTCGGCGTCGAGCGCGTCTTGGACATAAGCCTTGGACGGGCCGCTGCGCGAGAACGCGACCACGACCTGGCTCAGATGGCCGCGCGCGCGCCAGTCCGCGACCTCGGCGCGGTGCAGGAACTCGCCCGGGCTGCGGACGCCCGCGTAGAGCGCGACGGGGCGGGCGGCGGCGGCGCGAACGTCGCGGGCGTCGCGGTCCTGAAGGATGCCGAAGAGCGGCGCGAGGCCGGTGCCGGCGCCGATCATCAGCAGTGGGCCGTCGAAGTCGGCAGGCAACGCATGCGCCGCCTGCTTGATCGCGACGCGCACATGCGCCCCGGGGGCGAGTCCGGCGAGATAGTGCGAACAGAGCCCGCGGCGCAAGCGGCCGTCGGGCGTCGGAAGCGTCAGCACGCCAGCCATGACGTGGATCCGGGTCGGGTGGACGCGCGGGCTCGAAGCGATCGAGTAGAGCCGCGGCTTCAGGCGTGGCAGGATCTCGATCAGCGCATCGACGGGCGGCGTCGAACCCGGGAACGCGTCGAAAATCTCGAGCAGGTTGTGGTAGGTCTCGCGCAGCCGGTCGCGCAGCGCCCGGCGTTCGGGGTTCGCCTCGTCGAGGTTCAGCGTCGCGATCCACCCGTCGAGCAGGTCGCGGTCGTCTTCGGCGCGGCTTGCGGCGCGCATGGCGGCGAGCAGTTCCTCGGGCGCGTCCGGCATTCCGAGATCGAGGTCTTCGGCGAGCAGCCGGTTGACCGGATAGCCGTCGCGGTAACGGTCGAGCGCCGGGAGCGACGCGCCGAGGATGCGGAACCACGCGTCGCGCGGCAAGCCGAGATGGCCGCAGACGCCGTGGACGAGCGGGTCGGGGTTGACGGGATGGACCGCCAGATGATCGCCGGGCGCGTAGGAGCCGGCCTCGGGCAGGATGTCGACGCCGATGTGGCGGGTGGAGCGGAGGAGTCCGGCGTCGCGCAACATTTCGTCGTTGAACGCGATCACGCCGCAATTCATCGGGTCGGGTCCGGGGAAGCGCTCGGCGGGGATGACTTCGACGACGGCGCGGCGGGTCCTGGCGGTCTGGCTTTCGGCCGACCAGAGCTTGGCGAACATTTCCAGCCATTGCTTGACCGTATCGGACTGGCCGGCGATCTCGTCGGCGAGGGCGATCTTGGCGATGCGGCGCGCGCCGGCGGCCTCGAACGCCTCGTCGAAGGCCACCGCGGCGGCGCAGAACTTCGGGTAGATGCGGTTTCCGATGCCCAGCACGGCGAAGCCGACGCCGTCGAGCGCGCCGGCCCTGCGGGTGCGAAGCCAGTCGAGGAACGGCTGGCCGCCGGCGGGCGCGTCGCCGTCGCGGCAGGTCGAGACGACGAGAAGGATCAGCGACTCGCGCATCGTCTCGGCGGGGTCGAACTCGTCCATCGCGAGGACCTGCGGCGTGAGGCTGGCGAGGCGTCGGCCGGCCTGGCGGGCATAGCCCTCCGCGGTGCCGGTCTCGGAGGCGTAAAGCACCAGCGGGCGCCGGGTGCGCGCCTCTGCGCCGCGCACGCCGGTCGAGCCTGGCTCGAAGTCGCGGTCCATCACCGTCCAGCGGTCTGCGGCGTAGCCGTAACAGGGCGTCAGATGAAAATCGCGGGTTTCGTGGTGCCAGACCGGCGAGGTCGAGCCGCCCGCCGCCGGGGCGATCCACGACCATTGCGCCGGGCATTCGCGGCCGGCCTTCTTCTCGCGCAGGTCGTGGATCAGGAACTGGCGCGAGGCCGTCTGGTGATCGACGAGCGTGACGCGGGCCTGTCGGAAGGAATGGATCACCGCGGCGTTGAGTTCGAGGAACGCACGATCGCGCCAGAGCGTCGCCTCCGAGGACGTGTCGAGGCCGAGCGCCGCCGCAATGGCTTCCGCCCGGCCGTAGCGTCGGTCCTCGAAGAGGTTGCGCGCGATCTCGGAGCCCATGAACCAGCCGTTGAACGGCAGGCAGCCGTAGTCGAGGCCGCCGATCTCCATGCGGAAGTTGGCGATGGCGGGCACCGCGCACCATTTCAACCCGAGCTCGGCGACGGCCGGCGCGGTCGGATGGACGATCGACACTTCGAGGATGTCGGCCGGGTCGAGCGGATAGAGCCGCGGCTCGTGGCCCGGCGCGTCGATGACCAGCGGCAGCGGGTCGAAGTCGGTCGGCTCGTCGGAAGGCGTCCAGCCGAGCTTGCGGATCGCGGCGGTCAGATCGAGGTTGGCGCGGTCGCCCAGCACCGAGCCGTCCGCGAGCGGATAGGCGGCGTAGCGGATGAGCTGGCTGTTCCAGATGCGCGGCCCCCAGCGCTCGTGCGGGCGCATCGCGCGAAACACCGTCAGCACGATCTCGATGTTGCCGCCGTTGGTCGCGGCGCGCAGGTGCTCGACGCATTCCGCGAAGATCTCGTCGGGATCGGTCACGTGGCGGCGGTCGCGGACGATAAGGTTTTTCCAGCTGATCCGCCCGATGCATTTCGGCGCGTTGCGCCAGGCGAGCTTCGCGCCGTATTCGACCTCCTCGAAGGTTTGCGTGTAGGTCTCGGTGGCGCGGATTTCATGCATTATCTCGGACCAGCGCTTCTCGATCCGGTTGCGCGGCCAGTCGAGCTCGGCGGCGATCTGGTCGAGGAACGTGCGGGCGGCGCCGACCAGCCGCTCCTGCGCGGCCATCGGCTCCGAGATGATCCGGATGATCCGCCCGAAAAGCGTCACCCAGCCCGCACGGGTGCGCTCGGTCAGCGGCGCGCCGTAGGCCCCGATCGTCTCGAGCAGCGGGCCTGCAAGCTTGGGGTAGTCGGCGGTGGGGATCGCGTTCGACGTGTGGATCTGGGCGAGGTTGCGCAGTTCGCTGCGAAGGCTGCGCGGGCGACCCGCCGCGTGGCCGAGAAAGACCACCGTCTCGATCAGGTGACGCGCGAGCGCGTCCATGTCCGCGGTGCGGAAATGGCGCAGCACATCGGGATGCGCGTCGAACAGCGCGCGGTAGAAATGGATCCCGGCCTCCTGGGGAAGCGCGAGCATCGCCTCTACGCCCGCCTGCATTTCCGCGACGACCTCCGCCGACAGCGTCGCCTCTTCGGTCGCGGCGTGGGCGATCATCGGTCCGGCGACGTGGACGGCGAAGAACCGCGCGAGTGCCGAGCCGCCCCGGCGTGCGAGGTTCTCGCGCTCGAAGTCCTCGAGGTAGGGGACCTTGCCGAAGACCCAGACAAAGCAGCGCGCGGCCGCGGACCATTGGTCGGGCGTCAGGCCGTAGGCGGTGAAATAGGCGCCGAATTCGGCGGTCTCGCGGCACGTGGCGGACGCGGCGCCCGGCGCGCTGGCGTAGCCTTCGCGCAGCATGCGTTCTGTGGCGGGGTCGATCGCGCGCACGGCCCTGTCGATGAGCGCGAGGAATTCGACGGGGGCGTGATCGATCGCCGGGCCGAACTGGTCGACGAGTTCGGGCGCGTCGAGCAGCAGGCGCTCGAAGAACGTCTCGATCAGCATCTCGTCGAAGGCGAGGAACTTGTTCCAGCTGTCCTTGACGATGACGATCTCGACCCGCGACAGGCCGTGCGTGAGCGCCTGCGGCGTCTGCTCCCACGGGGGATCGCCGCGCCCGTGGAGATCTGCGGGACGCTGGTCGGACGCTCTCGACATTTTCATGAATCGATCCTTCGCACGTGTCGTGTCGCTGGCTGCCCGGGGGCAGGAGATTAACGACCGCTTAAGACACGGATACTAGACCTAAACCCGTTAAGGGATCGCGAAAGCCCGAGAGCAAGGGACGCGGCGAAGGCGTGGCGCCGCTTGGCCCGGGCGGACGGACGCAAAGGAGCGGCGATGTACGGAATGATCCATCAGGGGGCCCGGAGCCTGGCGGTGGCCCGGCTCGGTCAGGAGGAATGGGACGCGCTGGCGGCGCGCAACGGGCTCACCGAGGCGCATTTCATCGGCCTGCGACACAGCTCGGACGCCGAGACGTTGCGCCTCGTCGGGCTTATCGCCGAGCGACTGGGCTTCGGGCTGGCCGAAACGCTGCTGGAGTTCGGGCGCTCGTGGTTCGAGTTCGCCGCCACCGCGGGCTTCGGGCGGACGTTGCGCATGGCGGGCGGCGACATCGAGACGTTCGTCGGCAATCTCGAACGGATGCACGTGGCGATCGGCTCGACGATGCCGCGGGCGCGGCTGCCGAGTTTCGAGATCGTCTCGCGGAGCGCGCAGGAGAACCGGATGGTCTATCGCTCCGAACGCGACGGCCTCGCGCCGTTCCTGGAGGGCATCCTGGTCGCCGCGGCCGAACGCTTCGGCGAAGATATCCACGTCACCCATGACGCGCGTCCCGAGGGTGTGCTGTTCGTGCTGACCCGCCGCGGCGCACAGCACTCTGGGCGACGCCAAAGCAGGACACGGCCATGAGGTATCAAGTGAACCCGCAGCAGAATATGACGTCCCAGCAGCGAACGGCGCCGC
>JBBRUZ010000205.1:0-5620 GCA_038247355.1 Rhodobacterales bacterium
GCTGTATAACCCGAGCCGGGCGTGCATGTCCAAGGCCCCGTCACCGCGATGTATGGACCAGCGTCGTCGGTCATGCAAGAACGAAAAGTGAACGTGCGACCTGCGGCCCGGCCGTGCGGGTGCGGCCGGTCTCGCCGCGTCGCACCGCGCCCGAAAGCGGAGAGGAGCGCCGAGCATGGTGGAACCGACGATCGCCTGTCCGTCCTGCAGGACCGAGATCAGGCTGACCGAGCAACTGGCCGCACCGCTGCTCGCGGCGGAACGCCGGGCGATCGCGACGCGGGAGGCGGAGGTGGCGCAAGCGCGCGCGGCGCTGGCGGAGGAGGTCGCGTCGCGCGTCGGCGCCGAGCGGGGCAGGCTGGCCGCCGAGGCGCGCGTCGCGGCGCAGGTGGCGAGCGCTGCGGAGGTCGGTGAAATGCGCGCGGCGCTCGCGGCGCGCGACGCGAAGCTCGCCGCGGCGCAGGCGGCGCAGGCCGACGCGATCCGGGCGGAACGCGCGTTCGCCGACAAGACGCGCGAACTCGATCTGACCATCGAGACGCGCGTCGGGCAGGCGCTCGGCGCGGCGCGCGATCAGGCGCGGCGCGAGACCGAGGAGGCGATGAAGCTGAAGGTCGCCGAAAAGGAGCAGGTCATCGCCGGAATGCAGCGCACGATCGAGGAGCTGAAGCGCCGTTCCGAGCAGGGCTCGCAACAACTGCAGGGCGAGGTGCTGGAGCTCGATCTGGAGGCGCAGCTCGCGGCGCGGTTTCCCCACGACCTTGTCGAGCCGGTCGGCAGGGGCCTGACCGGGGCCGATCTGATCCAGCGCGTGCGCGGGCCGGGCGGCATGGCGGCCGGGGTGATCCTGTGGGAGGTCAAGCGCACCAAGGCGTGGAACGCCGAATGGCTGGTCAAGCTGCGCGGCGACCAGCGCGCGCTCGGCGCACAGGTCGGGCTGATCGTGTCGGAGGCGTTGCCAAAGGGGGTGGAGAGCTTCGAGCTGATCGACGGCGTCTGGGTCGCGCCGCCGCGCCTTGCGCTGCCGCTCGCCACCGCGCTGCGCGCGACGCTGGTCGATCTCGCGAAGGCCGGCGCAGTGCGCGACGGACAGGCGACCAAGATGGAGCTGGTCTACGACTACCTGACCGGCCCGCGCTTCCGGCACCGCGTCGAGGCGATCGTCGAGAAATTCCGGGCGATGGAGGACGATCTGAAGTCCGAGCGGGCGCGCACGCTCAAGGCCTGGGCCCGGCGCGAGATGCAGATCCAGGGCGTGATCGAGGCGACAATGGGCATGTACGGCGATCTCGAAGGGATCGCGGGAAAGGCGCTGGGCGAGTTGAAGGGGCTCGACGCGCCGGCGCCCGACGGCCAGGACGGCTGAGACCGCCGCCGGTCCCGCCGTCCGGGCGCCAACGCTCACTCCCGCAGCGCGGTGAAGATGTTGACCCGCGCGGGGATGCGCACGCCGTCGTCGCTCCGGAATTGCGCGAGCTCGACGGCCAGCGCCGCCGCGATCGCCGCCTCGTCCACAGCCGTCCCGTTGTTCTCCCGCATGATCCGCGCGGTCGGCCCGACATGCGCGGCGAGCCGGACGACCGCCTCGACGCCGCCGGGATGATGCAGGTCGGTCGGAACGCTCGTCCCCTCGGCGGCGGAAAAGCCCGCGGCCGCAAGAATGCCGCAGACGCGGTCGACGTCGCGAAAGGCCATCGGTCCGGGCGCATCGGGCGGGGTCTGTGCGACCGGCCCGAGGCGCGCGAACGCGACGCGCTGCGGCAGCGTGAACCACGGGTTCGCCTCCGGTCCCGCCCAGGCCGCGAACGCGATCCGGCCGCCCGGACGCAGGCCCGCCGCGATGTTGCGAAACGCCGCGACCGGGTCGGCGAAGAACATCACGCCGAAGCGCGACGCGGCGAGGTCGAACGCCCCCGGCTCGAACCGATGATCCTGCGCGTCGGCCAGCGCGAAGGCGACGTTACCCGCCCCGAGCGCGGCCCGGCGTTCCTCGGCGCGCCGAAGCAGCGGCGCGGAAATGTCGACGCCGAGCACGGCCCCCGATGCGCCGACCGCGGCGGCGAGCGCGAACGTCGAGGCCCCCGCCCCGCAGCCGACGTCGAGCGCCCGTTCGCCCGGCGCGGGCGCACAGGCGGCAAGCAGCAGGCCGCTGACGTTCGCGCTGATCGCATCCAGATCCGCGTCGTGGAGAACCCAGTTCCGACCGGGCTGGGCGTTCCAGAATTCGGATTGATCGACGTTCGGACCTGTCGTCATTCGCAACGTCTCCCCGGACCGCCGCGTCCCCACGCCATCGCGGTGCGCGTCGGGCTTGTCTCGAAATCTCGGCCGCCTCATATCGTTCGAAATCAAGCACTTGGCGATGTCGCACACGCGGACGGCGCCGCGCGGCCGGTCTCATTCCTCCTGGTCGATCAGTCCGTACTTGCGCAGCTTCACATAGAGGCTCTGGCGCGACAGGCCGAGCATTTCGGCGGCGGAGGCGCGGTTGTTGTTGGTGAGCTTGATCGCGGTCTCGATGCAGAGCTTCTCGACCACGTCCGTCGTGCCGCGCACCAGCTCCTTGAGCGGGGTCGAGCCGACAAGGTCGATGATTTGCTCGACCGCCTCCGTGGACACCCCCGCGCCGACGCTGCGGCTCGGCGCGGTGCGGCTCACGTCGCGCAGGACGAAGCCGTAGCCCTCGGGCTTGGCGTTGGCGAGATAGGTCGTCGATATCTCGACGGGCAGCGACACCCCGAAGGCGCTGCGAAACGAGGTCCCATAGACCGACAACCGGCCCTTGGCCCGCGCGTTCGTCATCATGACGTTGAGATCGATGGTCGGGCGCCCGAGGAAGTCGCCGAGGCTGGTGTCGCGCACCGTCTCGCTGACCGCCACGTCGGCGAGGCCGAGAAAGGCGGTGTTGGCCCATTGGATCATTCCGGCCCTGTCGGTGAACACGATCGCGTCGCTCGCCTGGCGGTACAGGGCGGTGAGCGAGCGATCGAGGCCCGCGTCCTCGATCGCCTCGATCCCGCGCGGAGTGAGACGACACAGGAACAGCGTCTCGTTGATCGAGCGGAACAGCATCACGTCCAGCCCGAGCTGCAGGTTGTCGCCGCGGGCGCGAAGGTTCACCGACCGCTCGCGCCCGTCGCCGCGCACCTGCGCGAGCGTGCCGACGAGCTCGGTCTGGCTCGCCTCGTCGAATCGGTTGGCGAAGACGCGCCCGGTTAGGTCCTGGACCTCGCGGGCGAACAGACGCGCCGCGGCCGAGTTGGCGTCGAGGATGCGCCCGGTCTCGGACGACACGATCAGCAGCGCCTCGTGGGTGGTCTCGAAGAGCACCCGGTAACGCGTCTCGATCTGGCGGATGCGCTCGTAGTCCTGCTCCATCGTGAGCTGGGCCTGCACCAGCCGTTGCTGCAGCTGCGCGACCATCCGCAGGTCGCGCCCGAGAAGGATGACGTTGCCGCCCTCGCCGGTTGACACCGCGGCGTAGCGCACCGGGAAGTCCTCGGCGCCCTTTATGACATGGTTGATCTCGCGCCAGCGCGGAGCCTCGTCGCTGCGGGCGCGCGACAGCATGTCGCGGATCTTCGCGCGCGACTCCTCTGAGACGAGGTCGTAGATGCCGACCCCCGACCACGCGTGAAAGTCATTCGCAGGAGCGGCCTCGGGACCGACATAGACGCTCTGAACGACGCCGTCGGCGGTGATCAGCAGCGCGATGTCCGAGCCCGCCGCGATGATCGCCTTGACCGCATGGTCGTCGACATTCGCGAAACCGTCCAAGGCCGACAGGAAGGCGCCATTCGTGTTCACTCAATGCCCGATCACGCTGGAAAGGACCGCCGTGCCTGTCGCCGGACCGAACGTCGCGTTTCCCAGACGCCATTATCGAGTTCGCCGACGGCTTGCTGCGCGGTGCTGACCGCGATGTCGGCGCCGACCTGTTCGGCGACGCGTTCGTCGAGCCTCGCCAATGGCCCCCCGAGCAGGAACCGTGTCGCCGGATGCGCCGCCACCCGCAGACCGGCGATGATGCCGCGCAGGTCCGGGATCGCGCGACGGCTGCCCGCGGACAGGCCGATCGCGTCAAAGGGCTCGGCGCGCACGATTCGTTCCAGTTCGCCCGAATCAGCTTTCAGCTCGACCCGAACCGACCAGCCGTTTCGGCGAAAGCAGTCGGCCGCCATGACCACGCCGAGCGCATGGGTTTCGCCGGGACCGAGCGCAAAGAGCGCCTGGCCGCCGAGCGGCCGGGCGGTCGCCGCGAGACGTTCCTTCAGAGAGGTCCGACTGAGCCGGCGGAAGACTTCGGTAAGGCGCGACATGCCCACCGCGACGGCGGTGAACGGGATGGCGTCTTCGACCCACATCTCGCCCATGCGCGCCGACGCGCGCGGGATATAGGTGTCAAAGATCGCATTGACGCTAACGCCGCAGTCGATCAGCCGATCGACGCACGTATGCGCCGCGCGCGGCATGTCGTCGAGCACGGCGGCGCAGAGCTGTTCGATGGCGAAACCAGCGCAGCCTGACCCGAGACGCTCCGGCACCACATCACCGAGCGCCCGGCTGAACAACACCGGCGCGAGGGCTGTGGCCCCCTGATCTTCGCTGGCCGCGTCGAGTGTGCCGAGCCTCAGCATCCCTGTTCACTCTCGCTGGGGCGGACCCTTCGGATGTCCGGGGAACTTCGCTGCGCCGAAGACTTTTCCACTGCCCTAAAAAGAGAACATGCCTGCGCCATTATGTCAAATCGAATTGACAGCGACGTTCGATTCGATCCCCAGATCGGAGATTCACCGCCAATGAGACCCGCGTATCGGCCCAAATTGGCGACAATAGCCCGTACAAGACCAAATTATGCAGAAAAATGGCGCGCCGTTGTAAGCTTGAGTATGTAAGTTTAAGTTGACATACGCGATCGCGGCGTTAGGCTCGGGTCAAGGAATGCGAGGGATGGAGAGGCGACGTGGAACCGCACAAAGGCAAATCAGCGAGGGCGGCTCCCCTCTACACGCCGGAACAACGTCGTCGGCGCGACGCCACCGCGTGGACGCTGGTTCAGGGCGTACTGGCCCCCGTTCAGTTCTTGATCTTCCTCGTGAGCCTCGGCCTCGTGGTGCGATACCTCTTCACCGGCGAGGGGTACGAGCTCGCCACGGCGTCGATCCTGGTCAAGACCTTGACGCTCTATACGATCATGGTGACCGGCGCGATCTGGGAGAAGGTGGTGTTCGGCCAGTATCTGCTCGCGGCCGCGTTCTTCTGGGAGGACGTGGTCAGCTTTTTCGTCATCGCCGCACACACCTTCTATGTTGTCGTTCTGTTCTGGGGGGTATTCGGATCGACCGCCCAGATGGCGATAGCCTTGGTCGCCTATGCCCTCTACGCCGTCAACGCCGCCCAGTTCCTGCTCAAGCTGCGCGCCGCGCGGTTGCAGGGTGATCGCGCCCAGCCGGATGGCGTTCCGGCATGAACCATCCCGCCGTAATCGACACGCGCAAGGGCTGCCTCGATGCGCCGGTGCTGCGGCAACGCGGCCAGCGCGAGGTGTTCTGCGGGCTCACCGGCATCATCTGGCTGCATCGCAAGATGCAGGACGCGTTCTTCCTCGTCGTCGGCTCCC
>JBBRUZ010000206.1:0-5473 GCA_038247355.1 Rhodobacterales bacterium
CCAGGGGGACGGCCTGGCGGGTCTCAACGTTACCAGCGACACCTTCAGCGACTACGCGCCGCACTGGACCGAAGACGGCAACGCAATCGCGTACACCTCCAACGAGGGCGGAACCCTTGAGGTCTGGACGATCGCAGCCACTGGAGGTGCCGGGACCCGGCTCACCGACAACAGCCTGACGGCGTCGTCCAGCGGCGACTTCGTACAGGACGTTTCTCCGGACGGTGAGTGGGTCGTCTTCGATCGTCGAACGTCGACCACCGCGAGCGAGATCGGTGTGGTGAGCATCGCCGGTGCCGGGGTCGACACCTTCACCGTCGCCGCTGGGACCAACGCGCGCGGAGGCCGTTGGTCCCCCTGCCTGTGACGATCATCGCGGAGATCACCTTGACGATGGACCTTCTAGCGTGAGCCTCATCGGTCGCAAGGTTCTACAGTACGAGATCCGCGGGCTGCTCGGCGCCGGCGGGATGGGCGAGGTGTACGAAGCCTACGACGCGGTGCTCGACAAGCGTGTCGCGGTCAGGGTGCTCCATCCGCATCTCGCCGCGAAGTCCGACCAGGCGGCGCGGTTCGTCGGCGAGGCGATCGCCGCGTCGAACGTTCGGACCGGCGCCAATCGTCTGCACGAGAACGTGGTGGAGGTGGTCGGCCGCGACGTCATCGACGGTCGCGCGGTGATCGTGCTGGAGTATCTGGAGGGTGCAGATCTCGAAGCGTGGCTCCAAAGCCGAGAGCGCGGGGGTCACGGCCCGGTGGCCGTTGACGATGTCGCGCGGATCCTCCTGCAGATCTGCTACGCGCTCGACGCCGCGCATCGATCGGAGATCGTCCACCGCGATCTGAAACCGCCGAACGTCTTCGTGGTCTCGAACGCGGCTCGCCGGCTGTTCGTCAAGCTGCTCGACTTCGGCATCGCGAAGATCGGGAGCCATCTGCACGCGACGGGCGTCTATACGGCCGGCCCCATGGGCACGCTCCAGTACATGGCGCCTGAGCAAGCCGAGGCGCCGCGCACCGTCGATGCGCGCGCCGACATCTGGGCCGTGGGCTGCATCCTCTATCGGGTGCTCACGGGGCGCCAAGCGTACGAGCTGGAGGAGGGGGACAATTGGGGTGTGGGGTTGCGCGCGCGTCAGGCGGAGGGCCATCGGCCGCCGCCGCCGTCGTCGTTGCGCCGCGATCTCGATCCGCGCTGGGATGCAATCGTCGCGCGGTGCTTCGCGTACGATCGCGAGAACCGCTACCCCGATGTGCAGATGCTCGCCGAGCACGTCGTGGAGGTCGCCGGCGACGACGGTCCGGAGGTCTTCGCCGAAGTGTGGTCCGGAGGGTTCACGCGGGGGCCCGACGGCTTCACGAGGCGGAACGTGGGCGGGGTGATTCCGCCGCCGAGCAAGCCTTCGTTCCCGG
The DNA here is from genome assembly GCA_038247355.1 of Rhodobacterales bacterium. Taxonomy (GTDB): domain Bacteria; phylum Pseudomonadota; class Alphaproteobacteria; order Rhodobacterales; family Rhodobacteraceae; genus Amaricoccus. Next base: position 1,414 of record JBBRUZ010000206.1, read on the forward strand.
CGGCGAGACCGGCCCCGACGTCGGTCAGCGGCGCAGCCGGCGCGATCGAGGGCGGAACGATGTACATGCGCGCGCCCCGCTGGGCGCGCATCGCGGCGCCCCTCGTCGTTGTCGGCGCGCTGGTGATAGCGGTGCTGCTGGTGGTCCGCGGTCGCACCGAGTCACGCGGCGCCGACGGTGGCCACGGAGCGGCTGGCAGTGCGGTGGTGCCGGACGGTGGCTCTGGCGCCACGTTCACGCCAAGCGCCGCAGACGCCGCGCCGATCGTCGACACGGTCCCGGTCGTCGACGCTGGCGCCGCGATGACGCTGGACTCCGGGATCGCCAGGCCTGCGGTCGACGACGGCGCTGCGAAGCGTCGTTCGTCGTCACGTGGCAAGCCACCGCCTGCTCGCACCGCGTCGCCGGTCGATGCAGGGGTGCGGTCACTGCCACCCGATGCGGCGCCGCCGCGGCGCCGGTTCGATCCAGACGGCGTGATCACCCGACCGTGACCGGGGGCGTCGATCTCGGCGAGGTCGAGGCCGGTCGCGCCGGGGCCGAGCTGGACGTCGGTGATCACGACGTCGACGCGCTCGACCTCGAGCCGGGCGATCGCGGTCGCGACGTCGGCGACGGCGCGATGATCGGGTCGTCCTCGACCAGGAGCACACACGGAGCACGCCGCTATCCTCGGTCACGGCCCTGACCGCGGCCCATGGGCGGGGCGTCCAGTGAAGCCGGCGCCGGGGACGTTCGTCGCCGGACCGGGTCGGGCATGGGCAGCGTGATCGCGAGCTCGCGCTGCATGGCGAGCGCGTAGACCAGGCGCGGGGTCAGGCGGCCGAAGCGGCGGAGGAGGTCTGGCGGGGGCGGCACGCCGAGGGTATCGGCGCACGCGGCGGCGGGTTGCGCCGGCGGCCGGCGCCGAGGACCTGCCCGAACAAATCGATCGCGCGATCCTGGCGTCGGTTCGCGCACTTAGGAAATCGCGCCGACAAATCGCGCGGGCATTTCCGCCGGTGTCATAACCGCGCGGATCCTGGTGCGTGGATCGTACGATCCGGCGGCGCGGGCGGGAAACCGCGGCGATTTGCGTCCGGCGCCGGATCGCGGTACACACGTCCCACATAAACAGAACGATTACAAGTAGTTACGTCGCATAGTGGCCGTTATGTCAACTCGCGATCCACTAGCGCGGGTCCCAGCGGCAAGCGCGCGGAAAGTTACTCTAAGCCGCGCGAGCCCTTGGGAAATCGATAGGTTCCGCTCGGGATCACGTGGGCGCTCGCGCCAGCAGCGCTGGTCGCCAACCACGCGGTACGCGATTCGCGCTGCGCGACCAGGGTCGGGTTCATGAGAGGATGGCCCGATGGACTGGAAGAACAATCCCCAGGCGGAGCTGATCATTGATCTCGCGGGCCGCATGACGGAAGGCAATCCAGACCTCCGCAACAAGTGGGTACCCGAGTTGCAGAAGATGCTGTCCGGCTATCCAGACTTGGACGAGGACGCGATCCGGGCCGCGCTTCAAGCAGGCGACGCGCTGACCACGGATGGAAAAGTTCTAGGCCCGAGCAAGCAGCGTCGCAGCTTCCGAGAACGCTTCCCGACGACGACGTAGGCGGGTCGCCCCCAGCAGCGTTGGGTTTCGCAGAATCGGGGGAGCACGAAGCTTGCGGCCGGTCGCGCCCTGCCCCCCACAGCCCGGCGCGCCGGGCGCCGCCGTTGGGCGCGTGCTGCTGAGCGACAGTTCACGCCCTCGCGGCGGCCGGGAACACCGCCATGCAGCGCTCGGCCAGGTCGCCGAGCTCACTGTCGGGCCCGAGGTCGAGCAGCTCGGCCGGCGCGCGCAGCCGCAGCGCAGCGAGGCGCATCGCCAGCTCGAGCGCGGTTGGCGGCGGGCGCAGTTCCGAGATGGACTCGATCCAGGCGAGGTCGGCGGGCTCGATGGTGATGGGCATGCCGCGGTGAAGAGCAGGCGGCGTGCCGTCGAGCCCCCGTGAAAGTTCGACGGCTTAAGGTCGCGGTGGGCGCATCCCGGACGCCACTGGCTAGCCCGGACGCCGGGGACGCCGGCACGGTAGCGCTCGTGAAACACGCGGCCGCCGTGGGGGCCTCGGTGTTGGCGGACTCGAGGAAACAGCCGTCTCGGGCGCGACCGGCGCCGTGGCGGTAAGACGGTCTAGGACTGCAAAGGCCAAGTGAACGGCTCGAGTTCCGTTTCCTCGACGGCAAACGCGCTCGCCACATCATGGACGGTTCTCGCGAGAGCGAACGCGAAGTCCCCAACGTCGTACCCTGCCGAGCGAAGCACCGCGTTCGACGCCCGTAGGTGGCCGCGGGTGGTTACGACATCATCGATGATCAGCAGCTTCCGGTCTCCGGAAGACGCTGCTCTCGGAGCCACTATTAGGTGAGGCGCGAGATCCATCGGCTCGCGCGGCCCTCCTTCATCGCTGGCCGACGCCATCTCCTGGTTCCACCAGAGCCAAGGCATCACCGTCACGTCGGTGACGTGGCGAGCCTGCAACCAAGTCTGGATGCGGAGCAACAGCGTCGAGAGTCGACCTTCGCCAACTTGCCGGCTGCTCGTATGCTTGGAGCCCGGCACAGGCACCAGCCCCAGTCGGTGCGGCGTACACCGTTGAAGAATCTCGGCCCCGATCTTCTCGGCAGCCCACCCGAGGGCGTCGTCTGCGTTGCTTGGTTCAAGTTTGAGAAGTCCGACGCTGGTAGGGATGAAGGCGTACTTCGAGAAGCCCTTCCCCTTAACCGCCTTGACGAACTTCATGCAGTGAAAGTCGACCTGCTCTCGCGGCCGATTGGTGTTGGTGTTGTACGCGCAGACCGAGACCACCCTCATCGCCACCATCCTACGACCGGATCTCTGGCGGTTCTAAGTTTCAGATCACCCCGAGAATGTCGTCGACTGTTTCGACGACCCGAACTCGGGATCCGCCGATGAACTTCTGGGGCCACGTGACTGCGGGGTTGTCGACGACGGACCGCAGGATGAAGAGCCAACGCCCGATGCGCTTGCACTCCGCAGCCTGATGCAACGACCCGGACTTGTCGCTAGCCTCGATGATGACGCTGCCGTCCGCGAGCGCCGCCATCAGCTTGTTGCGCTCGGGAAAGTTCGACGGAAAGACCTGCCCCCCGATGGGGAACGGCGAGACGAGCAGGTGATCGCGGTAGATCCGTTCCTGCAATTCGGCGTGCTTCGCTGGGTATGCTTTGTCAATCGGCGTGCCGATGACGGCGATGGAGCGCCCACCCGCCTCGATGGCAGCACGATGGGCGTTCTCATCGACACCCTCCGCCAGTCCCGAGATCACGACCACGCCCCGCTCGGCGAGTTGGCGAGCGAGTTTCCGAGCGCGCTTCGCGCCATCCTCGGACACCTTTCGCGAACCCACGATCGCGATGCACTTCTGCTTCACCAGCGAGATGTCGCCCACGCAAAACACGCCCTCCTCAACACCGGGGAGTCGAGCCTGCTGCTTGGCCTCGATAGTGCGGACGCCCTCGATCAGCTTGGTTACTTGGACACACGCCACGTCTTCCGCTGCGGGCGGACGGTACTTGGACCTTCGCTCGTGGGGGCTGGTGACCGACACCTCGTGCATACGGTGCATCCTAAGCGGACCCTACGATATAGGCGAATGTGCAAACCGCGGCTTGCCTGTATTTGCTAGCAACGTTCGGCGACGATCTGCTGGTCGTATGGTGCTCCGGCCGAGCGGGGATCGGCGTGAGCGACCAACACCAACGCGACCGATCCGGGTGCCGACGCCGCCGACCGGCAGCGACATCGACCGCGAGTGAAGCCGCTCGCTCTTGGGTCGCGAACGCCTTGAGTTTCGCAGAAGACGTGGAGTGCGAAACTGGCCGCCCTGCCCTACCCTGCCGCGGTAGCGTCGGGCATGCCGAAACGCCCCGAACCGCGCTCTCCGGCGCCGAAAGCGAAACCGGCGAAATCGGCGCCGCAACGCCGCCGCCGTGGTGCGGCGGCAGCCGGCGCGCGACCGGCGCCGCGCGGCGGTCGGGTTCGTCCTGGCGCCGGACCGAAGGGCGC
>JBBRUZ010000207.1:0-5465 GCA_038247355.1 Rhodobacterales bacterium
GAGTCCATGCACGCCGTCATTCGGCAGGTTTGCCGGAACGTGAAACGCTGGCGCGATGCGAAGATGGCGCTGCGCTGGACTGCCGCCGGCATGATCGAAGCCGCCAAGGGCTTCCGGCGCCTCAAGGCCTACAAGCAGCTGCCCATCCTGAAGGCCGCCCTCGAAATGCACCGTGCGCCAGCCTGCGTCGACACCCGCGTTGACGCCATCGTCGACGCCGCATAACCATCAACGGCGCAGTGCCGCCCAGAGCACTTTTCAACAACGGGCGGGACATTCCCTAGGAACACCCCGGACGGTATTTAGACAAACCGAGCCACCTCACAGGATGCCCTGCCGCGATCATTGGCCCAGATGCTCTCATGTACACGTCGAACAGCGGCGATATGTCCTCCGTAACAACGACGCCGGCGTCGATGTGAAGTGCTCCCGCAACATCCTGGGGCAGCAGGGCCGCGAGGAGCGGCCGCAGGTAGGTCGAAATCGGATACCGCACTGTCGTGTGCAGACCTGCGATCAAGCGCGTGTAAGGCTCGAGGGAATCGACTCGGGCCAGCGGATGCGCCCGCGAATGACAGGCGCGCATCTACACGACTGTCGCCGCACCGCCGTCAATGACATAGATCCTCGCGCGTGCGCATTGCCTCGACTGAGGAGCCGGGCTAGTTCTCCCTCACGCTCACCGCACGATCAACGAAGGGTCGCGCTCGATGCTACTGATCTGCTGCAGTCTGGCCACGCTCAGCCACGATGTCACCTTGCTTTCGTTCATTCGGTCAAGGGCCAATGGCTGGTGCCGCTCAGGTATGATCGCCGCATGGCGCGCCGTACGGGATCACGCCGTCTCCGCACCTGCCAGCCCTTGTGCCGACATGAGCGTTGATCTGCGGTCTCGTCCATCGATGCAACCACCCAGCGCGGCCTGACATGGACCATTTCCTCTATCGAAGCGGCGTTCTCCATGCCGAAGACGTGCCCCTGTCCGCCATCGCCGCCGCCGTCGGAACCCCCGCCTATGTCTATTCCGCGGCCACCCTGACCCGACACTACCGGGCTCTCGACGAAGCGCTGGCGGGAATGCCGCACCTCGTATTCTATGCGATGAAGGCGAATTCAAACCTCGCCGTCGTGGCGCTGATGGCGTCGCTCGGGGCCGGCATGGACGTGGTCTCGGGCGGTGAATACCGCCGGGCCCGCGCGGCCGGCGTTCCGGGGCACTGCATTGTCTTTTCCGGCGTCGGCAAAACCCGGCCCGAAATGGCGCTCGCGCTGACCGGCGGCATCCGCCAGTTCAACGTCGAGAGCGAACCTGAGCTGATCGCCCTGTCCGAGACCGCCACGCACCTCGGCCTGACCGCGCCGATCGCGGTACGTGTCAATCCCGACGTCGACGCGCGAACCCACGCCAAAATCGCGACCGGCGGATCGGACACCAAGTTCGGCGTCCCGATCTCGCGCGCCCGCGCCATCTACGCGCTGGCCGCGTCGCTCCCCGGGATCGACGTCATCGGGATCGACGTCCACATCGGCAGCCAGATCACCGAACTCGCCCCATACGAGCACGCGTTTCGCCTCGTCGCGGACCTCACCGCGACGCTGCGCGCCGACGGCCACGACATCCGCCGCCTCGACCTCGGCGGCGGGCTCGGCATACCCTATACCCGCAGCAACGAAGCGCCGCCGCTGCCGTTCGACTACGGCGCGCTGATCAGGCGCACCGTCGGTCACCTCGGCTGTGAGATCGAGATCGAGCCGGGCCGCCTTATCGCTGGCAACGCCGGCGTGCTCCTCGCCTCGGTCATCTACGTCAAGCGCGGCGAGGCGCGGGATTTCCTGATCCTCGACGCGGCGATGAACGACCTGATCCGCCCGGCGATGTACGACGCCTGGCACGACGTCGTCCCCATCATTGAACCCGCGCCGGGTGGGCCGCGCGCCACCTACGACGTCGTCGGACCCGTCTGCGAGACCGGCGACACCTTCGCGCGCGCTCGCGAGATGGCCCCCGCCGCCGCAGGCGACCTCGTCGCGTTCCGGTCCGCAGGGGCGTACGGCGCGGTGATGGCGTCCGAATACAACTCGCGCCCGATGGCGCCGGAGGTCCTGGTGGCCGGCGATCACTTCGATGTGGTGCGCGCACGTCCGAGCTTTGACGAAATGCTCAATCGCGATACCATCCCTGAATGGATTGCGCGGAGCGGGTCTTCAGCGACGACATGACGACGACACAGTGACGAAAGCAGGGCGGATGGCCGAACCCGACGCGACCACTCGAAACGACCCCATCGCCGCCGTCCTCAGTCGAACCCGCGCCGGAATGGCGCTAGAGCGCGCGTTGCGCGCGTTCTGGCCGCTCGCGTCCCTCGCCGCCGCGGCCTGGTCCGCTGTAGCGTTCGGCGTGTCCGAGCTTCTGTCCAGGCCCGCGCTCCTCGCCGCACTCGGCCTCCTCGGCGTCGCGACGCTCGTGCTGGCGGTGCGCGGAGCGCGGCGCTTCAGGTTGCCGACGGACGCCGAGGCGCTGGCGCGCGTCGATGCGGACCTGCCGGGACGGCCGCTGGCGGCACTCGCCGACACGCCGGCGCTCGGCCGTGACGATCCGGCGACGCAGGCGGTGTGGACCGTGCACCTGGCGCGGATGCGCCGCCTCGCCGCCAGGGCCCGCGCGGCGAAACCCGATCTTCGCCTTTCGCGCGATGACCCCTGGGCGCTCCGCCTGCTGGCGCTCGTCGCCGTGATCGCCGGGATCGCGTTCGCGCGGGGCGACGGCGTCGGCGCCATCGGCGAGGCGCTGGCCCCGACCGGCGACGCCGCCGTCGCGACCGGACCGAGCTTCGAGGCCTGGGCCGAGCCGCCGGCCTACACCGGGCGCCCGACGATCTACTTGCCCGATGTCGCGCCCGACGCGGCCGTGACCCTGCCAAAGGGCGCGGTGATCACCGTTCGCGTCTATGGCGCCGCCGAGAACTTCACGCTGGCTCAGAACCTGAGCGCGGCGGAGGGAACCGGCCTCGCCGAGGCCGCGCCCGGCATCGCGATCGCCCGCATCACGCTCGACGCCAGCGGATCGCTGGCCCTTTCGGAAGGCGCGACCGAACTCGGCGCCTGGTCGTTCGAGATGCTGGACGACCGCGTCCCCAAGATCGCACTTGCCGAGCCGGTCAGCCGGGCGACGACTGGCGAGACGCAACTCGCGTTCACCGCGAGCGACGACTACGGCGTCACCGCCGCTCGGGCCGAGATCGGCCTCGATCTCGCTTTGGTCGACCGCCGCCATGGTCTGGCCGCGTCGCCCGCCCCGCGCGACCCGCTGACCGTCGATCTGCCCTTGCCGATGGCTCGCGGTTCGACCGAGGTCGCCGAGACGCTGGTCGAGGATTTCTCCAAGCATCCGTGGGCCGGCCTGCAGGTGACGCTGCGTCTGACCGCCGAAGACGCGATCGGCCAGACCGGCGCGGCGGAGGGTTTGCGCGCCGTGCTGCCCGGACGACGCTTTTACAATCCGATCGCGGCGGCGCTGGTCGAACAGCGCCGCGACCTGCTTTGGACTCCGCAGAACGTACCGCGCGTCGTGATGGTGCTCCGTGCAGTCACGCATCGCCCGGAAGGCGTGTTCGGGTCCAAGAGCGCCTATCTCGCGACGCGGATCGCGATCCGGCGTCTGGCCGCGACCCGCACGTTGCCCGATCCGACGACCGGGATCGCGGAGGTCGCCGAGATCCTGTGGAAGGCGGCGCTGCTTCTGGAAGAAGGCAGTCTCGGCGATGCGGCCGAGCGTCTCGCTCGCGCCAAGGAGCGCCTGCAGGAGGCGCTGCGCAGCGACGCCAGCGACGAGGAGATCGCTCAATTGATGGACGAACTCCGTCAGGCGACCCGCGACTACATGCAGCAACTCGCCGAGGAGGCGATCCGCAACGGCGACCAGCAGCAGGCCGAAGCCCCGCCCCCCAGCCAGTCGATGTCCCAGGACCAGATCCAGGCGCTGATGGACCGCATTCAGGAGCTGTCCGAGCAGGGGCGGCGCGCCGAGGCCGAGGCGCTGCTCGAAATGCTTCAGCAAATGCTCGAGAACATGGAGATGCAGCTGACCGAGGGCGGCGAAGGCGAGGGCCAGCAAGGCGAGGGACAACAATCGATGCAGGACCTCGGCGACACGCTGCGCGAACAGCAGGGGCTCGCCGACGACAGCTTCCAGGAGCTGCAGCGCCAGTTCCGCGAGGGCCGGTCGGGTCAGCCCGGCCAGGGCCAGCCGGGACAGGGCCAGCCGGGACAAGGCCAACTGGGCGAGAACGAACAGGGCCAGAACGACGGCGGCCAGCCCGGCGAAAGTCAACTCGCCGAGCGCCAGGAAGCGCTGCGCCAGCTTCTCGAGCAACTGCAGGACGGGCTTCCCGGCGAGGCGGGCGAAGCCGCGCGCGAGGCGCTGCGCGAGGCCGAGCGCAGCATGGGCGACGCTGGCGACAGCCTGCGCGACGGCGACGCCTCCGGCGCGCTCGATCGGCAGGCCGACGCCATCGACAGCCTGCGCGAAGGCATGCGCGAAATGGCGCAGGACATGCAGCAAGCCGAAGGCGGCGACCATGGCCGTCAAGCCGGCGCCGAGGGCGAGGCGCTGTCGGACGGCCGGAACGACCCGCTGGGTCGGCCGCTCGGAACCCAGGGCAATATCGGCGCGAACGAGCAGATGGTGCCCGACGCCGATGCCGCCGCACGCGCTCGCGGGCTCCTCGACGAGATCCGCCGGCGCTCCGGCGACCAGGCGCGACCGCAGCTCGAACTAGACTACCTGCGCCGATTGCTCGACCGCTTCTGAGTAGAGGCGCCGCCGGCCGCATCGACCCGGCGGCTCCAAACCCGACCGTCGGTTGTATCGACCGATCAGCGCCCCCGGGTGGGGAACTTCTTTCGCTGGTCAGGCGCTGGAAAGCGCCGCCAGACGGCGACGCCGCCAGTGATACGCGCCCGGCCCGGATCTGCCACCCGCTGATCACCTCGATCGCCGAGACCGGCGACATGCGCGACGCCCGGCTGCGGGCGGGCAATGTCGGCGCCGCAGACGGCGCGCTCGACGGTATCCTCGATGTCGTGGACCGGGCGCGGAAGAGCATCTGCGACGTGGCGATGGTCCGTATCGATGCCGGCTTCCCCTCGGCCACACTGCTGGCCGGTCTCGATGCCCGCGGGATCGACCTTGTGTCACGGCTCAAGGCCAACCGCGTGCTGGACCGGCTGGCCGAGCCCTGCATGAAGCGGCCCCGCGGGCGGAAGCCTGCTGAACCGCGCATGTGGCTGCACGAGCTGACCTGTCAGGCCGAGACCTGGGACCGGCCGCGCCGGGTGGTGCTGGTGGTCAAGGAGCGCGAGGGCGATCTGCTGCTCGCCCGCCTCTTCCTCGTGACCTCGTCGAAATGGACGGCGAAGCTGCGCCACGAGGTGCTCGCCCACTACCGCGAGCGCGGCAAGGCCGA
>JBBRUZ010000208.1:0-5455 GCA_038247355.1 Rhodobacterales bacterium
ACCCTGATCGAAACCGCCAAACTGAATGGCGTCGATCCGCAAGCTTGGCTCGCCGACACGCTTGCCCGCATCCCGGACCACAAAATCAACCGTATCGATGATCTGCTGCCTTGGAACGCGAGATAATCGCAGTCAGGCCGAACGCTTACACCGGACATATCTGGTGCCGCACTTGGTTTGTGAATTTAGCCGGGTGTTCGGCAATATCTCCGATCATGCTCACTCATCAAGCTTCAGCGCGACGCGCGAGGACATAGCGCCCCGGAGACGCGCGTGCAAAGCGCGCGACGCGCCGTTCTTGCGCAACGATGTGCGACCGCCGCGCGGCGCGGTCGGTGGCGCTGCGTCGGTGCTGCTCAATCGGCGGTCAGCAGCACGTCGGCGCTGGCGAAACTGATGTCGATCGTCTCGCCCAGCCGCGGCGGCGGCGCTGAGGCGGTGTTGAACATGTCGAGGGCTACGACGTGGCCCGCCAGCGCCGTGCGGATGCGCACCACCGAGCCGAAGAAGCTGACATCCTCCACCCGCCCGCGCAGAACGGTGTAATGACCGTCGCGCGCCCCGAGCTGGATCGCCTCGGGACGCAGGTTCAGCGAAACCGTCGCGCCCGAGGACGCGGTCAGCGTCCGCCCGAGCAGGATCGGCTGGCCGTCGATCTCGACTAGGCCGGTGGCGGAGTCGATCACCCGCGCATCGAGCATGTTCAGCGTCCCGACGAACGCGGCGACGAAGCGCGTCGCCGGACGATTGTATACCTCGAAAGGCGCGCCGATCTGCTCGGCGACGCCGGCGTTCATCACGACGATGCGGTCTGACATCGACAACGCCTCCTCCTGGTCGTGCGTGACGAAGATCGTGGTGATGCCCAAGGCCCGCTGGATCGCGCGGATCTCCGTGCGCAGCGAAACGCGGATCTTGTGGTCGAGCGCCGACAGCGGTTCGTCGAGCAACAGCAGCTTCGGCCGCGCCGCCAGCGCGCGAGCCAGCGCCACCCGCTGTTGCTGGCCGCCAGACATCTGGAACGGATAGCGCGCCCCGAGGTCGGGCAGCCCGATCAGCGCCAGCATTTCCGTAACTCGTCCGTCGATCTCGGATTTCGCGGCGCCGGCGATCCTGAGCCCGAACGCGACATTCTCGGCCACGGTCATGTTCGGAAACAGCGCGTAGGCCTGAAAGACCATGCCGATGTTGCGCTGGCTTGGGCGCAGGTTCACCACGTCGCGCCCGTCGATCCGGATCGTGCCCGATGTCGGCGTCTCGAAGCCAGCCACCATCCGCAAGATCGTCGTCTTGCCGCAGCCCGACGGGCCGAGCAAGGTGACGAATTCGCCCTGTTCGATGGCGAGGCTCACGCCGCGCACCACGCGCGTCGGCCCGAAGGATTTCTGGAGGTTCGAAACGTCTAGGAACGCCATGACTTACCGCGGCACCTGTTGGATCTTCCCCTATCGGGGAACCTGAGTGAACTTCTGGAGCCGCGTCACCAGGGCGATCAGCCCCATGCAGGCCCAGGTGATCGCGAAGGCGATCACCGCGAGCGCCGCCGGCTCATAGGCCCGGTTCGCGCCGATGAGCTGCAAGTACGGCCCGAACGCCGGCCGGTTCAGCAGCGCCGCCAGCGTGAATTCGCCGATGACGATGGCGAAGGTCAGGAACGCCCCCGACAGGATCGCGACGGAGACGTTGGGCAGGATCACCCGCCACATGATCGTGAACCAGCTCGCCCCGAGGCTCTCGGCGGCTTCGGTCAGCGTGGCGACGTCGATGGCGCGCAGGCCAGTGTCGACGGCGCGGTACATGTAGGGCAGCGCCAGCACCGAATACCCCATCAGCAGCAGGAAGTTGGTGCCCGTCGCGGTTCCGGTCAGCGGCAGGATCGAGGAGGTGTTGTAGAGCCGGATATAGCCGAAGACGATGACGATGGCCGGGATCACCAGCGGCAGCAGCGTGATGAACTCGACGATGGGCCGGAGCCGCGGCAGCTTCAGCCGCACCCAGTAGGCGGTCGGCACGACGATCACCACGCCGATGATTATCGTCAGCACCGCGAGCAAGACCGAATAGGCGAACGTCGCGCGGAACGCCGGATCGGCCAGCACGACGCGGTAGGCCTCGAAACTGTAGACGCCGCGCTGCATCCGCAGCGAGAACTCGAACGTCCCGATCAGCGGCAGGAAGAAATACAGCAGCCCGAAGGTCAGCGCCGCCCAGGACCAGAAGCGGTTGACCTTCATTTGATCCACTTCTCCGCCCGGCTGCGCATCCAGATGTAGAGGCCGTTGGCGATGCCGGTGATGACGATCATCCCGAACGCCAGCGCATAGCCCAGGTGCGGGTCCTGCAGCACGTCGCCGCGGATCTGCGCGAACAACAGGATCGGCACGATCCCGAGCGACGAGCCGGTCAGCGCATAGGCCGTCGCCACCGCCCCGAACGAATTGGCGAACAACAGCGCGAATGTGCCGAGCAGCGTCGGCCATAGGATCGGCAGCGCCACCATGCGCCAATACTGCGTGCGGCTTGCCCCGAGGATCTCCGCCGCCTCGCGCCATTCGCGCTTCAGCCCGTCGAGCGCAGGTGTGACGATCAGGATCATCAGCGGGATCTGGAAAAACAGGTAGGTGACAGTCAGGCCCCAGAAGCTGAGCAGATTGAAGCCCATCGCATAGAGGTTGATCCCGAACCAGTCGCGCAGCAGGATCGTCGCAAGCCCCAGCCGCCCCAACGTCGCGAGAAACGCGAACGCCAGCGGCACGCCGGCGAAGTTCGAGGCGACGCCGGAGAACGTCATCAGCGGCCCGCGGATCCACCCCGGCAACCCGCCGATCGTCACCGCCGCGGCGATGGCGAAGCCGATCAGGCAGCCGAGCAGCGCCGAAGCGAGGCTGATCCGGATCGAGATCGAGAACGCCGCGACGATCGACGGCTGAAACAGGTTCGCGACGTTGTCGAGCGTCACGTCGCCGTCGGGCGTACGGAACGCCCCGACCACGATCTGCATCGTCGGCAGGATCAGGAACAACATCGCGAACGCGAAGAACGGCACGATCCCGAGCCAGGCCCATGAGCGTCGCGCCCCGATGATCGCTGCATCCGCCATGACCTACGGGGCAGGGCGCCCAAAGGCGCCCCGTCCCCGCCCTTACTGGACGTTCGCGCCCACAACGCTGTCCCAGCCGCCGGTGACGACCGGGTTCATCGCCGATTGCTCGTCCAGCGTCGGAAAGACCGCCGCCTCGTAGGCCGCGGCCGGGGGCAGTGCGTCGAGCAGCTCCTGCGGGACGACGCCGCGCGCCACCATGTCGTTGAAGCGGATCGGATGGCAGTAGCCCTTGAGCCAGCCGAGCTGCCCCTCGTCGGAATACAGATACTCCATCCACAGCTTTGCGGCGTTCGGATGCGGCGCATAGGCGCTGATCGCCTGGACGTAGACGCCCGCGACCACGCCCGTCGCTGGAACCACCACCTCGATCGGCGGATTGCCGTTCAAAGTGTCGCGACCCGACAGCGCGTTGTAATCCCACCAGATCACGATCGGCGTCGCCCCCTGCGCCAGCGTCCCGGCCTTGCCGATCACCGGCACGAAGTTTCCCGCCTTGTTCAGCTCGGCGAAGTAGGCGAGGCCCTTTTCGCCCGCATCCGCGCCCGCTGCGCCACCCGCCGCCAACCCGGCCGCATAGACCCCGAGGATCGCCTGGTTCGACGCGCGCGGATCGCCGGCGAGCGCCACCGAATTGGCGAACTCGGGTTTCAGCAGGTCCGCCCAGTCGGTCGGACTTTCGGTCACGATGTCCTTGTTGATCGCGAAGGACAGCACGCCGTAATAGTCGCCGTACCAGTGGCCGTCGGGGTCCTTCACCTCGTCGGGGATCGTGTCCCAGGTCGAAACCTTGTAGGGCAGCGTCAGCCCCTCGGCCTGTGCGGCGGGCCCGAACGAAAAGCCGACGTCGAGCACGTCCGGCGCCTGCGGGCCGGTGTTGTCCTTGTTGGCGCGCACCGCCTCCAGCTCGTCGGCCGAACCGGCGTCGGGGTTGAGCTCGTTGACGGTCAGGAACGGATACTTCGCCTTGAAGCCGGCGATCACGTCGCCGTAGCCGCACCAGTCATGGGGCAGCGCGATCGTGGTCAGCATGCCCTCGGCCTGGGCACCCGCGATCAACTCGTCCATGGTTTGCGCGCTGGCGGGAAGCGCCGCGATCGCGAGCCCGAGGCCGGCGAGAAATGTCGTCGATTTCAGATGCAGCATCGGTGTCCCCTCGTGCATGTCCTCGCCCTGATGCGGGCGATGCGTCCCGCCGGGCCCGCTGGGGCGCGTCGACGCGACGTCGCGAACTTAACGACACTTTGTGACGTTGCGGCAACAGTGATTCTCGCGCCGGCCGCGCGCGCGCCCGGTCGATGCTGCGTCGGCCGCCGCCGGCTCAGAACGGCCAGATCAGCGGCGTCAGCCCTACGGCGACGACGAAGTACCACAGCGTCAGCGGCAGCCCCGGCCGCCAGCAGTCGCCGAACTCGTAGCCCGCCGGTCCCATCACCATCGTGTTCACCGGCGTCGAGACCGGGGTCAGGAACGAAGCCGAGGTCGCAATGCTCAGCGTCATCAGCACCGGCATCGCGGAGACGCCGAACGCCTCCGCCGACAGCGCCGCGATCGGGATCAGGATAAGGCAGGTCGCGATGTTCGAGATCACGACGCCCATCAGCACGCTGAGCGCGAACACCGCCGCGAGCAGCGCCCTCGGCGATCCGTCGCCGGTCACCGCCACCAGCCCGTCCGCGATCAGCTGCGCCGCCCCGGTCTGGAACAGCGCCGTCGACAGCGGGAACATCCCCGCCATAAGAATCACCGTCGTCCAGTTGATCGCGCGGTAGGCGCGTTCGGGCGGCACCGCGCGTAGGATCAGCGCGGCGCCCGCCGCCAGCAGCGCCGCCACCGCCGGCGCTGCGAAGCCTCCGGCGATCAGCGCGATCGTCACCCCGACGACGCCGAGCATCGACCGCGCGCCCACGCCGAGCGCCACGACCTACATCTTCACATCCGCCGGCTTTTCGACCAGCAGCACGCCGGAGGTGTCGCGCCGGTGCTGGATCGTCTCCCAGGCGCCCAGAACCAGCACGAAGTCACCCGCCTCCAGCACCGTCTCGCGGGCGATGTCCTCGCCGCGCCGCTGGACGCCGACGACCGCGAAGTCGCCGCCTTCGGTCAACATGCCGGGAAACACCCTGCGCCCGATAAAGCGCGAGCGCGGCGGGATCACCGCCTCCGCGACGCCTGACATCCGGTTGATCAGCTTGCCCGCCGCGGCGACACCCGAAATCGCCTCCACCGTCAGCCCGTTGTCGGCGGCGAAGCGCCGCACCGCCGCGGCGTCGCCGCGCAGGACGATCCGGTCGCCGGGACGCAGCGCCGCCGCCAGCCGCGGCGCGCCCGCACCGTCGGCGACCATCACGAGCC
>JBBRUZ010000209.1:0-5447 GCA_038247355.1 Rhodobacterales bacterium
AAGGCGCGGAGAAGATTTACGAGGCGGTATTTCCGCACGCCGCCCACGCGCACGAGGACAAACCCGCAGCGGCGAACGCGCAGCAACTGGAAGACGCCAAGGTCGCGGGCGCGATCCGGACCGATTTCATCCTCTCCGCCGAGATCATGGCCATCGCGCTGGCCGCCATCCCGGCCACGTCGTTCTGGACGCAGGCCGCCGTGCTCGCCATCGTCGGCGCCGGCATCACGGCGCTGGTCTACGGCGCGGTCGCGCTGATCGTGAAAGCCGACGATTTCGGCGTCGCCCTCGCCGCCAACCCGCGCAAGACCGCGCTCGCCGGGGCCGGGCGGGCGATCGGGCGCGGCCTCGTGCTCGGAATGCCGGGGTTCCTGCGCGTGCTCGCGATCGTCGGGACCGCCGCGATGATCTGGGTCGGCGGCGGCATCGTGCTGCACGGCGCCGAGGAGTTCGGGTTCGGCGGGCCGGCGCATTTCATCGACGCCGCCGCGCTGGCCGTCGGCGCGGCCTCGCCGGTGGCCCCCGGCGCGGTCGAATGGATCGCCGGGGCCTTCGGCGCCGGCGTCGTCGGCCTCGCGCTCGGCCTCGCGATCATTCCACTCGTCGGCCACGTGATCGCTCCGGCGGCGCGGCTGCTACGCGGAGCGCGCTGACGCCCTGTTGCAGCCGGCTCGGAGCGTCGTCGCGTCGTCGCGTCTGCGAGCCCGCGACACGCGCCCTTCCCGTTCCTCATCACCGGCGACCTACCCCGGATAGCCGCCCATCTCGCAGACTACCGCCCATTCCGCCGCGGTGACCGGCTGCACCGACAGGCGCGAGTTCTTGACCAGCACCATCTCGGCCAGCCGCGGCTCGGCCTTGCAGGCGTCGAGCGTCACCGGCCCGGGGAACGGCGCGACCGCCCGGACGTCGACGCATTCCCAGCGCGGGTCGTCGGTGGTCGTATCGGGATGCGCGAGGCCGCAGACCTCGACCACGCCCACGACCGCCCGCTGGTCGCCCGAATGATAGAACAGGCCGAGATCGCCCAGCGCCATCGCCTTCATGTTGTTGCGCGCCTGATAGTTGCGCACGCCGTCCCATTCCTGCCCGGCGGCTCCTTTCGCCGCCTGATGCGCCCAGCTCCAGACGTCGGGCTCGGATTTGAAAAGCCAGCGCTGCGGGGCCGTCATCCGATCAACCGGTTCCACGCCCGGACCTCGACCCGCGCGAACAGACCGGCCAGCGCATAGGGATCGCCCGCCGCCCAGGCTCGCGCCGCCGCGAGATCGGCGACGTCGAGGATCAGCAGCGAGCCGCACCCGGCGCCATCCGCGTCGAGGAACGGTCCGGCCTGCACGACCACGCCGCTCGCCTCGATGTAGGCCAGATGTGCGGCCCGGTTCGCCTTGCGCACTTCGATCGCCCCCGGCTTGTCGTCGCAGATCACCGCACAGAGCATGTCATTCCTCCTTCAGGGGCCGCGCCATCAGCGCCTCGATCGCGCGCTCGAGCGTCGCCCTGCCGTCGAGCACGTCGGCCACCGCCATAGCGATCGGCAGCTCGACGCCGCGGGCCGCTGCAAGCTGGCAGGCGGCGCGCGCCGTCGCAACCCCCTCCACCGTGCCGGTCGGCAGCGCGCCGCCGATCCCGAGCGCCTGACCGAGCGCGAAGTTCCGCGACTGCGGCGAATTGCAGGTGAGCGACAGATCCCCGAGGCCCGACAGTCCCGCCAGCGTCTCGGCCCGCGCCCCCATCGCCACCGCGAGACGGACCATCTCGGCGAAGCCCCGCGTCATCAGCGCCGCTCGCGCCGAATGCCCGAGACCCGCGCCTTCGACCATGCCGCAGCCGATGGCGACGACGTTCTTCAGCGCCCCGCCGAGCTGCGCGCCGATGATGTCCTCGCTGAGATAAAGCCGCAGCACCGGCGTCGCCAGCGCCGCCTGCAGCCGCGCTCCGAGCCGCGCGTCGGCGCAAGCGAGCGTCAGCGCCGTCGGCAGGCCCCGCGCGATCTCGGAGGCGAAGCCCGGACCGGTCAGCGCCGCGAGCGCGCGGCCCGGCGACGCCGCGATCTCGGACTGGAGCCGGAAGTTCCGCGCGTCGATCCCCTTCGCGCAGAGCACCAGCGGCGCGTCGGGCAGTTCTGCCCCCCGCTCGGCCAGGAACCCCGCGCTCGCCTGCGCGGGCAACGCGAGGAGCACCGCCTCCGCGCCGGCCAGCGCCCCGAGATCCCCGGTCAACGCCACCTCGGGCGGCAGCGCCAGGCCCGGCAGGCGCGCACCCGTCGCCGGAGGCCCCGCCGCGCCGCGCCCCCAGAGCGTCACCCGCCGCCCGGCCCGCGCCTCGACCACCGCGAGCGCCGTGCCGAAGGCCCCTGCCCCGACGACGCCGATCACGCCTTGGCCCCCTTGCGCCCCGAGCCGAGCATCGGCGCCGAGACCGCGTCGAGCGGCCAGCGCGGACGGGCCAAAAGCGCGAGGTCGTCCGGCCCGCGAACGGCCGACCGCTCTGCCGCCGCCCAGGCGATCATCGCTCCGTTGTCGGTGCAAAGCGCAAGCGGCGGCGTGATATAGTGCGCGCCCGCCGCCGCTGCGACCGCACCGAGCGCCGCGCGGATCGCACCGTTCGCCGCGACCCCGCCCGCGACCGTCAGCGCCGGCGTGACGCCGGGATGGCGCAGGCCGAACACCGCGAGCGCGCGCCGCGTCTTTTCGGACAGAACGTCCGCCACGGCCGCCTGGAAACTGGCGCAGACGTCGGCGCGCGTCGCGGTCGTAAGGCCGCCCGCGTCGGCGACGAGGCGGTCGCGGGCGCGCCGCACCGCGGTATTGAGACCCGAGAACGAAAGATCGCACCCGTCGCGATCGAGCAGCGGCCGGGGGAAATCGAATCGGCGTGGATCGCCGCGCGCCGCCTCGGCCTCCACTTCGGGTCCGCCGGGTTGTCCGAGCCCCAGAAGCTTCGCCACCTTGTCGAACGCCTCGCCCGGCGCGTCGTCGATCGTGCCGCCGAGGCGGGAAAACGCCTCCGGCCCCTCGACGCTCAGGAATTGGCAATGCCCGCCCGACACCAGCAGCATCAGATAGGGAAAGGCCAGATCCTCGATCAGACGCGGGGTCAGCGCGTGCCCGGCGAGGTGGTTGACGCCGAAAAGCGGCAGGCCGCGCCCCGCCGCGAGGCCTTTCGCGAACATCACCCCGGCCAGAACCCCGCCGATGAGTCCGGGACCGGCGGTTACGGCGACGGCGTCGACCGCGTCGAGCCCGATCCGCGCCGCGCGCAGCGCCTCGACCGTGACGATATCGAGGCGCTCGGCATGCGCCCGCGCGGCGATCTCGGGCACGACCCCGCCGAACCCCGCGTGCAGCGCGCGCTGGCCCAGCGTCGCCTCGCCGAGGATTTCCCCGACAGGCCGCCCCGGTCGCGCACGCACCAGCGCCGCCGCCGTGTCGTCGCAGCTGCTCTCGAGGCCCAGGAGAACGAGATCGCGCGACAACGGCGGCGGCTCCGGCGATTGCGAAAAACAGGAGCGGCAGGTAACACCGGGCGCGACACGGCGCAATGACGGGCCATGAGTATCGCATGAGCATTCGGGCGCGACCCCTGCTCCTCACCCGCCCGCGGGCGCAGTCCGACGCGTTCGCGGCGGCGCTCGAGGCGGCGCTTCCCGGTCGCTTCGCGCCGCTGGTGGCGCCGATGCTGCGTATCGCGCCGATCGTGACGGCCATCGATCTCGCCAACGCGCAAGGTCTCCTTTTCACGTCCGCGAACGGCGTGGAGGTCTTCGCGGCGCTGTGTCCGGATCGTCGTCTGCCGGCGTACTGCGTCGGGGACATGACCGCCCGCGCCGCCCGTCACGCAGGTTTCGCCGCGCGCTCCGCCGCTGGCGACGTCGCGAGCCTCGCGGCCATGGCGGGCGCCGCGGCGGGTCCCGGCGCCGGTCCCCTGCTCCATGTGCGGGGACGGCACGCCGCCGGCGACCTCACCGGACGGCTCGCGGCGATGGGCGTGACCGCGCGCGGGCTCGAGATCTACGACCAGACGCCCGCACCGCTCGACGCCGCTACGCGCGCCCTGCTCGCGGCGGGCGCAGTGCCAGTGCTGACCGCGTTCTCTCCGCGCTCGGCGGCGAGCTTTGCGCGCACGGCGCACGCGGAAGGGTGGGATCTGACCGGCGCGATCCTGGTGGCGCTCAGCCCGGCCGCGAGCGCCGCCCATGACGGGCCTGAACCGGAGCGGCGGATCGTCGCGCCCGCCCCCACCCGGGCGGGCATGATCGCGGCCCTCGCAGGGCTTTGAATCGGCCCCGAAACTCCTACCGTCTGCCGCTTGTCCCTCCGGAAGGCTTGTCCTAGTATTGATGCTGCGGAGGTCCGGGCGCGCCACGGGCGTCGGGGCGAGAGCGGGGAACGGGAACCGATGGCGAGAGAAAAATCCGACAACGCGGACGGCGGCGACGATATGGGCGGCAAACCTTCGGCCGCGCCGCACGAACCCTTGTCCGATCCCGTCGACCCGCCGGCGTTCGCGCCGGACCCGAGCGAAGCCGAGCGGCGGGCCCTCGACACCTTTGCGTCCGAGCCGACGCCGGATGAATTTTCGGGGCGACAATCCGCGGGGCCAGAGACCGAATTCGGGTCCGAGCCCGTGGCCACGACGCGCGACGACGGAGATCAAGAGCCTTACACGAGCGATCCGTCCGAGCGGGGCATGCCCGCGAGCGCGTTCGAGCGCGACGAGGTCGCAGGCCCGCTCGATCGCGACGAGGTCGCGGGCCCGCTCGATCGCGACGAGGTCGCGGGCCCGCCAGAGCGGAACGTTTTCGCGCGCCCCCCCGAACCTGCCGCGCGGCCGGAAGCTGCGGCGGCGCAGTCCGAGCCGGCCGCCTATATTCCGGCTGCGGCCGCGCCGGCGGCGAAGCGCGGGTCGTTCGCAGGCCGGGCGCTGACCTTTCTGATCGTGCTGATCGCAGGCGTGGCGCTCGGGATCTGGGGGGCGCCGAAGATCGCGCCGATGCTACCGGCGGGAATGGCGCCGGTCGCCGCATGGCTCACCCCGACCCAGACCCTTACCGAGACGCGGCTCGCGACGGTCGAAGCGTCGCTCGGCGACGTCGCGGCGCAGGTGGCCGCCGCGCCGACGCTCGCGGCGATCGAGGCGCAGACCCAAGGAACGGTGGGGACCGTGCGGACCGACCTCGAATCGCAGATCGCTGCGATCCGCAAGACGTTGGATCAGTCGGATTTCACCGACGCCAACGAGCGGATCGGTCGGCTGGAAACGACGCTGGCGGGCGCGACCTCCGAGCTCGCTTCGCTCCGGAGCCAGATCGCCGCCGGCGCGACTGAGGGCCTCAGCAAAGCCGCGGTCGCGAGCATCGACACCTATCGGGCCGAGCTCGATGGCCTGCGCGCCGAAGTCACGGGTCTCGCGGGTTCGGTGTCGGGCCTCGGCGCCCGGCTCGA
>JBBRUZ010000210.1:0-5413 GCA_038247355.1 Rhodobacterales bacterium
GGCTCGGCGTCGCGTTGCATGGCGAATTGACCTGGTTCCAGATTCGGGACGTAACCCGTTTAAGGAAACGATCGCCGCGCATCTGGACCTCGCTATCGCCGTCTGGTTGCGCGGGCTGTGTCGGGAGCGCGGCTGGTCGCTCGATGACGTGGCGCAGCGCAGCGGGGTCAGCCGCGCCACGTTGTCGCGGCTGGCGAACGGCGAGCCCCGCCGCACCACGGCGGTGCCCGGTCGGCTCTGCGCCGCCGATGGCTTGACGCTTTCGCACCTGATCCGGCTCGTCGAGGAGGCGTTCGCGCCGCTCGTCCCGCGTGACGCGCAGCCGGTCTGGAGCGATCCCGGCCTCGGGATCATCCGGCGGTCGGTCTCGCCCCCTGCCCGCGATCTGACGGGCGAGGCGCTCGAGCGCTCGCTCGCGCCCGGGAGCCGGATCGGCTACGACGCGCCGCCGCGCCCGGGACTCGAGCAGCATCTGGTCCTGCTCGACGGCGCCCTCACGATTACCGTGGACGGCGTGAGCCACGCGCTCGGCGCCGGCGACTGCCTGCGCTACCGCCTCGACGGCGCATCGGCCTTCGCCGCCCACGCGGGCGCGCGTTACCTGATGTTTCTCGTGTGACGACGCCGGCGTCCCTCCACGTGATCGGGCCGGACGCCCTTGACCGCCTGATCCACGACCTCGCCGACATTCTCCACGCCTGCGTCGGGGACGGGGCCAGTGTCGGCTTCATCCTGCCGTTCAGCCGCGCCGAGGCCGAAGCGTTATGGCGCGACGCCGTCCGGCCGCAGGTCGATCCGGGGCGCCGGATCCTGATCGGCGCCGCGCTCGGCGGCCGGCATGTCGGCACGGCGCAACTGATCCACGACATGCCGCCGAACCAGCCGCACGACGGCTTGTACGTGATGATCGCGCTCGCCGGACCTTGGGCGGCGCTCGACCGGCGACTGGACCGCACCGCGGCGGCGCTCGGCCGGGACCATGGCGGCGGCTTGTGGCGCGTCAAGCTGCCAATCCCACCGGCGCCCGTCGCCACCGCCGCGGCGGTGGGCTTCGTCGCCTCCATCGCGCAGTATCTGCCTCACGCTGTTCCTCGGCGGCGGCCGCGTCGTCACCCTGACGACCGAGGCGGTCGCGCTGACCTCGGGGTCCGACCGCCGGGTGGGGCGGTCTATGCCGTCCTGCAGACGGGCCTGCCCTCGGGGATGTTCGTTGCGCCCTGGCGCTGCCGGCCACCCCGAACCGCAACCGCCGCGCCCGGAGACGAGCCGCGTGAGCCTGATACTGCATCGCCGGTCGGTCCTCGCCCCCGGGGGGGGGCTGCGCTGTTCGCGCCTCTCCACCTGACCGTTCCGCCGGGCCGGATCGCCAGCGTCACCGGGCCCTCCGGCGTGGGCGAGTCGACCCTGCTGGCGGCCATCGGCGGCCATATCGAGCATGGGTTCCGCCTCCACGGCACAGTGACGCTTGACGGGCGCGATCTGCCGTCCATCCCGGCCGAGCGGCGGGATCACGTTCCATGACGCGGCGCTGTTCGCGCACCTGTCGGTCGCGGACAACCTGGCCTTCGGCCTCTCGCCGGAGGTCCGGAGGCGCAGCGCCCGCCGCGCCGCCGTGGCGCTGGAGCAGGCTGGCATGAGCGGTCTCGGTCCGCGCGATCCGGCGACGCTGTCCGGAAGGCCGCGCGCCCGCGCCGCGCTGATGCGCACGCTGCTAGCGCTGCCGCAGGCGGAGCTGCGCGACGAGCCGTTCTCGGGCCTCGACCGCGACCGGCGCGGCGAAATCCTGCGTTTCGCCTTTTGGACGATCCGTCGGGCGCAGGTCCCCGCCCTGCTTGTCACCGATGACGCCGGCGACGCCGGGGCGGCGGGCTGCCCGGTCATCGCCCTCAGCTGAGCGTCAGGTCCGACAGGCTGGCCCGCAGCTCGGTCCCGGTGTCGTCGCTGTCGGCCGAAACGGCAAGTCCGACCAGCGCGCCGGGCGGCTCCCCGAAGGCGCGGGAATAATCGGCGGTCAGGTCGACGCTGGCCTGCCCCTGCCCCGTTCCCGACGTGCGTATCGCGACGGTGAAGCCCCTGCCGCGCAGATAGGGGCTGGGCAGCAGGCTTCCAGGCGCATGATCGCCGCCCCAGACATAGATCAGCACCCGGGCCGAGCGGTTCGCCAGCAGCCTTTGCGGCGATGTGTCCGGCGACAAGCGCGCCGCCGCCGCTTCGTCCATGAAGACGAAATAGACCGAGATGTTGCGGTCGTCGCCGCCCTTCCGCGACAGGTCGGTCGGGGGCACGCTGCTGTCGACGGCCCAGGACCAGCGCGCGCTCCGAGCGTCGCGGGCCGCCTCGGGCGCGGGCAGGTAGATCAGGGACGAACGGGCGTCCCCCTCGATCGTCAGGGTCGCCCCGCCCAGGCCGTAGCGCGTCGGGGTCAGACGCGGAAAGGTCAGCGGACGCCAGTCGCCGTCGAAGCGGACCGGAACGGCCGCCTGCGCCTGCGCGGCGCGCGGGGCCCAGACGCTCACGATCGCCGCCGATCCGGATGCTAGGAATACCCGACGATCCATGAAACTCTCCGTTTTGCGGTCCATAACATGCGTCAACGTCGCTGAAGCCTCACATCGTCGTGGGTCCTGCCGCCCGCGCCGCGCTGCCGGTTGTCAATCGCGCAAGGTTGGGCGACCCTGAGGACATTCGGCCCGGACCCATCTCCCTGCGCGTGAACGTGCTTTCGCTGTTGATCCTTGCGGTTCTGGCGGGAGTTCCGGCGTGGAACCCGCGCGGCGGGGCGACGCCGCAGCCCGAGCGCGGCGCGCTGCGGCTTGTCACGCTGATCACCCACCAAATTCTGCTCTCGGCGGGAGATGACGAACGCTGGTCGGCCGCCGACTGGCGGAGGCGCCGAGGCTCGACGGCGCAGACCCGACGGCGCAGGTCCTGCGGGAGGGAGGGGCTGAACTCGTCGCGTTCCAGGTGACGGAGAGCTTTTGTCGCGGCGACGGTCGGGTGAACCTGGCGCGCGACGACCTGCTGGCCGCGCTGCCGGAATTCGCGGCGGCGGCCAGCGGGGACTGGCGCTCCTTCCCGTCGACCCAGCCGATCTTCTACCGGCGGGACCGGCTGCTGCTGCTGGACGAGGGTTGGTTCTTCTTGTCCGACACGCCGGACGTGATATTCGCGGACCTTCGACGGGTGCTGTCTGGCCTTTGCCTGATGGGCTTGGTTCGAGGACCTGCGGACGGGGCGGCGCCTGCGCTTAGTCGATGTCCACTTCGACTTCCGCAGCGCGCGGAACCGCCTGCGCTTGGCCGGGCCGACAGCCGAGCGCATCGCGCGCTGGATCGCGAAGGACGAGCATGTGCCGCTCGCAGGCGACCTGAACGCATGAGCGGGCAGCCCCACCGTCCGCATCTCGGACCCAAGCCCGTGACCGTGCCGCCCGTGCCGTAGCCGGTGACCCAGTAGTCCAGCCGCTTGCCGGCGAAATCGGCGAGGATCACGCGGGCGGTCGTGTTCTCTTGGATGCGGGCGGTGGCCGCGGTCTCGAACTGGCGGGCCAGAAACCAGCCGTTCGCCTCGGCGAATTCCACCGCCTTGAATTACATGCACGGACCTTTTTGCGCGCGCGGCGTAAGCACGACCTTGGCGCCCATCATCCGCATCAGCTTGCGCCGCTCGACCGGGGCACGATTCGGGCGAGCCGAGCAGCGGCTTTTCGTCAGTCTCCCAAGTCCAGCCGGGTGCAGGGATCGCATGCATTCCTGCGCTGCCATCGGCCATCCTGACGATGCAGATGCCCCCGCGATCTTTCATGTCCAGGAGTTGATCAGGCGTTTCGAGCCGTCTTGTTTCTATCGCATTCTCTTGCATCGTTCTCTCCGTTTCCTCCTTTGAAGTTCCGAGGCCAGCGTCATCGCGCTCGTTGACCCTGAGGGATTCGCTTCGGGCAAGCTTGACGGAGTTCTGATGAATTCCTGTAGAAGGCAGCGATTGTGCAGTATGCTCCCCCATGACTTCGTAATTCGGAGACTTTCGATTCGACCCGGAGCGATTTCAGCTCAGCCGCTGCGGAGAGCCGGTGCGGCTGGAGCCGCAGGTGCTTTCCCTGCTGATTCATCTTGTCCGAAACCGCGATCACATGGTGACGAAGGACGAGATCATCGAGGCATTGTCGCGGCTTCGATGGCTTGAGGTCATCGCGCGTGGCTCGTCCCTCCGCCTCCAACAGGTCGCCGCCGATCTCGATCTGGTGTCGATGGCGCTGATGGCGCGCTACGTTCTGTCCGGGAACATCGAGAGACCCGACCTCGTCGCGCCTGTCGATGAGATCGGCGACCTGAGGGCGCGCATCGTTGCGCATCTGGTTGCGGCGTTGGAGAGCCACATTCCCTTCAACGAGGCGCGCCTCGCGCGACTGATCGATCCCGCCCAGCTGGATCCCTGGGCCCATTATCATATCGGGCTCGGTCATCTCTACCGGTTCACGGCTGCCGACACGGCACTTGCCCAGGTCTGTTTCGAACAGGCGGTCAGGGCGGATCCGCAGTTCGCGCGTGCGCATGCGGGACTTTCGTTCACCAGCTTTCTCGACGCCTTCCTGCGCCTGACCCCCGATCCGGCGTCGGCGTCGCGCAATGCGCGGCGTCACGCCGAACGCAGCCTGGAGATAGACGCCCGCGACCCGTTCGCAAACTTCACCATGGGCCGGTCGTTCTGGTTGACAGATGAACCCGAAGTCGCCGCCGACTGGTTGGCGCGCGCAACCGCGCTGAACCCCAACTATGCGCAAGGGTTCTACGCTGCGGCCTTTACCGAGATGCTGACGGGCAATGCGGCTGCGACGCTCGCCGCTCTGGACACCGCGCTGCATCTCAGTCCGCTCGACCCGCTGCTCCACGCCATTCCCGGTGTCCGTGCGCAGATGCTCTTCCAGCAGGAGGACGATCAGGCCGCTGCTCGCCGGGCGGACCGCAGCCACGACGCCCGGGGCCCACTATCTCATCGCCATGATCGCGCTCGCGGCAAACGGGCTCGCAGGCCGGCACGACCAGGCTGCCCGTTGGCGCCAGAAGGTCCGCCAGCTCAAGCCGGGCGCCACAGCGGCAAACTATTTTGCGGCCTTTCCGACGCGCGACTTGCCTTCCCGTGCGCGCATCGCGACGGAACTGGGTCGGCATGGCTTCTGATCCCGTCCACCGAGGCGTAGCACTTGCATAACAAGCTACTAATCTGTCCCCTTTCCTGTCCTCGACGGCCGTGATGCCGGAGATACACCCCGACTCCCCAATTGGCCTGCCTGAGCCGATTGGTCGCGTTGAATACGGTGTCTTTGTCTGGTGATCTTTGCGGATGAATAACCTTGGCGATATTGTCTGCATTCGACGACGAAACTGCAAGCGCGCGACTTTCTGGACCCCGAGGA
>JBBRUZ010000211.1:0-5356 GCA_038247355.1 Rhodobacterales bacterium
ACAAGGGGACGCTCAATCCCGGCGGCGCGCGCGGCGGCGCCCGGGCGCAGCGCCGCCTTGCCCCGACCGAGCGCAAGGCGCTGGAGATACTCGACGCCCACGACACCCAGACCAAGACCGAGATCCGCCAGATCTACAAGGCGCTGGTAAAGGATCTCCATCCCGACATGAACGGCGGCAAGCGCGACGACGAGGCCCGCCTGACCGAAGTCGTCTGGGCCTGGGAGCAGATCCGCAGCAGCCGCAGCTTCCCCGACTGACGGCCCTGCGGCGTCGACGCCTGGCGCGCGATCCGTCGTCCATCGACGCCGGGCCGAACGAGCGGTCGCTTGCAACGCGGTGGCGAAACGGGCACATCCACCGCCGATGACCCCCGCCGCCCGCCTCTCCGCCGCCATCGACCTGCTCGACGCCGTGATCGCCGGCGAACCCGCCGAACGGGCGCTGACGCGCTGGGCGCGGGCCAGCCGGTTTGCGGGCTCGAAGGATCGCGCCGCGGTGCGCGACCTCGTGTTCGACGGCCTGCGCCGCCGCCGCTCGCTCGCGTGGCGCGGCGGCGCGGAGACGGGACGCGGCATCGTGCTGGCGCAGGCGGCCGAGGAGGGGGCCGATTTCGACGCGCTGTGCACGGGGACCGGCTTCGACCCCGCGCCTCTGTCCGCCGACGAGCACGCCCGCCTGACGGCGACGCCCGCCGCCGCTCCCGACCCGGTGCGGCTCGATTATCCCGATTTCCTCGATGCGGACCTGCGCGCGTCGCTCGGTCCCGATTTCGAGCCGGTGCTCGGTGCGATGCAGATGCGCGCGCCGGTCGATCTGCGCGTCAACACGCTGAAGACGACGCCGGGCGCCGCAATCGTCGCGCTCGCCCGCGACGGCGTCGGAACCGCGCCGCATCCGCTGGCGCCGAACGCGCTGCGCGTCGTCGAGAACCCCCGCGCCCTGGCCGCCAGCCGCGCCTACACCCAAGGCATGGTGGAGCTGCAGGACGTCTCGAGCCAGCTCGTCGCCACGCTGGCCGGCGCGAAGCCCGGCATGACAGTCCTCGACTATTGCGCCGGGGGCGGCGGCAAGGCGCTCGCGCTCGCGGCGGCGATGGAGGGTCGCGGCCCGTTGCTCGCGTGGGACGTGAACCCGCGACGCATGGCGGACCTGCCCGAGCGCGCCCGCCGGGCCGGCGCAGCGGTCCGCATCCTCGGGCCCTTCGAGCTCGATGCGCTCGGGCCGGCTTGCGACGTCGTGCTGGTCGATGCGCCGTGTTCGGGCACCGGGGCCTGGCGGCGCAAGCCCGACGGCAAGTGGCGCGTGACGTCCGCGGAGATCGCTGCGTTCCCGCCGCTGCAGGACGCAATCCTCGACGCGGCCGCCGCGCACGCGAAACCCGGCGGGGTGCTGGTTTACGCCACCTGCTCGCTGCTCGCGGCGGAGAACGAGGGGCGCGCCGCGGCGTTCGCCGCCCGCCATCCGGACTGGCGCGCCGAACCTTCGCGCCGGCTGAGCCCGATCGACTGCGGCGACGGGTTCTTCATCGCCCGGTTCCGCGCGCCGAGAACCGTCGCCGCTCGAACCGGCGCGCGACGACCGCTCTAGGTGGGGGGGTGCGGGGGCCGAACGCCCCGGCGACTACGCCGCAGGAAATGTTCGAGATCGCCGAAAAGCTCTGGAAGATGTCGCGCTAACGCGGCGATCCAACGCGCGACGCTGCATGCGGCCGCCGCGTCCTCCGGGCGCGCCCCGCACCGCAGCGGTCCCGGTCATGCGGGTGCGGCTGACTGCGGTCATGCGCCAGGACGGGGGGATGGGCGCTCCGCGCCCGTTTTCGTCGTGTCGGACCGCGCGGAGGAGCGCGCGCGATCACGCGCGGCGCGTTCGCCGGCGACGTAGCCGAAGACGGTGAGCGCCGCGAGAACTCCAAAGACCACGATGGCGAGAAGCTGTTCCATTTCGTTCCCTCCGATGTGCTGCAAGCGCCACGACAACCCTTCCGGCGCTCGGACGTTCCCCTTTCAAGCGAGAAATCGCTCGGCGTGACCGGGGCGGCGGCCGATCGCGACGATGGTTCGGCGCGGGGGCGGTTTGCATCCGGGGCCGGGACGGTCTAGTCGGAGGCCAGCGAACGGGGGCGAAGTCGGCATGGCGTTCTTCCAGAAACTCAAGGAGCGGCTGTTCAAGTCCTCCTCGAAAATCGACGAGGGGCTGGGCGCGATCCTCGACGAGGCCTCGGCCTCGCCGCCGCCGCCGACGGAAACCGCGCCGGAACGCGCGCCCGCGCGGGAGGCGGCGCAGGCCGGTCCCGCACCGGCGTCCGAGGGCGAGCCCGCGCTGCGGCCCGGACTGGTGGGCCGGCTTTTCGGCGGCGAGAAGGGGCGCGTGCTCGACGACGACATGCTCGAGAGCCTCGAAGAGCTGCTGATCGCCGCCGACATGGGGGTCGACACGTCGCTGAAGGTCGCGGCCCGGATGGCGGAGGGCCGGTTCGGGCGCCGCCTGGGCGCGCGCGAGATCAAGGAGGCGCTGACGGCCGAGATCGCGGCGATCCTCGAGCCGGTCGCGCGGCCGATGCCGATCTACCCCAAGCGCCCGCAGGTTGTGCTGGTCGTGGGCGTCAACGGCTCGGGAAAGACCACGACGATCGGCAAGCTCGCGAGCCAGTTCAAGGCGGCGGACAAGTCGGTGATTATCGCCGCCGGCGACACCTTTCGCGCGGCGGCCGTCGAGCAGCTCCAGATCTGGGGGACCCGCGCTGGCGTGCCGGTGAGGACCGCGGCGCAGGGCTCGGACCCCGCCAGCCTCGCATGGGACGCGATGGGCCGCGCCGAGGCGGAGGGCGCGGACCTGCTGCTGATCGACACAGCGGGGCGGTTGCAGAACCGCGAGGATCTGATGCAGGAGCTGGCGAAGATCGTGCGGGTCATCCGCAAGCGCGATCCGGACGCGCCGCACAACACGCTGCTGGTGCTCGACGCCTGCACCGGGCAGAACGCGCTGAGCCAGGTCGAGATCTTCCGCAAGATCGCCGACGTGACGGGCCTCGTGATGACCAAGCTCGACGGCACGGCGAAGGGCGGCGTGCTGGTGGCGCTCGCCGACCGCTTCGGGTTGCCGATCCACGCGATCGGCGTCGGCGAGGCGATCGACGACCTCGCCCCCTTCGACCCGGAGGAGTTCGCCCGCGCGTTGACCGGCCTCGACGGGTGATCGAGTGGCTGGCGTCGATCGAGGGGACGCCCGACGGGCGGCGCGTCGCGATGGGACTGGCGTTGCTGGCGGCGGTGGCGCATGCGGTGTTCGGCGCGCTGCAGAAGGGGCGGCACGATCCGTGGCTGACGCGGGGCGCGATCGACGCGTGGATCTTTGTGCTGTCCGCGCCGGTGGCGCTGTTCGTCGTGCCCTGGCCCGAGGGGCGGGTCTGGGGACTGCTGCTCGGCGCGCTCGCGATCCACTTCGTCTACAAGGTGCTGATGGCGATGGCCTACAGCCGCGCCGCCTATACGGTCGTCTATCCGGTGGTGCGCGGCACGGGGCCGCTCGCGACGGTGGCCTTCGCGGCGGTGGTGTTTGACGAGGACTACTCGCTGGCGCAATGGTCGGGCGTGGTGCTGCTGTCGGGGAGCATCCTGGCGCTGGCGTGGTTCAACCTGCGCGGGGTCGTCGCGGGACGGGGCGATCTGCGCGCGGGGCTGGGGATAGCGCTGCTGGCGGGGCTCAGCGTGGCGGTCTACACGACCTATGACGCCTACGGTATCCGCGCGACGCCGAACCCGTTCACGTTTCTCGCCTGGTTCTTTTTCGTCACCGCGGTGGATTTTCCCGCAATCGCGCTGTGGCGCTTCGCGCATATGATCGATCCGCCGGCGCTCGGACCGCTGCTGCGGCGGGGGTTCGCCGGCGCCTGGATCGCGTTCGTCAGCTTCGGCGCGGTGATGCTCGCCACCCGGCTCGACAAGGTCGGCGAGGCGGCGGTGCTGCGCGAGACCTCGGTGGTGTTCGCGGCGCTGATCGGCTGGTTCTTTCTGCACGAGCGCGTCGGACCACAGCGCGGCGCTCTCGTGGTCCTGATCGCGCTCGGCGCGGTGATAGTGGAATTCGGCTGAGCGGGGGGCTATGTGAGGCTGATGACCGAGCGCACCATCCATCCGCTGCTGAAACTCGCCCTGGAAATCGGGCCGATCGCGATCTTCTTCCTTGCGTACCGGTTGGCGCCGGCGCCCGAGGGGCTGGAGGCGGCGGAGCGGCAGCTCGAACAGATCCTGTTCGCCACGGCGGTCTTCGTGCCGGCGATCCTCGCGACGCTGGCGCTCAGCTACGCGCTGACGCGCAAGCTGCCCAAGATGGCGGTGATCACGGCGGTGGTGGTGACGGTGTTCGGCGGGCTGACGCTGATCCTTCGCGACGACACGTTCGTGAAGATGAAGCCGACGATCCTCTACACGCTGTTCGCCGGCATCCTCGCTTTCGGTCTGCTGCGCGGACAGAGCTATCTGAAGTATCTGATGGACGAGCTGATCCCGATGCAGACGATCGGATGGCTCAAGTTCACCCGGCGTTTCGTGGTGTTCTATGTCATTCTGGCGATCGTCAACGAGGTGGTCTGGCGGGGCTGGGGCACAGACGTCTGGGTGAACTTCCGCACATTCGTGCTGCCGGCGGCGAATCTGGTGTTCGTGCTGGCGCAGACGCCGCTGTTCCAGCGCTATGCGCTGCCCGAGAAGGCCGCGGACGGCGCCGACGCCTGAGGCCCCAGGAGCGGAGCATGGACGATCCTCCCGATCCCCGGCCGCTCGAGCGCATGGTGGGCGCGCAGGTGCGGGCTCTGCGCACGGCGCTGGGTATGAAACTGAGCGATCTCGCGGCGGCCGCGGGCGTTTCGGCGGGGATGCTGTCGAAGGTCGAGAACGGCCAGACCTCGCCGTCGCTGGCCACGCTGAACGCGGTGGCGCAGGCGCTCAACATGCCGCTCGCGAGCTTCTTCACCAGGTTCGACGCGAAATCCGAGGCGACGTTCGTGAAGGCGGGGATGGGCCTGACGATCGAGCGGCGCGGCTCGGCCAAGGGGCATCGGTATCAGTTGCTCGGGCATGGCCTGCGCCCGGAGGTCGGGGTGGAGCCCTACCTGATCACGCTCGACGCAGACTCGGACGCCTATCCGATCTTCCAGCACGAGGGGATCGAGTTTCTCTACATGCTCGAGGGCGTCGTGGTTTACACCCACGGCGACCGGACCTATCGAATGGAGCCCGGCGACAGCCTGTTCTTTGACGCGAACATCCCGCACGGACCGCTGGAGTTGCGGCGGTTGCCGGCGGTGTTTCTGTCGGTCATCGTCACGCCGCTGGCGGCCGCGTGACGGCGGGGG
>JBBRUZ010000212.1:0-5345 GCA_038247355.1 Rhodobacterales bacterium
GCCGCGCGGCGGCCGGTCGCGCGACCGGCCCCGAGCCTGCCCGACAACGCCAGCGTGGCGAGGACGTCGATCGCGAGCAGGCCGAGGGCGAGTGCAATCAGCCACGGCCCCAGCCGCGTCTCCTCGGCGCGGTCGAGCGCCTCGATCGTCACGCCCGCAGGCAGCGCCGCAAGCGGCGCGAGCGCGTCGCCGGTGCGCAGGACGTTCACCGCGGCGCGTCGCTCGCCGCTCGCGTAGACGCCGGGCGGCATCTCGGCGGACGGCGGGGCGGACGCCAGACGTTCGCCGGGAACGCCTGCGATCATGCTGGGCGGGCCGAGATCCCCGAAGCCGTTGAGAACCTGCAGCGGCGTCCAGGTGGCGCCCTCGAGCGCCGCGCCGTCCGAGCCGAGACCCCCTGCGCTCTGTGTTAACCGCTCGAGCATCCGCACGAACAGGCCCGACAGCGGCAGGTTCGACCAATCGGCGTTCGCCGTCACGTGCACGAGCACCACCCGGCCTTCGCCCCGGGGCGCAGCCGTGACCAGCGGCGTCCCGTCCTCGAGGCTGGCGAGCACCCGGTCGGGCAGGTCGGGATCGGGCTGCGCCATCACCTGCGCTGAAACCTCGACGTCCTCGGGAAGCGCCAGCCCGGCGAAGGGGCTGTTCTCGGGAAATGGCTGCAGCCGGCGCGGCGCGCCCCATGACATCGCGCCGCCGATGCTTCGGCCGCCGGCGCGCAATCGCACCGGGAGCAGGGGATCGGCTTCGAGTTGCCCAGCCCCTGACGCCGCCAGCCGCGGTCCTGCGAAACGCAGCAGCAGTCCGCCGCCCTCGACCCATGCGCCCAGCGCGGCATCCTCACCCTCGCTGAACCCGCCGACATCGGCGAGCACCAGCACCTCGGGCGACGCCGCGAGCATGTCCGCCAGCGGCGCCTCGATCAGCTCGGCGAACGGCTCGAGCGCGTTGCGCAGGTAGTGGAGCGGATCGATCAGATCCTGCGCCTCGCTCCCGGCCCGACCCGACAACAGCCCGACCTTGCGCCGCCGCACACTGTCGTCGGCGAGCACGACGCCGGCCGCCGACCGCGCCTCGGTCAGCGCGACGCGGCTGACGCGGTTGCGAAGTTCGATCGGCAGGTCGAGCGCCACGTCGATCGCCGTCGCCCCGGGCGCGAATACGGCGGAGGCCGCCCCCAGCGACCGTTCGACGCCGTTCGGATCGGGTCCGATCGCCGTCATCGCGAAGGCGAGCGAGGCTGCGCCTTGCGGGCGAAGCGCCGTCACGATCAGCTCGCCGTCCTCGAGCCGTGGCGGGGTGAGGGCGAGCGCCTCGCGCCGCGGTGCTACGAGCGTCACCGGCCCGCGCGCCAGCAACACTGCCGCCAGTTCGGCCTCGCCGCCATGGCCGATGCCGTCGGTCAGCCACAGCGTCTCGAACGCCGCGCCGGCGCCCGCGAACCATGCGGCCCAGACGTCGCGGTCGGGCGCCCAGGCGCGCGGCGCGAGTCCGGGGAGCCGCGCCGTCCAGTCCTGCGCCGCGCGCAACGGCATGTCGCCGTCAACCGGCGGCGGCATCGCCATCGACAGCACGGCGACCGGTCGCCCGTCGCGCGCGGCTTCTTCCAGCGCGGAGCCGATCCGGCTGACCCGCGCGGCCCAGTCGGGCGCATCGGCCCATCCGCCGTCCAGCAGCACGACCAGCGGCCCATCGGAGTTTCCGACGCGCGGGTTCAGAACCGGCCCCGAGAACGCGAGGATCGCCGCCGCGAGCGCCAGCATCCGCAACAGCAGCAGCCACCACGGCGTGCGGTCCGGGATGCGCTCGGGATCGCGCAGGCCGAGCAGCAGCCGCACACCAGGAAAGGCCCTGCGCGAGGGCGAAGGCGGAACCGCCCGCAACAACCACCACAGCGCGGGCAGCACGACGAGTGCTGCGAGCAGCCAGGGTGCGAGGAACGCGATCGGACCGAGCGTCATGGGGTCATCCTCGCCCGTCCCCGATCGCCATATAGAGCCACAACAGCGCCGAGCGCGGGCTCTGGCTCGTGCGATGGAACAGCACGCGCCAGCCGAGCCGCGACGCCAGCATGGTCAACGCCGCGCGGCGCGCCGCGAGCCGCGCCTTGTAGGCCTCCTGGAGCGCGCGCGCCCGCTGTGTCTCGAAGCGCGTGCCGCCGCCCATGCTTTCGAAGATCAGCCGCCCGTCAAACGGGAACGCCTCCTCGCTTTCATCGAGGACCTGCACGAACGCGCCGCGCACTCCCAAGTCTGCGGCATGCGCCAGCGCTGGCGTCATGGCGTCGAGATCGCCGAGGAAATCCGACAGGAACAGCGCGCGCCCGCCGCGGATCATCCGGTCTGACGGCGGCGCGCCGTAGTCGGGGCGATCCTCGGGCGGATCTCCCGCCAGCGCGAGCGCCATGCGGTTCAGCTGCGCCCGACCGCCGCGCGGCTGCGCCGCCGGCCCGCCCATCAGCGCGATCCGCTCCCCGGCCCCGGTCATCAGCACCGAAAGCGCGAGCGCGATCAGACCCGCGCGTTCGCGCTTGGAGCGCGGGCTGTCGGGGCCGCGATAGTCCATGGACTGCGCGTCATCGACCCAGATGCTGACCGTCTGCGCCGCCTCCCACTCCATTTCGCGGATGAATTGCGCGTCGGAGCGCCCGGAGCGGCGCCAGTCGATCATCGTGCGCGGATCGCCGGGAACCGCCTGCCTATACTGCCAGAAATTTTCGCCATGCCCGGCGCGCCGCCGTCCGTGCACTCCCATCGCCACCGTCGCCGCCAGCAGTTCGGCCTCTGCGAGCAGCGGCGGCAACGCACCGGCGATCTTCTCGGCGTCACGACGAAGCCCGACCGGCCCCTGCGGCTTGTTCGGCCCGCGCAGGGGCGCGAGGCTCACGCCGCCGCCTCGACGCCCGTCACGTCTTCGGTCAGCCGGGCGATCAGCGCATCAAGCGTCTGACCTTCGGCGCGCGCCGCGAACCCGAGCGCCATGCGGTGGATCAGCACCGGATGCGCGAGCGCCGCCACGTCCTCGACGCCCGGGACCAGCCGGCCCTGGATCAGCGCCCGCGCGCGGATAGCCATCATCAGCGCCTGCGCCGCCCGCGGTCCCGGACCCCAGCTGACCGCGTTGACCACGCTCGGATGCGCGTCGGCGCCGCCCGGCCGCGCGGCGCGCACCAGATCGAGGATGCGCTCGAGCACCGCCTCGCCAACTGGCAGGCGCCGCACCAGCTTCTGGGCGGCCATCAGGCTCTCGGCGTTGAACACCGGCTCGGCCTTTGCGTCCTCGATGCCGGTCGTCGCCAGCACGATCCGGCGCTCCGCGTCGCGATCGGGATAATCGACGTCGATCTGCAGCAGGAATCGGTCGAGCTGCGCCTCGGGCAGCGGATAAGTTCCTTCCTGCTCGATCGGGTTCTGGGTCGCCAGCACATGGAACGGTCGCGGCAGGCGGCGGCGCTGTCCCGCGACCGAGACCTCGTGCTCCTGCATCGCCTGCAGCAGGGCCGACTGGGTGCGCGGACTGGCGCGGTTGATCTCGTCGCCCATCAGCAACTGACAGAAGATCGGACCGTCGATGAAGCGGAACGCCCGGCTGCCGTCGGGCCCGGTCTCCAGCACTTCGGCGCCGAGAATGTCCGCAGGCATCAGGTCGGGCGTGAACTGGATGCGGTGCGCCACCAGTCCGAGCACGACGCCCAGCGTCTCGACCAGCCGCGTCTTGGCGAGGCCCGGCGCGCCGACGAGCAGACCGTGGCCGCCGCAAAGGATGGCGATCAGCACCTGCTCGACCACCGCCTCCTGGCCGATTATGCGCCGCCCGATCATTTCGCGGGCGCGGGCCAGCCGCTCGCCGGAAGCTTCGATCTGGGGCATCAGGTCTTCGATGTCAGTCATATGCGCTGCCTCCGGGCGGGGGGGCGCCATTGCCGGAGGGGCCATGGCTATCTATCTAACGAGCATAACGCGGTGGCGCCCTTCGACAATGCCTAACATGGATCACAAACCGGACAGCGGACCGTCGGCCGAGACGCTCGCCTCGGCCGTGCGCGGCGCGGCGCGGCGCGGTCCGCCGCCCGTGCATCTTTGGGACCCGCCGTTCTGCGGCGATCTCGACATGCGGATCGCCCGCGACGGGACCTGGTTCTATCTCGGAACGCCGATCGGCCGACAACCGCTGGTCAAGCTGTTTTCCTCGATCCTGAAGCGCGAGGGCGATCGTTACTTTCTCGTCACGCCGGTGGAAAAGGTGGGGATCACCGTCGAGGACGCGCCGTTCGTCGCGGTCGATTTCACCGCACACGGCGTCGGGACCGAACAGGCGCTGACCTTCGTCACGCAGAGCGACGACGAAGCCGAGGCGGGACCGGCGCATCCGATCCGCATGGCGCCCCGCCCGGGCAGCGGTGAGCCCGCGCCCTATGTGCTGATCCGCCGCAACCTCGAGGCGCGCATCGACCGCAAGAGCTTCTACCGCCTCGTCGATCTCGGCGTCGTTCATGCTGTGGAAGGCGTGCCGCAGTTCGGCGTCTGGTCGGGCGGGGTGTTCTTCGCCTTCCAGCCCGCCGCCGATCTGTGACCGATCGTGCTGCGGTGACGGGTTTCGCTCCCGCGCCTCAACGGCCCTGCGAGAACACGAGCGGGCTGTGGCCGCCGACACCGACCTCGGCCGACCGGGGCAGGCCGTCGCACGCGCCCTCCACCGCTCCGACGTCATGGCTCGCGAACCCCGCCGGAACCGTCGCTGTATCCCGCCCAGTCGGTGTCGCGCCGCAGCCGCCGGCTGCCCGGCGCCCGGAAGCCGATGCATTTGACCCCGCGCGTCTCATGGGCAAAGTTCGCGGCCACCACAACCTCGTCGCCCGGTAGTGCCTCAGTTTGAAATCTGGCACGCCTGACGGTGCTCCGCGCCGGCCTATCGCGCATGCCCCTCGCCTCCTATATGCTTGGCGTGAAGCATGGGATGAGCGCGCATGGCGGTCGAAGTCAGCAAGCAAGGCAACAGCGTCTATCTACAGGTGGGGGTCTGGCTCAACCAAGAGACGGGACAAATCCACCTGACCGCCAAGGACGTGCCGGGCTTCCATACGACAGTGAGTGACAACCCGGATAGCAAGCGAGGGCACCCCAACCTGTTCGGCAAGCTTGCGAAGGTCCTGAGAGACGCAGGCGCTCTGCATCCCGCTATCGAGGAGGCCGACGATGCCTAAAGGACCCAAAGGCGAGAAGCGTCCCGCCGACGTGATCGCCAACGCCGTCCTGGTGTTGAAGATCGCCACGGGCGAAGTGGAGGAAGACTCCGAAGGCGACGACGGCAAGGACAAGGCCGCGCAGTCGCACGGAAAGAAAGGC
>JBBRUZ010000213.1:0-5329 GCA_038247355.1 Rhodobacterales bacterium
GCCCATCCCGAACGCGATCGTGGCGCAGACGATCAGCCCGTCCTCGCGCTGGAACCGCGTCTCCGCGTGGCGCCGGTCGCCCGGGTCCATCCCGGCGTGATAGGCGAGCGCGAGGTGGCCGGCGGCCGTGAACGCCTGCGCCAGCGTCTCGGTCTTGGCCCGGCTTGAGCAATAGACGATCCCCGACCGCCCTCGCCTCGCGGCGACGAAATCCGTCAGCTGGCGCCGCGGGCCGTCCTTGGCCTGAAACGCCAGATACAGGTTCGGGCGATCGAAGCCGCGCAGGTAGGTGTCCGGCGCATGTCCGCCGAACAGCCGCGTGACGATCTCCGCACGGGTCTCGGCGTCCGCCGTCGCGGTTAGCGCGACCGTCTGGATGCTCCCCAGCGACGCCCGCAACTCGCCGATTCGCAAGTAGTCGGGGCGGAAGTCATGGCCCCACTGACTGACGCAGTGCGCCTCGTCCACCGCGATCGTGCGCACTCCGATCCGGCGCAACAGCCCGACCATTCCCGCCGCGGCCAGTCGCTCGGGCGCCATGTAGAGCAGCCGGAGCCGGCCGTCGTCGAGCGCCCGGAACGTCGCGTCCGTCTCTTCGGCGGTGCTCTGGGACGTCAGCGCCCCGGTGCAGACCCCGACCGCCTGCAACCCCCGCACCTGATCGCGCATCAGCGCGATCAGCGGCGAGATCACCAGCGTCACCCCCGGTCGCGTCAGCGCGGGCAACTGGAACAGCAGCGACTTGCCCCCGCCGGTCGGCATGATGGCCAGCACATCGCGCCCCGCTTCGACGGCCGAGACGATCTCCTCCTGGCCCGGACGAAAATCGGGAAACCCGAAGACCTCGGCCAGCAGACGTCGCGCCTCCGTCATGCGGGTCTGCGTCAAACGGGATCGTGGCGAAAGAGGGAGATCATGCTGCTCCCATACCGCCGCGCGTCGAGCGGGGTCAACCCGGCGGGCGCGGACATCGCCGCGCCCTCTTCCCAGACCACCAGCGCGCCCGGCGCGAGCCAACCGCCGGCGACGGCCGATGCGATGGCCCGTTCGCCGAGGCCCCGCGCATAGGGCGGATCGAGAAACACCAGATCGAAGGCTGCATCCGTCCGTCGTCCCAGCCGCGTCGCATCGCGCTCGAGAACCGTCGCCGCGGCGCCCGCCCGCCCGCGCGCGACGTTGTCGCGAAGCAGCCCCAGCGCCGCCCGGCCGTTCTCGACGAACGTGGCGACCGCCGCACCGCGCGACAGCGCCTCGAGGCCGAGCGCCCCGGTGCCGGAAAACAGATCGAGCACGCGCATGTCGATCGGCGCGGGCGGCGCCGCGTAGCCGCCGTGGGCGAGCAGATTGAACACCGCTTCGCGCACTCGGTCCGAGGTCGGGCGCAACGCCGCCGCCGAGTCCCCGTCCCCGAGCTCCGCCAGCCGCAACCCCCGCATCGCGCCGGCGATGATCCGCATCAGACCAGCGTCTTCAGATCGAGGTCCGCATTCGCGACCGCGTCACAGTCCGGCGATGCGCCCGCTTCGATCCATCGCTTGGCCGTCATGTAGGCCCTCGCGTCGTTCATCGCATCGACCGCCAGCAGGCGCCGCCCGGCGAAGTACCAGACCGATTGGCTGCCCGGCCGCGCGCCCGCCCGCGTCGCCGTTCGGTCCCAGCCGGCGTTCAGCCCCGCGATCTGGAGCTTCACGTCGTACTGATCCGACCAGAACCACGGGTGCGCGACATAGCCCTCCTCCGCGCCCAGCATCGACGCGGCGACCGCTTCGGCGTGGTCGATCGCATGCGGCACGCTCTCGAGCCTGATCATGCGGCCTTCGTGCGGAAACGACGCGCAATCCCCGGCCGCGAAGATGTAGGGGTCGGACGTCGCGCCCCGGACATCGACGCGCACGCCGTCCGCGACCTCCAGACCGGCGGCCTCGGCGAGCGCCGTCTCGGGCACGACGCCGATCCCGACCAGCGCCAGATCGACGCCGACCTCGGCCCCGTCGGCCAGCGCCGCGCCGCGCACCCGGTCCGGACCGATCAGCCGCAGCAGCCCGGCGGCCTCGCGCAGATCGACGCCGTGGCCGCGATGCAGGTCGCGAAAATAATCCGACGTCGCCGGCGCCGCGACCCGCGCGAGGATGCGCTCCGCCGCCTCGACCAGCGTCACCGACAGCCCGGCCGACACCAGCACCGCCGCCGCCTCGAGCCCGATGTACCCGCCGCCGACGACCAGCGCGCGCGCGCCGGGTGCGAGGCGCGCGGCCAGCGCATCGGCGTCGGCGAGGCCGCGCATGGTCAGCACGCCGGCGAGCGCGCCGCCCATCGCCGCCGGCAGCTGGCGCGGCGTCGCCCCGGTCGTCAAGGCGAGCCGGTCATAGCCGACGCGTCGCCCGTCCGCCAGCGAGACCTCGCGCGCGCCGCGGTCGATCGCGACTGCGCGCGCACCGGTGACGAGGTCGATCCGTTCGCCGGCGTAAAAGCTCGCCGGCCGCAGATGCAGCCGCTCGCGCGCCATTTCGCCCTTCAGATACGCCTTGGACAGCGGCGGGCGCTGGTAGGGTGGGTCGGGTTCGTCGCCGAGCAGCGTCAGCGGCCCGACATGACCGAGCGCCCGGAGCCGCGCGACGAGCGCAGCGCCCGCCTGGCCCGCCCCCACCACGACGATCCGCGCGTCCGTCAGATCCATTCCGTCCCCGTCCCGCTCTGGCCTTTCGGACAGCCTCGTCTATATCTTCGTCACCGCGGGCTGCAACCATCAGAAAAGGCGAACGGCATGACGCTTTCCACCGGCGACCGGCTTCCCGTCGCGTCCTTCATCGAACTCGGCGCGAACGGTCCGGCAGCCGTCTCGACCGACGAACTGTTCAAGGGCCGCAAGGTTGTGCTGTTCGCGGTGCCGGGCGCGTTCACGCCCACCTGCCACTCCGCGCACGTCCCGTCGTTCGTCCGCAACGCGGCGGCGCTGGCCGAGAAGGGCGTGGAGGAGATCGTCTGCGTTTCGGTCAACGACCCGTTCGTGCTGAAGGCCTGGGGCGAAGCGACCGGTGCGACCGGTGTGGGCATCCGGATGCTCGCCGACGCCGGCTCGGACTTCACGGCGGCCATCGGCATGGACTTCACCGCGCCGCCCGTCGGCCTGATCGCCCGCTCGAAGCGCTACGCGATGCTGGTCGAGGACGGCGTCGTCACCGTGCTCAACGTCGAGGCAAGCCCGGGGGAATGCGAAACCAGCGCCGGCGAGAAGATGCTCGCGGAGATCTGACCGCGTATCCGGTGCGCGTCAGGTGCCCAATGCGGCGTCGATCCGCGCCTTGAAGTCGGGCCAAGGCATGTTCTCGACCTTTTCGCCGTTGAGCACGAACGACGGCGTGGCCTGCACGTCGTCCGCAGTGGCGTTCTTCTGGAATTCGGTGACCAGCGCCTGCGCGAAATCCGCGTCCTGAAGGCAGGCGTTCATCGCGTCGTCGGTCATGCCGGCCTGCCGGCCGATCGACTGCAACTCCGCGACGACCCCCGCCGCGTCGGCCGCCTGCGACCATTTCGCCTGATTGCGAAAGAGCAGATCGATCACCCCGAAGTACTGGTCCGTCCCGGCGCAGCGGGCGATCATCGCGCCCCAGAGGCTGGGGCGATCAAAGAACACCTCGCGGTAGACGACGCGCACCTGGCCGGTGTCGACATACTCCGACTTGATCTGCGGCAGCACGGTGGTGTGAAAGTCGGCGCAGTGCGGACAGGTCAGCGACGCGTATTCGATCAGCGTCACCGGCGCGTCCGGCGATCCGAAGCTCATCTCGACGACTTCGCGCGCCTCCTGCGCCGCGACGGGGGCGGCGAGGCCGGCCAGGCCGAGCGCTCCGGCGAGCATGATCGAGCGGCGGGTCAGCGTCGGTGTCATGGTTCAGATCCCCTTGGCGTCGGAATTGCGGCAACGAAGTATCACGTTTCGCGCCAATGTCTCCAAGGCGGCGCGCAATTCCGCATCACCTATGCTTGATAGCGGCGCCTCCAGCGCGGCGATGTCCGGCGGTTCGGGCGTCGGGGCCGGACCGGTGACAGGCGCGGGCGCGACGCGTTCGCCGGCGGCCTGGGTGATCTGGATGCGCCCGACCGTTCCCGGTCCCAGCGCCGCATTGATCCGCTCGCGGATCGTCGGCAACAGCATCTGGACCTGCGGGCCGTTCGCGCCGAGCACGCCGAGCGTCAGCAGGCCGCCCGCCGGTCCGCGAGCCGGCGCGAGCCTGACCGGATGCGCGAGACGCGCGATGTCGGAGCCGCCTATTTCCGCCCACAACGCCTTGAGGCGGGCGTCGACATAGCCGCGCCGAACGGCCGCCGCGCGGATCTGGGCGGCGATCAGCGCTCCGGCCTGACGAAAACCGCGACCGCGCCGTTCAGGCTTGCCATTCGCGCCGCTCATGCCAGTCTCCTCCCGCATGCCCGCCAGAGCCCAACCGTTCGATGACACTATGCCCGACGTCGCCGTTTGTCAGGCCCCGCCGGAGCAGATGTCGCGCGATATTCTCGCCTGGTATGACCGGGCGGCGCGGCGGCTGCCCTGGCGCGTTCCGCCGGGGTCGGGCGGCGCGGCTGATCCGTACCGGGTCTGGCTGTCGGAGGTGATGCTCCAGCAGACGACGGTCGCAGCCGTGAAGGGCTACTTCGAGGCGTTCATGGCGCGCTGGCCGCGCGTCGAGGATTTGGCGGCAGCGGAGGACGGCGAGGTCATGGCCGCCTGGGCGGGGCTCGGATACTACGCGCGCGCGCGTAACCTGCTCGCCTGCGCGCGGGAGGTGGCGTGGGAGCTCGGTGGCCGGTTTCCCGACAACGAGGCGGCGTTGCTGACCCTGCCCGGCGTCGGGCCCTACACGGCGGCGGCGGTGGCGGCGATCGCGTTTCAGCGGCCGTCCGTCGTGCTCGACGGCAATGTCGAGCGGGTGATGGCGCGGCTCCATGCGGTCGACGTGCCGCTCGGCCCGGCGAAAACGCGGCTGCGCGAGCTCGCGGCCCGGCTGACGCCGCAAGGGCGGCCCGGCGACTATGCGCAGGCGGTGATGGACCTCGGCGCCACGATATGCACGCCCCGCCGCCCTACCTGCGGGATCTGCCCGTGGCGGGCGGCCTGTGCCGGGCGTAGGCTTGGGATCGCGGCCGAATTGCCGCGCAAGGCGGTGAAGGTCGCGAAACCGGTGCGCTTCGGCGTCGCCTATCTGGCGGTGCGCGCGGATGGGGCGGTTCTGCTCGAACGCCGGCCCGCCCACGGTCTGCTCGGCGGCATGCTCGGGTTGCCGGGGGCCGAATGGGCGTCGCAGCCGATCGCGAGCCCGCCGTTCGACGC
>JBBRUZ010000214.1:0-5306 GCA_038247355.1 Rhodobacterales bacterium
GCGCCGCCGCGCCTCGGCGCGCGGCCCGGCGCGACGGCTCCGGCGCGGCGCGCGGCGTCCGCTGGATGCTCGGCGCGCAGATCGCCCTCGCGGCGGCGATCGTCGGCGGCGATCTCCAGCGTATCGCGCCCGGCCTTTTCACCGGCGGCGGCGCCGCACCCGGCCTCGATGCGCCGGTGCGCCCCGGCGACCAGACCCGCCGCTTCGCGCCCGCCGATCTGCGCCGCGCCCCCGCCGGCCCCGGTTTTCCGAGCGGCGACACGCCCCCACGCCTGACCTGGACCCCGACCGAGTTCGACGGCGCCCCGGCGCTCGTCCTGACCGGCGAGATCGCGCCCGGCGACGCCGCCCGCTTCGCCGATCACCTCGACAGCCTCGCGTCGCCCCCGGCGAGCGTGGCGCTGCATTCCCCCGGCGGCTCGGTCGCCGACGCGCTCGTCATCGGCCGCCGCCTCCGCGCGGACGGGATCGCGACCCGCATCACACCGGACGCCGCCTGCTTCTCCGCCTGCCCCTACATCCTCGCCGCGGGTGTTGCGCGCCACGTCAGCCGCAGCGCCGTGGTCGGCGTCCACCAGCACTATTTCGGCCAGAGCGCCGTCCTGCCCGCCTTTCTCGCCATCGAGGACGTCCAGCGCGGCCAGGCCGAGGTCATGGCCTATCTCGACGCGATGGGCGTCGACCCGCTGCTGATGGCCAAGGCGATGGCGACGCCGCCGGGCGACATCTACATCCTCGTCGAAGCCGAACTGACCGCCTTCGCGCTCGCCACCGAACTGACGGAGTGATCGAGGC
Organism: Rhodobacterales bacterium; assembly: GCA_038247355.1. Classification (GTDB taxonomy): domain Bacteria; phylum Pseudomonadota; class Alphaproteobacteria; order Rhodobacterales; family Rhodobacteraceae; genus Amaricoccus. The sequence goes on from JBBRUZ010000214.1 coordinate 796, forward strand.
TAGATCCGCGCGTCACGCGCCGCGCGATGCGGCCGCCACTAAAAACTCGGCCACATCAAATCATGCAATATCAATGCCTTGACGATGTCGCACACGCGGACATAATGCCGCGACCGCCCACTCACGCCGACAGCCGGTCCACGCCGCCATGCTCCTCGGACCACGCGAGCGGCGCGTCGAGAAACGCCTCGACCTCGCCCAGCGTCGCCGCATCGAACCGCCCCGCCGCCCGCGCCTCGGCCAGCACGTCGCGCCAGGTCGCGAGATAATGCAGCCGCAGCCCGTGCCCGGCCAGCGCCGCCTCGCTGTCGGGGAAAATCCCGTAGAAGAACACCACCGAGGTATGCGCGACCACGCCGCCCGCCGCGCGGATGGCTTCCGCGAAGCGCACCTTCGAGCCGCCGTCGGTCGCCAGATCCTCGACCAGCAACACGCGTGCGCCGTCGGGCATGACCCCCTCGATCTGCGCGTCCCGCCCGAACCCCTTCGGCTTCTTGCGGACATAGAGCATCGGCAGCCCCAGCCGCTCCGCGATCCACGCCGCGAACGGAATTCCCGCCGTCTCGCCGCCCGCCACGGCGTCGAACGCCTCGAAGCCCGCGTCCCGCATCAGCTTCGCGCAGCAAAAATCCATCAGTGCCGCCCGGACCCGCGGATAGGAGATCAGCTTGCGGCAATCGATGTAGACCGGCGAGGCCAGCCCCGACGTGAAGATGTACGGCTCCCCCCGCCGGAAATGCACGGCCTCGACCTCCCAGAGCATCCGGGCCGTAAGCCGCGCGATCTCGGCGTCCGAAGTTGCGCAAAATGTCATGCCGCGTCCTTTTCGACCACGCGCCAATGCAGCGCAAACCCCGGATCGAACACCGCCACCGGCCCCGCCTCCGTCTCGATGCGCGCCGGATACGCCACCGCCGCCTCCGACCGCTCCAGCGTGATGCGCCCCTCGTTCGGCGCCAGCCCGTAGAATGCCGGCCCGTTCAGGCTCGCGAACGCCTCGAACCGGTCGAGCGCCCCCATCTCCTCGAACACCTGCGCATAGCACGCCAGCGCCACCGGCGCCGAGAACACCCCCGCGCAGCCGCAGGCCGCCTCCTTCGTCGCCACCGTATGCGGCGCCGAATCCGTCCCGAGAAAGAACCGCCCGTCGCCCGCCGTCGCGGCCGCCCGCAGCGCGCGCCGATGCCGCTCTCGCTTCAGGATCGGCAGGCAGTAGTAATGCGGCCGCACGCCGCCCACCAGCATGTCGTTGCGGTTCAGCATCAGATGCTGCGGCGTCAGCGTCCCGGCGACGCATCGCCCGCCCGCCGCGACGAACTCCGCCCCCTCCGCCGTCGTCACATGCTCCATCACCACGCGCAACTCCGGCAGCCGCGCGATCAGCGGCGCCAGCACCCGCTCGACGAATACCGCCTCCCGGTCGAAGATGTCGACGTCCGCGTCGGTCACCTCGCCATGCACGCAGAGCGGCAGCCCGATCGCCGCCATCCGCTCGAGCACTGGCATGACGGCGCCGATATCGCGCACACCGCTCGCCGAATTCGTCGTCGCCCCGGCGGGATAGAGCTTGACCGCCCGCACCAGCCCCTCCGCCGCGGCGGCCGCCACATCCGCCGGATCGGTCGCTTCGGTCAGATACAGCGTCATCAGCGGCTCGAACGCCTGCCCCTCGGGCAGCGCCCCGACGATCCGCGCGCGATAGGCCGCGGCGTCGCGCGCCGTCGCCACCGGGGGCGCGAGGTTCGGCATCACGATCCCTCGCGCGAAATCCCGGCTCGACGGCGCCACCCCCGCCAGCAACGCCCCGTCGCGCAGGTGCAGATGCCAGTCATCGGGCCGCCGGATCGTCAGGGTCTGGGTCACGCGCGCGCCTCGAACGCCAGGGTCGCCACGCCCTAGCATGACCGCTCCGGCGACGACAGGCCGGACCGGTCCCTCGCCGCCAGGCCCGCCGCGTCGAGCAGCGTCTCGGCCGCCGCCTCCGGCGCGATGCGCCCGGCGACGACCGCCCGCGCCAGCTCCGCCCGCCGCGCGGCGACCTCCGGGTCGGCGTTCAGCCGCGCGATCAGACCCGCCTCCAGCGCGTCGGCGAACCAGCGCTCGGCCTGCTCGCGGCGGCGCTGCGCCCAGGTCCCGCTCGCGCGCCGCGCCTCCGCCAGCCGCTCCACGTCGTCCCACGCGGCGTCGAGCCCCGCCCCGGTCAGCGCCGAGACGCAGGCGGCCTTCGGGAACCCGTCCGGATCCCCCGCGCGCCGGCGCAGCAGCCGCAGCGCCCCGCCGTAGTCGGCGCAGGTCGCCGACGCCTGCACGGCGGCCGCGCCGTCGGCCTTGTTCACGAGGATCAGGTCCGCCATCTCCATGATCCCGCGCTTGACCCCCTGCAACGCGTCTCCGCCGCCCGGCGCGAGCAGCAGCACGAACACGTCGGTCATCTCGGAGACCAGCGTCTCGGATTGACCGACCCCGACCGTCTCGACCAGCACCACGTCCGCGCCCCAGGCCTCGACGACGAGGATCGTCTCGCGCGTCCGCCGTCCCACGCCCCCCAGCGCCGTCTGGCTCGGGGACGGTCGGATGAACGCGCCCGGCGCCCGCGCCAGCCGCTCCATTCGGGTCTTGTCCCCGAGGATCGAGCCGCCCGAGCGCGTCGAGGACGGATCGACCGCCAGCACCGCCAACCGCAGGCCGCGCGCGACGAGCCGCAGCCCCAGCGCCTCCACGAAGCTCGATTTGCCCACCCCCGGCGTTCCGGTCAGCCCCACGCGCAGCGCGGGCGCATCCCGCGCGCCCAGCCGCGCGATCAGGTCGCGCGCGAGCCGACGGTGATCGGCCCGTGTCGACTCCACCAGCGTGATCGCCCGGGCCAGCGCCCGTCGGTCGCCCGCGGCCAGCCGCGCGGCAAGCATGACCGCCGTGTCGATGTCCGCCGCTCTCACGAGAGTGTCACGCCTTGCCCCATGGCTTTCGGGTCGGTTCCCGGCATATCCTCGCCGCCCGATCACATGCAACCGCGGTTTCCACGGCGTGGTAAGCCGCCCGGGTCGACGCCACGGAGGAAAATCACGGATGCCGCTTCGCCCAACGCTTTCCGCGAGCCTCGCCGCCTGCTTCGGCGCCGCCTGCGTCGTCGTCGTCGCAACCGCAGCGCCGGCCCTGACGGTGTTCGACCTCACCCTCGCCGGCCTCCCGCTCGGAACCGTGACGCTCGACGCCGAGCAATCGGGCGCCGAGTACGCGGCCGTCAGCAGGATCACGCCGAACGGCGTCGTCAACCTCGTCGCGGGCTACGCGTTCGACGGCCGCGCCACCGGCCGGATCGACGCGGAGGGCAGGATCTCGCCGCTGACGTTCGAGGCCGACAGCACGTCGCCGCGCGCCAGCCGCCGCACCGAGATCGAATGGCGCGACGGCGCGCCCGTGCGGGTCTCCGTCGAGCCGCCGCGCCAGTACGCCGCCGATCCGGCGCGGGTCGCCGGCGCGCTCGACCCGGTCTCGGCGGGGTTCGCGCTGCTGCGCGACAACGCGCCGTCGGAAATCTGCGATACGACCATTGACGTCTTCGACGGGTCGCGCCGCTCGCGCCTGTCGCTCGGCAAACCGGTCGCCGCCGGAGCGGGCGTCACCTGCACCGGACTTTACGCCCGGCTCGAGGGCGAGGCGCACAGCCTGTCGAGCCAGACCGAGTATCCGTTCACGCTGACGTTCACGCCGACCGCCGCCGGTCAGGTGCAACTGCAGCGGATCGAGACGCGCACCCGCTTCGGCCTCGCCGTGGTCGATCGCCGCGGCTGAGCGCGCCGTCGTGCTGCCCATCGAGCCGGTCCTGCCGGAGCTCTGGGCGGCGCTCGAGACCCGCGGCTGCGCCGTGCTCCAGGCGCCGCCCGGCGCCGGCAAGACCACGCGCGTGCCGCTCTATCTGCTCGAGCGCGGCCAGACGGGCCGTATCCTGATGCTCGAGCCGCGCCGCGTCGCCGCCCGCGCCGCCGCCGAACGCCTCGCGGCCACGCTCGGCGAGACCCCCGGCGGCGCCGTCGGCTACCGGATTCGCGGCGAGAGCGTGCCCGGCGCGCGGATCGAGGTCGTCACCGACGGCGTCCTGACCCGGATGATCCAGTCCGACCCCGAGCTGCCCGGCGTCGGTTGCGTGATCTTCGACGAGTTCCACGAACGCGCGCTTCAGGCCGATCTCGGCCTCGCCCTGGCGCTCGAAATCCGCGCAACGATCCGCCCGGACCTGCGCCTGATCGTCATGTCCGCCACCCTTGACGCCGGCCCCGTCGCGACCCTGATGGGCGACGCTCCGCTGATCTCCACCGAAGGCCGCGCCTGGCCGGTCGAGACGCGCTGGCTCGACCAGCCGTTGGCGCGTCCGGACGCCGGCGGCCCGCGCCGGCCGGCCGCCGCCGCCGAGCTTACGTTGCGGGCACTCGCCGAGACGGCGGGCGGCGTGCTCGTCTTTCTCCCCGGGCAGGCGGAGATCGCCCGCGTCGAGGCCGCCCTCGCCCCCCGGA
>JBBRUZ010000215.1:0-5295 GCA_038247355.1 Rhodobacterales bacterium
GAGCTTCGTGTCCGTCTCGATCGTCGCCTTGCGTTGGCGGCGCAGCATGTACGACCCATCCGCCACGTGCGGCCGGTACGCGCCGCTGTCGAGCGCATTGCGCCGCAGTTCGCGCGAGATGGTCGAAGCCGCTCGACCGAGCGCCCGGCCGATCGCCCGAAGAGACCGGCCGTCGGCCCACAGATCCGCAAGCCGATCTCTTTCATCGGCGGTGAGATGGGCATAGCCTGACATGGCAGCACCTTTTTCTGTTTGACGACAGACGGATACCTCATCCGTCAACGGTTTTGCACCTCGCGCTGGAACTCACCAGGAGCGGGCCAGTTTCGGCGTCGTCACCGTCGTCACCAGAACGCCGTCTGTGGCGACGGGGATATCCGCGGCGTCGATCAGGCCCAGAGGGATCGCCACGGACAGCCACGGGAGGTTGACGCCGCTCAATGCGGTTTGGGCGCAGCCGCCGCTCATCCGGGAGTTGATTTCGAGCAGGCGGATGTCGCGGGGGTCGACGGCCGCCTTGAACTGGACGTTGATCAGCCCGGAAAGGCCAAACCGGGCGATGGCGCGACGGGCGATGTCGAAGATCGGGCCGGTCGTCTCCAGCCGCTGCGCCCGCCCCATCTTCCGCCGGCCGACCCCAGCGATCAGCGATCCGTTCTCACACACGCAGTCGAGGCTCCATTCCGGCCCCTCGAGATACTCCAGCACCAGAAGCGGCGCCGGATCGACCGCGCCGGCGAGCGCGCGACGCATGTCGGCGGGGGAAATGACGCGCGCATCGGGGTTCATCAGGGCGGCAAAGAGCGTCTGTTCCGCAACCAGACGCCAGTATCCCATCCCGTAGACGCCCTTCGCCGGCTTGACGCAGCCCTGAAGTCCCGCCGCCTTGAGATCCGCGACACCGGCGTCGAATTCGGCGACCGTCGTCGCCACGTGGGTTCGTGGCATTGGCAGGCCCGCGGCTCGGGCCGCGTCGTGGAACGCGGCCTTGTCGTGGAGCAGGTCGAGTGTTTCGCGCCCCGCAGGAATCGCGAGGCGGGTTCCGACCACAGCGAACGCCGCGGCGTGATCGGCGAGGATGCGGCGGTGTCGCTGCGGAACGAACAGGTCGATTTTCGAGGTCGCGCAGATTTCGACGCAATAAGCGAGATAAGCGACTTCGCCAGATGCGTCGGATACGTCGAATGTCGGCTCGAGGAACGCCTGATCAGCGGCCGCGAGCACTGGCGACACCGGGTCGCTGTGCGAGGCGACGAGCGATACGCGTCCCATCGCCGCTTTGCGGATCATCTCGACCGCGTCGCGGACGTTGGACAGGCCGACATTGAACCAGATGCGCTTCAATTCGGCTCCTGTAGAGACGCGCGAAAGCGCAGGCGGTTCGACCTGGGCACGTCGCGCGGAGGTGGCGGGGTAACCGGTCGTTGGTCGCCAGAGCGTGGGTCGGGTCGGCCACCGGGGTCAAGGACTCCGGCGTCGAGCGCGCGTGCCGGAATGGCGGAGAGCGACGCGCGGCGCCCGAAACGCCGGGAGACGCGCGCCGATGAGGCCTGGCGCAGGTCCTGCGTCAGCCGAGATTGACGCCGAATTCCTTGGCGAGCGGGGCGAGGCCGCCGACGAATCCTTGGCCGACGGCCTTGAACTTCCACTCGGCGCCGGCGCGATAGACTTCGCCGAAGATCAGCGCCGTTTCGGTCGAGTAATCCTCGCTGAGATCGTAGCGGACGATCTCCTTGCCGCCGCTGGCGTCCATTACGCGCATGAAGGCGTTCTGAACCATGCCGAAGTTCTGTTTGCGCGCGCCGGCCTCGTGGATTGTGACCGCGAAGATGATCCGTTTCACGTCGGCGGCAATGGAGTCGAGATTGACCTTGACGCTCTCGTCGTCGCCGTCGCCGGCGCCGGTCTGGTTGTCGCCGAGGTGCTCGACCGAGCCGTCGCTGGTGATCTTGTTGTTGTAGAACACGAAATCGTTGTCGGACCGGATCTTGCCGTTCTCGCCGACGATAAAGACCGAGGCGTCGAGATCGAACTCGGCGCCGTCCGTGGCGCGGGCGTCCCAGCCCAGGCCGGCCATGATGGCCTTGAGGCCGGGGGCCTCCTTGGAAAGCGAGACGTTGCCGCCTTTGCTGAGCGAAACCGCCATGATGTTTCTCCTGTTCTGACGGGTGGCTGGTGATCTTGGTCGATGGTTCACGTCGGTCCGGGCGCGGTCAGGCCGTTCCGGGCGATGACCTGCGTTCAGAGGTCGAAATCGGCGGGCGCGAGACCGAGATCGCGGCAGATCGTCGAGATCGCCGTGCGCTCGCTGGCGTCGAAGCTGCCGTCGGAATTCGCGATCGCGATGCAGACGCGCACCAGAAGCCTGTCGGCCCCCGCTTTGCCCTTCAACTTGGCGATCGCGCGCAGCGCCTCGCCGCGGCCAATCTCAGGGTCGAAATCGAACTTGGCGACGTATGCGTTGAAGGACGCAATCACGTCCTCCATCTTGAAGACCTTCAGTTCGGCGCTGTTCTGCAGGAAGCCGATCATCTTCTGTTTCTCGGCCGCGGACACAGCGCCGTCGGCGGCGGCGACGATCGCGCAGCCCGCGACGACGGCTTCCATCATCTCTCTGTTGCGAAACTTGCCGATCTCGTCGGAAAGTTTGGCGCGGGCGTTGGCGAGGTTCGTCGTGAGCCAGTTCAGTGCCATGGGTGGAGTCCTTTGCGTGTCGTTGCGGCGAGTCGGGCCGGCGTGCTCATTTGCGGCCTGCGGTCCAGTTGAGGTTGAAGCCGTAGTGGCGATCCATTTCCTGGGCGCTGCCGAAATACCGCGATTCCCGCGTGATCTTCAGGTCGCCCTGGTTGTTTTCGAGCAGCGCGATCGCGCACAGGCGCTCGCTTCCGCCGCCCTCGAGGCGAACTTCGATTTCAGGGTTGCCCGGCGCGAACAAACGGACGACGCCGTCGGTAGCCGACCAGTTCGGGACGCCTTCGTAGATCATCGCCCAGATCAGCACGCGCCGGATCTCGTTCCATTTGCCGCCGTTGAGGCGGAGCCATTCGCCGTCGGTCTTCGCACCGGTGCGATCGTCGCCGTCGAGAAGGATGTAGGGCGCCCGGTCGTAGGCGCCGAAATTCGAGCCGAGGGCCTGGACGCCGAGGCGCGTTCCGTCGGCGAGTTCGTAAAGGCAGCACAGGTCGAGATCGACGCCCTTGGCCGCGCCGCCGAAAATGCCGCGCTTGGCTTCGCCGCGGCGCCAATTGAGATTGACCTTGATCTCTCCGAGACCTTCGGGGCGTTTGGCGAGACTGACCGTCGGGCTGGCCTTGGTGAGCGAGACCTTCGAGAGGCTGATCGGTTTTTCGGTCCTGGGCGGCGGTTGCACCGAGGGGCGCGCCGAAGCGGCAGGGGGTGCGGGGGGCGGTGCGGGCGGCGGGCGGCTCGCCGGCTCGGCGATATCGACGCCGAAATGCTCGGCAAGCGGCTTCAGGCCACCGTTGAAGCCCTGGCCGACGGCGCGGAACTTCCAGGCGCCACCGCGCTCGTAGATCTCGCACAGAATGAGCGCCGCTTCCTTCGCGTCGGCTGTCGTCACCGAAAACTGTGCGACCGCGCCCTGTGGACTATCGAGGTGAACATCAAGCGCGCCCACGTCCGTGAACGGCCGCGGCGCGCGGCCGGACAGCGTCGCTGTGATCGCGATCCGCGTAATTCCGCCGGCAAGCCGCGACGGATCGATCCCGAGGCAGGTCTCACCGCGCTCGCTGAGCGTTTCGATGACGACCGCCCCGTCGGACGAGGCCTTGTGTCCGTAGAACACCATGCCGTCGTCGCCCGCGACCTTGCCGTCGGCCTGCAGCAGGAACGCGGTGACGTCGACATCGTCGATCTGCGCCGACAGGTCGGACCAGACGACTCGGATGCGCAGGAGCCCGGACGGCAATCCGGTGTTCGCGCCTTTTGTCAGGTTCAGCAATCAATACTCCCCCGTTGGACGGACGGTCCCTGCGGCCTGGCGCGCCGCCGGACAGGTCCGGATCAGATGTGGTGCACCGCGGCATCCGTCATTTCGGCGGCCGTGCGCCCGGCGGTCGGCGCGCCCACCGCCTTGAATGTCCAGGCGTCTCCCGATTTCGACAGCACGCCCATGACCACCCCAGTGTGCTTGCCCTTTTCGTTCAGCGTATAGCGGCAAAGCTCGGCGCCGGTCGCTTCGTCAACCACGCGGCACACGGCGTTGTCGACCTCGTCGAAGGTCTGGCCGCGGAACGAGTTCACCGTGAAGACCAGATGCGCGATGTTGGCGGGCAACGCCGACGTCTGGATGCGGATCACCTCGTCATCGCCGTCGCCTTCGCCGGTCAGGTTGTCGCCGGAATGCACGATCGATCCATCCTGCGATCGAAGCTGCTTGAACCAGACCACGTCGAGGCCGGTCCGGGCCGCATCGAACAGGATGCAGGACGCGTCGAGGTCGATGTCGCCGGCGCCCCCGCCGGTCAGCCTGCCGAAGAATCCGGTCTTTTTCACCGGATCCCAGCCGAGGCCGAAATGCAGACGGTCAAGACCCCCGCCCGGTTTCGCGAGGCTGACCGTCTGTCCCTTGCTCAGCGAAATCGCCATGCGTATCTCCTTTTCTTGGCCCGCGCCCCGGGACCGGGTATAGCTTCCATCGTTGACTAGCCCCATGCAGACCAGTTTGGACACACTTGATCACCATGCGCCATCGTGTCCGGCTTCACGACTCCGTCGCAAAAATCTCCGCTTCATTTCCGCTTCATTGTCGTAAAGGTTAAATTTATGCTCAGCCTTTGGCGTTCATGTCCGGACGGTGCTCGCGTTGTCGCCGCTTCATGCAGCCAATATGGATGTTTTGGTCATTGGGAGGCAATGTGGACATCGTTCAGGTGAATGGCAAGGCCGATCACGGCTTCGAAGCGACGCAGAGGCTCGAAGCCGGGGTGCTCACCGTCCGCGTGCGCGAGGCCGTCATGCCCGCAGACGAGCTCTTCGGGTTCGCCGAGCGCGACAATCCGCACCGCGCCTTTCTTTTTGTCTCGAAGGTGCTCGGGCGACATGTTCCGGCGTCGCCCGCGCGAATGCGCAAGGCGTGCGAGTCGCTCGCCGCACAGGTCCCCGCCGACCTTCCGGGTCCGGTGCTGATGACCGGCATGGCGGAGACCGCGGTCGGGCTCGGCGCCGGCGTTCACCGCGCATATGTCGCGCGCACCGGTCGCGACGACGTGCTCTACGTTGCGTCGACCCGGGCTTGGTTCGACCGGGCGCCAGCGCTTCGGTTCGTCGAGGCGC
>JBBRUZ010000216.1:0-5295 GCA_038247355.1 Rhodobacterales bacterium
GCGCTCGGCATGGTCCCGATGGCGAAAGCGGTCGGCGGGTTTCTGATCGCGCCGATCGTCTCGGGTCTGCTTGGCATCCTCGTGTGGCGCGAACGGCCGACCGCGCCGCGGCTCGCCGGTTCGGCGTTGGCCGTCATCGGCGCCGCGATCCTGATGCGGCCCGAGGCGGGGATCGAGGCGGGCAGCCTGTTCGCGCTGCTCGGCGGCGCGCTGCTCGGCACGTATCTGGCAGCGACAAGGGGCGCCGCCGCCCGCACCGATCCGCTTTCGACGCTCGCCGTCCAAAGCCTGCTCGGGGCGGCGATGCTCGGGCCGTTCGCGCTTGGCGGCGGCCTGCCGTCGCTGAATACGCACCTACTGCTGGGCGCGGCGGCGCTGGGGGCGATTTCGGCGGTCTGCCACTTGCTGACCGTCGCGGCCTATCAGCGCGCCGAGGCGAGCGTGCTCGCGCCGTTCCTTTACTTCAACATGATCACCGCGATGGCCGTGGGCTATTTCTGGTTCGGGGAGACACTCGGCGCCGCCAGCCTGCTCGGCCTGGGCGCGATCGCCTTGGGCGGGCTCGTCACGCTGCAGCGCTTCGAGTGGGCGGGCGTCAGCGGCCTCGCGACATCGCGAGTTCGCTTTGCGTGACAAGGGGTCGAATCCATGCTCTACTCCCCAAGGTTGATTGCAATCAGACAAGGAGACCTGCATGACCCTGAGCTCCCACCTGACCGAACTGCGCAAGAAGCACCAGGCTCTGTCCGACACGATCGAATCAGAGCAACGCAATCCGGGCTCTGACGACCTCAGCATCCGGCAGCTCAAGGTGAAGAAGCTGCATCTGAAGGAAGAGATCGAGCGCTTGTCGTCCCAGACCGTTCAGTAGGCGGCCCGTTCAGCAGGCGGCGCTCATTCCGGGCGCGTTTGTCGCGGCGACGCCCGCGCCGCGACGAGCGCGCCGGCGGCGATCAGCGCGGCGGCGATCAGCAGGCCGGGCGTCGGCCTCGCGACACCGGCGATGACCAGCGCCACCGTCGATGCGAGCGGGGCCGCATAGGCGCCGACGCCGAGGAGCTGGATGTCGCCGCGTTTGCAGCCGATGTCCCACATGTAGAACGCGAGCCCGACCGGCCCGGCGCCGAGCGCTGCGACCGCGGCCCAGGCCAGCGGGCCTTCGGGCCACACCGTCGTCTCGAACGCCAGATGCGCAAGCCACGACAGGCCGGCGGTGGCGAGGCAGAATAGAGCGACGCTCTGGGTCGGGGCCGCGCCCATTCGGCGGCTCAGCACCGAATATCCGGCCCAGATCAACGCGCAAGCGGCGGCGGCGGCGAGGCCCGGCAGACTCGCGGCGGCGAACGAGGCGTCCGGTCCGACCACGACGAGCCAGGCGCCGGCGAAGGCGATCGCGGCGCCGATCAGGTGTCCGGGCAGCAACCGTTCACCGGGCAACAGGCCCGAGAACAGCACGATCAGGATCGGCCACAGATACGCGACGAGGCTCGCCTGCGCCGGTGGCGCGAGGCGCAGCGCCGTGAAGTAGAACGCGTGATAGCCAAAGAGGCCACCGACGCCGACGACCCACACCGCCGGACCGAGGAGGCGCAGCGCGGTCAGGCCGCCGCCGCTCGACGCGATCCAGGCGAGCCCCAGCGCGCCGCCGATGGCGAAGCACATCGCCGTAAGCTGGAAGGCCGGGATCGGTCCGGCGGCGATGGTCAACAGCGCCAGCAGCGCCCACATCGCGATCGCCCCGAAACCGGCGGCCGTCGCGCGCGCCCGACTCACGCAGCGGCGCGGGTCGCCGCCGCCTCGCGCAGGAAATCCGCGATCATCCGCGCCCAGATCCCGCTTTGCACCGGGCGGTCGAGCGAGGCCCGCGCCGCGGCGGCCGCCGCGGTCGGGAACGCCGTTCCTGATCGCATAACGATTAGTTCGTCGATGAAGGCCGCGTCGAATTCGGGATGTGGCTGCAACGATATCGCGGTCGGCCGCTCGGGGTCGCCGTACGCGAGCGCCGCATAGGCGCACTGCTCGGAGCGCGCCAGCACCGTGGCGTCCTCGGGCAGGCGGACGATCTGGTCCTGATGCAGCGCGCGCACGGCGAACCGCTGGGGCAGCTCGGCCATCCAGGCTGGACGCCGCGTCACTTCGTAGTCCTGCACGCCGATGGCCCAGCCGCGATCGGATTTCTCCACCGCGCCGCCCAGCGCCTCGGCCAGGATCTGATGGCCGAAACAGACCCCGACCACCGGCGCGCCCTGCACCACGCAATCGCGCAGGAACGTCTTCAGCGGTTCGATCCACGGCAGGTCGTCGTAGACGCCGTGCCGGGAGCCGGTCACCAGCCATGCGTCGGCCTGCGCGGGACTGGCGGGCATTTCCCCTGCGACCACGTGCACGGTCGCGAACTCCAGGCCCGGGTCCGCCGCACCGAGCAGCGCCGCGAACATCGCCGGGTAATCTCCGTGCCGCGCGCGAAGCTCCGGCGCAACTTCGCCGGTTTCCAGTATGCCGATCTTCATGGCGGATCTCCGCGCCGATTTCGCCCCCGTTGCGCAGGGATAAAGCACGGCGGCGCGCGGGTTTCAATCACGCGCCGAACCGGCGATCGCGTGCGCCCCGCCCGTGGTCCCGGATCGCCCGACCCGGCCGGGTGCGCCGCGCCGAAGTGAGGGGCTTTTCGCACGCGGTCAATGGGAGCGGTTTGTGCACGCATTGTGCAATTTTTGCGCAAGTTCGCGTTCCAGTTACCATACCGCGGACAATCGGGGGGTTCCGGGAATAGTCCGTGGTAGCGTCACGGCGAATGATGCGAAAAAGGAGCCGCCTTGCATGAAACCGATCCGACTCGTGGCGGCCCTGCTCGCCCTCGTCCTCGCCGCAGCCCCCGAAGCGCCGCTTGCGGAGACGGGCGCGCCCCCTGCGGCGTGCCGGCCTTTCGTGCTGGAACCCGGATCTGCGTACGGTCTGGTTCGGCTCTGCGCCCGACTGGTCGAGGCTCAGGGGCGCGGGCGACTTTCCGAGGACGAGACCGAGGCGGCCCAGCGGCTCGCCGACTATCTCGTGGTGCTCGCGCGGCTCGAATTGCGCGTCGCGCCCGCGCCCGACGGCCACCGGCTGCGGGTCGCGCGCCGCACCAGCGTGACCGCGCGCTACCTGATCGCCGATCACCTCGGCCTGATCGCCATCGCCGACCGGCTCGCCCCTGCCGCCTGACCTGGAGCGGGGTGGGGTTTGCCGGCATCGCCATCCCGCTTTGGAATCTCAAGTGGTCGCGTGTTCGCTGCGGGGAACCGGATACCAGTTTCCCCATGATGCTCTAGCGGCTGATCCCGCCCTGCAGCGTCGGCACGTCGAGCGCCGTGAAGCCGTAGTGCCGCAGCCATCGAAGGTCGCTGTCGAAGAACGCGCGCAGGTCCGGGATGCCGTATTTCAGCATCGCGAGGCGGTCGATCCCCATGCCGAAGGCGAAGCCCTGCCACCGGGTCGGATCGACGCCCGCGGCGGCCAGCACCTTGGGGTGGACCATGCCGCTTCCAAGAATTTCGAGCCAGCTGTCGCCCTCGCCGATCCGGAGCTGGCCGCCGGTCCACGAACAGCGGATGTCGACCTCGGCGGAGGGTTCGGTGAAGGGGAAGTGGCTCGCGCGAAACTTTAGTTCGACGCCGTCCACCTCGAAGAAGGCCCGGCAGAATTCCTCCAGCACCCATTTCAGGTTCGCCATCGTGACGTCGCGGTCGATGGCGAGACCCTCGACCTGATGGAACATCGGCGTGTGGGTCTGGTCGTAGTCGGCGCGGTAGACGCGGCCCGGCGCGATGACCCGGCACGGCACGCCGTGGGTCTGCATGTGGCGGATCTGGACCGGCGAGGTATGGGTGCGCAACACGTGCGGCGGCCGGTTGTCGCCCTCCGCGCGCGCCATGTAGAACGTGTCGTGCTCCTGCCTCGCCGGGTGCTCGGGCGGGATGTTTAGCGCGTCGAAATTGTGCCAGTCGTCCTCGACCTGCGGGCCTTCGGCGACGGAAAAGCCGAGGTCGGCGAAGATCGCGGCGATCTCGTCCATCACCTGGCTGACCGGATGGATCGAACCCGAAGGGATCTGGCGGCCCGGCAACGTCACGTCGAGCCATTCGGTCGCGAGGCGTTCACGCAGCGCGGCGTCGGCGAGGGCGGCCCGGGCGGCCGCCAGTGCGCTGGCGATCTCGTCGCGCAGCGCGTTCAGGGCGGGACCGGCGGTCTGGCGCTGCTCGGGAGACATGGAGCCGAGGCCGCGCAGCGCGAGGGCGACCTCGCCCTTCTTGCCGAGCGCCTCGAGCCGCACCGCTTCCAGCGCGGCCTCGTCCGGAGCGGTCGCGATCGCGGTCAGATACCTGTCGCGCAGGCCGGTTACGCCGTCCATGTCCGATCCGTGAGCCGCTTGTGGTTTCGAGCCCGTCTCCCTAGCACAAGGCGGCTCGATTGCAAGCCGCCCTGGCCGCAGCGCCGACCGATCTAGTGTCCTGATTCCGAAGTCAGCTTCGTTCTACGCGTTTGCCGCGAGTGTGCGCAGGCAGAAGCGCTGGATGCTGGCCAGGATGTCGTTGGCGGTCTTGGTCCAGCGGAAGGGTTTTGGGTCGGCATTGGTGGCTTCGATATAGGCTTTGATGGCCGCTTCGAGTTCGGCGACCGATCGGAACACGCCGCGCCTGAGGGCGCGGTCGGTGAGCAGCGCGAAGAAGCGTTCGACCTGATTGATCCACGATGCGGATGTGGGCGTGAAATGCACGTGCCAGCGTGGCCGTCTGGCGAACCAGTCGCGGATCAGCTTGGTCTTGTGCGTGCCGCAGTTGTCCATGACGACGTGAATGTCGAGATCGGCGGGCACGTTGCGCTCGACCTCGTCGAGGAACTTGCGGAACTCCGTCGCCCGATGCCGGGGCATGCATTTGCCGACGATGGTTCCGGCCTTCACGTCGAGCGCCGCGAACAGCGACGTCGTTCCGTTGCGCTTGTCGTCATGCGTGCGCCGTTCGGCCTGACCAGGCCGCATCGGCAGCAGCGGTTGCGTGCGGTCGAGCGCCTGCACCTGGGATTTCTCATCGACACACAGCACAACGGCGCGCTCCGGCGGCGACAGGTAGAGCCCGACGATGTCGCGCACCTTCTCCACGAACAACGGATCGGAGGAGAGTTTGAAGGTCTCGACGCGGTGCGGCTGCAGCCCGAAGGCGCGCCAGATGCGATGGACGGTCGAGGGCGCGTGGCCGATCTCCCTAGCCATGCTCCGCAAGCTCCAGTGCGCAGCACCTTTCGGGAGCGTCTCCA
>JBBRUZ010000217.1:0-5235 GCA_038247355.1 Rhodobacterales bacterium
CCGGCGTCGCAAAGCGCGGCCAGCCGGTGCAGCGTCGAGACGGGCACGGTCGAGACCGCTTCCAGCGCCGGATCCCGCCGCCCGTCCGCGGGCAGAACCGCCAGCGCGATCCCCCGCGCGCGCGCCAACGCCTGCACGTGCCGCAAGCCGTAGGCCCAGTAGGCTTCGGCCCCGATCAGCCGGATCAGGACGCCCTTCGCGCCGGACAGCGTCCGCTCGACGTAGGTGTCGACCGACAACGGATGCGCCAGCGCCGCGAGATTCGCGAGCCGCAGCGACGGCAGCGCGCCGTCGGCCCGCCGCCAGCCCGCCGCGAACGCCCCGAGATCGCTGTCGGAGAACGACAAAACCACCAGATCGCCCGGGCTCTGCCCGAGGTCGACCGGCGCGCCCGGCGCTTCCAGCCCGTGGGTCTCGCGAAAGACGACGTGCATCGCGCGCCCTCAGGCGGCCAGCGCCGCGCGGATCGCGTCCGCGTCGATGTCGCCCCGCTCGGCGATCACCACCAGCCGCGATCGGCGGTCCTCGCCGGCGCGCCAGGGCCGGTCGTACTGCAACCGCACGCGCGCGCCGACCGCCTGCACCAGCATCCGCATGGGCTTGCCCGAGACGGCGGCATAGCCCTTGACCCGCAGGATGCGCCGCGCCCCGGCCAGGGTCGCGATCCGCGCCGCCAGCGCCTCCGGATCGGCCTGCTCGGGCAACTCGATCACGACGCTGTCGAAATCGTCGTGGTCGTGTGCGTCATCGCCGTCGTGGTGCGAAGGTCGCGCGGCCAGATCGTCCTCCGCCGCCGCACCGAGCCCCAGCAGAACCCGTGGATCGATGACCCCCTCCACGACCTCGATCACCGGCAGAGCCCGCGGCGCCTCCTCGGCGATCACCGCGCGCGCAGCCGCGACGCCCGCCGCCCCGGCCAGATCGCCCTTGGTGAGCAGCACGATGTCCGCGCAGCCGATCTGGTCCTCGAACACCTCCGACAGCGGCGTCTCGTGATCCACCGAGCCGTCGGCCGCCCGCTGCGCCGCGACGCGCGCGAGATCGGGCGCGAACCGGCCCGCGGCAACCGCTTCGGCGTCGGCCACCGCGATCACCCCGTCCACGGTGATCCGCGAGCGGATCGCCGGCCAGTCGAACGCCTTGAGCAGCGGCTTTGGCAGCGCCAGCCCCGACGTCTCGATCAGGATGTGTTCGGGCCGGGGGTCCAGCGCCATCAGCGCCTCGATGGTCGGAATGAAATCATCGGCCACCGTGCAGCAGATGCAGCCGTTCGCCAGCTCGACGATCCGCTCGGCGGGACAGGCGAGATCGGCGCACCCCTTCAGGATTTCGCCGTCGACGCCGACGTCGCCAAACTCGTTGACCACTACGGCAAGCCGCAGACCCCGTGGATTGCGCAGCAGATGCGCGATCAGTGTGGTTTTCCCGGCCCCGAGGAAACCGGTGACGACGGTGACGGGGATCTTGGTCAGGTCGGTCATTCAAGCCTCCAGCGGTGGAATGCGGGCGATGCAATGCTTGCGGAAATGCTCGGGCCGCTCGCGCCAGGGCACCAGTCCGTCGGCGGCGGCGGCGTAGCGCGCGGCGCCGTCCAGCACGACCGCCGGATGTTCGGCAGGGTCGAGGTCGCCGTAGACATAGGTCCACCGCCCCGCGCCGCGCAACGCCACTGTGCAGCCGCGCCCGCAGTTGGACAGGCACTCGACGCCCCTCACCGTCACGCCCGCGGGCCATGCGGCGCGCGCAAGCCGCTCGAGCAGCAGCGCGCCGGCGCGCGGTCCGTCGGGCTCGACATTGTCGCCATGCCGGCACGTGGTGCAGACGAGCAGGTCCACGGCGCCCGGGGCTGTGGCCCCATCGCCGGCGTCCGACACGTCCCGCGATTTCGAGTCCGGTCCTGTCGCCGCGGTTTCTGTCACCGCGCGTTCTGTCGCCGCGTCGTCATACGAACTCAAAGCAAGTCGCCCCTCGAAGCCAGGGGACAAGGGCAAGATGGCGGACCCGCGAACGCGCCGACCCGTCACCGGAACACCCCGTCCGGTTGCGTCACATGCGCTGGCAGGTCTCCCGGCTTGCGGATGTCGGGACCCGAAGGGGATCCCGGCGGCGGCCCCGCCTTCCCAGCCTTGCGGCCAGTGGCGTTGGGGCGCCTCTCCGGTCACGGTCGCGGGGGCGGCTGCGCTTGGGGCTCTTGCCCTGTCGCATTCCCTCTTCGCCTGTCATAGACAGGAACCAGCCTGTTCCTCTTGCGGCCAAGCCCGGGGCCGAGTCAAGCCGGTGGAGGCGCCCGATGGATGACGAAAACGCCCGCCACGCCGCGAAGATGGCGAAGATCAAGGCCGCTCGCGACCGGATGATGGCGAGCCGGACCGGCGAGAAGGGCCTGATCATCGTCCACACGGGCGCCGGCAAGGGCAAGTCGAGTGCTGCGTTCGGGATGATCCTGCGCTGCATCGCCGCGGGGATGCCCTGCGCCGTCGTCCAGTTCATCAAGGGCGCGATGGCCACCGGCGAGCGGACGCTGATTGAGACGCATTTCCCGCATATCTGCCAGTTCCACACGATGGGCGAGGGCTTCACCTGGGAGACGCAGGACAAGGCCCGCGACATCGCCGCCGCAAGCGCCGCCTGGACGAAGGCGCAAGGCCTGATCCGCGACGAGACGATACGCATGGTTCTGCTGGACGAGATCAACATCGCGCTGCGCTATGACTATCTCGACGTCGCGGAAGTGACCATGTTTCTGCGAGATGAGAAACCGCCGATGACCCACGTCGTGCTTACCGGCCGCAATGTCAAACCCGAACTGCTGGAACTCGCCGATCTCGCGACCGAAATGACCGTGCTCAAGCACCCGTTCCGTTCCGGCGTGAAGGCCCAGACCGGCGTGGAGTTCTGATCGGATGACGCCGACCCTCGGATGCGCCAAGAGCAGCGCATGCGACACGGGTTTCGCGATGATCGAGGTGATCACGCGCAGGTCGCCCGGGGGCAACCGATCAAGTCCTCGACGCGCGGCCGCCGCGTGGGCTTTACTCCCGACCCCGGCTCCGCCACCATCGCGCGATGTGCGGACGCGTCACGCTCAAGACCGACACTGCCGGCCTGATGCGGGCGTTCGCCGACGTGACCCGCGCCGGAGGCGACGGTCTCGACGCCTTGACCCCGCGCCGGAACGGCGCCCCCCGGCAGCAGTGCCCGCTCATCATCCGCGAGCCGGACCTGCCCGGCCCGGTGTTCATGATCGCCCGGTGGGGGCTGATCCCGCGCTGGATCAAGGACGAAGACGGTGGTCGCCAGCCGATCAACTCCCGTAGCGAAGGGAGCGCGAGCAACGGCAAGTTCCGCGCCGCCCATCGCTCGCGGCGGCCGCTCACGCCGGTCGACGGGTTCTTTGAAAGGAAGGCGTTCCTCGGGTCCAAGGTCAAGCAGCCCTTCGCCATCGCGACGAAATCGGGACGGCCGTTCGCGCTGGCCGCGATCTGGGAGGCCTGTGGCTCGATCCCCGCATCGGCGCGGCCCTCTGGACGTTCGCCGTGATCACCTGCGAGGCCAACGCGATGATGCAGGACAATCACGACCGCAAGCCGGTGATCCTCCACGCTGGCGACTACGCGGCGGCTGGGCGATGACGCGGATCCCCGCGAGCTGATGGCGCCCTAAAGGTCCGATCTGATGACGATGTGGCCTATCTCGACCAGGATCGGTTCGCCGAAGAACGATACGCCCGAATTTCTTGACCCGATCGACCTGTAAGCCCGGCACGCGCCGTCGCTCGGGTTCGCGCCGCACGACTACCCCGCCCAACGGCGCCGCCCGACTGCGCCGCCCGTCCAGAGGACCGGTCGTCCCGCGTTCGCGCCCCGAATAGGCGGGTGTGCCCGAAGCGCCGCAAGCGCCACGGGCCGTTTCACGGCGTGCGTTCCCGTAGATGTGTTCCGGCCGCGCCAAGTCGCGCGTGCGTCGGCTGGACAACGTGCTTGGCTGGATCGTAAAGGTAGCCGACACCGCGACGAGGCGCCCGATGGCCTTTGCCGACGCGAGCGGGTTCGCCGACGCCCGCGCCTTTCTCGACGGACGCCGGCGCACGGCCGACCGGCGCCGCGGGCGAGGAAACTGAATTGCCCGATATCGAGCAGACCCACCTCCCCGTCGCGCCCTGGATGGTGGCGCACATGCTGCGGCTCCCCGGCACGGCACCGATAGCGCCGGCCGACTGGCTGCAGAGCGACGAGGTCTACGCCTCGCAGATGGCGTTGCGTGACCGGCTCATCGCCGAACGCGAGGCCGACGTGCACGCGCTGCTGCCCGGCGCCGAAGCTGCGGCCCGGGAGCTGCTGGCGACTGTCCTCGCCCATCTCGACGGTGCGCATGGGTACGCGCGCGTCGATGGTGCCGTCCGCCGGCCCGACGGCGTGACGGTTCCCCTCGAAGGCCCCCCGCTGATCGTCGCGGGCCGGCTCGTCCAGGAAGATCTCTGCCTGCTGGAGAAAGCCGACGGCGCGGACGAGCACGTCCTGACCGGCGCCATCCTGTGTTTTCCGTCGAACTGGACGCTCTCCGAGAAGCTCGGCCGCAGCCTCGCCCGCATCCATCTGCCCGTCGATCGCTACGACGAGACCGTTGCGCGGCGCGTCCAGCGCTTGTTCGACCTGCTGCGGCCCGAGGCGCCGCTGATACGCGCGAACCTGCTGCTTTATTCCAAGACCGACCTTTACAACCCCCGCCACGAATTTGATCGCCATCGCCCGGACCCCGGCACGGCCAGCCACGTCCGCGTCGAGCGGCAGACGATCCTGCGCTTGCCCGTCACCCGCGCGGTGGTGTTCTCGATCCACACGTACATGGTCGCCGCCTCGGCCCTGAACGCCGAGCAGACGGCGAAACTGGCCGAGCTGCGGCCCGGCGCTTTCGCCTCCGCCTGATGCGGGTCTTCGTGCTCACCGGCGCCGGCGTCTCGGCCGAAAGCGGCCTCGGCACGTTCCGCGACGCCGACGGGATATGGGCGCGGTTCGACCCGATGAAGCTCGCCACGCC
Organism: Rhodobacterales bacterium; assembly: GCA_038247355.1. GTDB lineage: Bacteria > Pseudomonadota > Alphaproteobacteria > Rhodobacterales > Rhodobacteraceae > Amaricoccus. The sequence goes on from JBBRUZ010000217.1 coordinate 5,038, forward strand.
GGAGGCCTTTGCGACGGATCCGGCCATGGTCCACGCGTTCTACAACCTGCGCCGGCCCAACGTGATCGACGCGTCGCCGAACGAAGCACATGCGGCGATCGCGAAGCTCGCGCGCCATGGCGACCTCTTCCTTTGCACGCAGAACATCGACGACCTGCACGAACGCGCGGGCTCGCCGTCCGTCCACCACATGCACGG
>JBBRUZ010000218.1:0-5223 GCA_038247355.1 Rhodobacterales bacterium
CTGGTCGCGCCGCGGCCCAACATAGATGAAGGAACACGACATGACTGGTTACAACGATCCGAAAGTGACAAAACCCGCCGCTGCGACAAAGTCGAACCGGATGATATGGTATGCGGTCGGCGGCGTCGTGATCCTGCTGGTTCTAGCCTGGGCCTTCGGGATGTTCTCCGGAGCGGAAACAGTTATGCCCGCTGATCCGGCGATCACGACCGCGCCCTCCGACACCGCAACTACGCCGCCCGCGGAACCGGCGACGCCAGCCGATCCCGTTACCCCGGCTGCGCCGGCGGAGTGACGGTTCCGGCCAGAACCCGTCACTGTCTCGCGCCGTGCAGGGCGCCGGACGTTTGCAAGAGCAGGCCGGGCGACATGTCCGGCTTGCTCGCGCAGTCCGCTATATTTTTCCGGCGATCAGTTGGGCGACGAAATCCCGCGCAGCGCCGGGCGCGTTGCCGGCGTCGATGATCGTGATATCCGCCGGCTGGGCTACGGCGATCTTGGCGGTCGTGATGACCGCTTGCTGAGCCTTGTCGAGCCGGCGTTCCTGCGCCTGGATCACGTCGCGCGAGATGTCCGCGCGGCCTTGACTGGCCTTCTCCATCGCCGCCTGGAACTCGGCGATCTGAGCGTCTTTCTCCTTCGAACCGCGCGAACTTCCGAATTCGAAGGCGAAAGCGTCGCTGAACATCTTCAGCAGGGCGCCGGCGATAGTGGTGACGAGGGCAAGTTCTCCTTGACCTATCTGCGTGGTTCTCCACGGCCATATCACCACGAGAACACACGAGGTAAGGGCTGCCGACACGCCGATCAACATGATGTTGCCGCGCTTCCGGCCTTCGGCGCCGATCTTGACCTGATAGTCGCGGGCACTCGCCCGCTCCTCGATCTCCTGTCGGTATTCCTCCTGATCGAGACGGGCGAACTCCAGTTCGAGCTGCCCGCGCACGACGTCGTCGGTGCGGATGCGCTCGGCAATCTGTTCGACGCTGGCGTCCGGCGGCAGCGAGGCGACGCGCGCCGCAGTCTGGACGACGCGCCTTGCGACATCACTCGCATGGCGTCCGCCAATCTTGGTCACGAGGTCAGGGAAGAACTCCGCAGCGAGGGACACGGCGGCGGGAATGAGGGCGAAGGGCAGCGGCATCGGTCAGTCCCCCAGTCCCGGATAGGCCTTGAACTCGAGGCCGAGAAATTCACAAAGCTGCTGGTCGACCTTGCCTGTCTCGGGCATGCCTTCGCGGACCTGAAGCTTGCGGATCGCCTTTTCGGTGGCCTGGCCGATCCAGCCGTCGACTTCGAGGCCTGCGTTTATTGCGACGTTCAGCGCGCTCTGCAGCGCAGCGGCGTCGCCGCGCTCCATGTCGATGGCGCCGCCGGCCCCCTCTGCGTCGAGAAGCATGCGCGATTCGGTGAAGGCGCGGGCGAGCTTTACGTCATACTGGTTAGTCTTGTAGCCGGCGCCGTTATAGCGTTTGGCGAAATCGTCCCAGTCGTTGGCGCGCAGCTTCGCGGCGAGCTTGTTCACCTCGATGAATTTGACGAAGGCGCGCAGATGGGCGTCCTCGCCGGTGGACATCTCGTTGACGAACTCCCGAACCGATTCGTAGCCCAGCGCGTCGGAATGAAAACCCATCACCTGGAACAGGCCCCAGGAGCACGACTTGAGCGCGGCATCGGGGTCGCCGTCGCTGATCTTGATCGCCTGGATCAGGCGGTCGTATTCGCCGCGGCCGCCCTTGTAGTTCTGGCGGGTCCAGTTCAGGTGCGAGAGATGCGGAAAACGTGCGGAATAGACACCGCGGGTAAACTGGTGAAACTTGTGGCCTTCGAACAGGATCACCGGAAGGTCGGTGCCTTCGATGAAACCTTCCTTGCGGGCCTCCACCGCGGTGATCGCCTTGATCACGGCGAGCGGGACGTCGAGCTGCGCCGCCGCGGCATTCAGATGTTCGCGCCTGATCCGTCTGAACAGGTACATGAAACGCCCTCCCCTGCGGTTCGCCGCGCCGAACGTAACATGAATAACTGTTCGTTGCGCAACGGAGTCGGGCGGCGGCCGCTACATCCGCCGTTCGACCATCAGTTGCTTGATCGAGGCGATCGCCTTTGCGGGGTTGAGGCCCTTGGGGCAAGTCTTGGCGCAGTTCATGATCGTGTGGCAGCGGTAAAGCTTGAACGGGTCTTCGAGCTCGTCGAGACGCTCGCCGGTCGCCTCGTCACGGCTGTCGATGATCCAGCGATAGGCGTTCAGCAGCGCGGCCGGGCCGAGGAAGCGATCGCTGTTCCACCAGTAGCTCGGGCAGGCGGTCGAGCAACAGGCGCACATCACGCACTCATAGAGCCCATCGAGTTTGCGGCGGTCGTCGATGGACTGCTTCCACTCGGTCGAGGGCTCGTTGGTCTTGGTTTCGAGCCAGGGCATGACGCTCGCGTGCTGGGCGTAGAAATGCGTCAGGTCGGGGATCAGATCCTTGATCACCGGCATGTGGGGGAGCGGATAGATCTTCACGTCGCCCTTGATCTCATCGATGCCGTAAATGCAGGCAAGCGTGTTTATGCCATCGACGTTCATTGAGCAGGAGCCGCAAATGCCCTCGCGGCACGACCGGCGAAAAGTCAGCGTCGGGTCGATCTCGTTCTTGATCTTGATCAGTGCGTCCAGCACCATCGGGCCGCAAGTGTCCAGATCGACGAAATAGGTGTCAACGCGGGGGTTTTCCGGTGTTTCCGGATCGTAGCGATAGATTTTGAACGTCTTGAGTCGGGTCGCGTCATCGGGCTTAGGCCAGGTGCGACCTGTGGTGATCCGCGAGTTCTTGGGGAGGGTGAGTTCGACCATAAGTCCAGTTCCTCAATAAACGCGGGGTTTGGGCGCGATCTTTTTCAGTTCGATGCCGCCTTCTTCTTGGGTAGTGAGCGGTTCAAGGTGTACCGGTCGGTACGAAAGCGTGACTCTGTCGTCCGGGTGTATAACGGCCAGGGTGTGCCTGCGCCATGTCACGTCGTCGCGGTTGGGGTAATCCTCGTGGGCGTGGGCGCCGCGGCTTTCCTTTCGGGCCTCGGCGCTGACGATGGTGGCGAGCGCGTTCGGCATCAGGTTGGTCAACTCCAGCGTCTCCATCAGGTCGGAGTTCCAGATCATTGATCGGTCCGTGACCTTAATGTCGGCCATGTCGCGGGCGATGGCGGAGACTTTGACCACGCCCTCGGCGAGGGTCTTGTCGGTGCGGAAGACGGCGGCGTCAGCCTGCATCGCCTTTTGCATCGCGAGGCGCAGCTCGGCGGTGGGGATGGAGCCGTTCGCGTGGCGGAGTTTGTCGAAGCGGTCGACAGCCACCTCCACGGACGCCTGATTGAGCGGGCGATTGGTCGCTTCGGGATCGACGAACTTGCCGGCACGAATAGCCGCGGCGCGGCCGAAGACGACAAGGTCGATGAGGCTGTTCGAGCCGAGGCGGTTGGCTCCGTGAACGCTCGCGCAGCCGGCTTCTCCGACCGCCATCAGACCCGGAAGGATGCGGTCGGGATTGGCTTCGGTCGGGTGCAGCACCTCGCCCCAGTAGTTCGTGGGGATGCCGCCCATGTTGTAGTGGACGGTGGGCAGGACCGGGATCGGCGCCTTCGTCACATCGACGCCGGCGAAGATCTTGGCGCTCTCGGAGATACCGGGCAGCCGTTCGTGCAGGGCTTCGGGCGGCAGGTGGTCGAGATGAAGATGAATGTGGTCCTTTTTCGGGCCGACCCCCCTGCCCTCGCGGATCTCGATGGTCATGCAGCGCGACACCACGTCGCGTGAGGCGAGGTCCTTGTAGGTGGGCGCATAACGCTCCATGAAGCGCTCGCCCTCGGAATTGGTCAGATAACCGCCCTCGCCGCGGGCTCCCTCGGTGATCAGGCAGCCCGCGCCGTAGATGCCCGTGGGGTGGAATTGCACGAACTCCATGTCCTGGAGCGGCAGGGCCTGGCGGGCGACCATGCCCGCACCGTCGCCGGTACAAGTATGCGCCGAGGTGGCGGAGAAGTACGCGCGGCCATAGCCGCCGGTGGCGAGGACGACGAGCTTGGCGTTGAAGCGGTGCAACGTGCCGTCGTCGAGCTTCCAGGCGACAACGCCCTGACAGGAACCGTCTTCGGCCATGATCAGGTCGGTCGCGAAGTACTCGATATAGAACTGGGCGTCGTGCTTGAGCGACTGCCCGTAGAGCGTGTGCAGGATGGCGTGGCCGGTGCGGTCGGCGGCGGCGCAGGTGCGCTGTACCGGAGGGCCTTCGCCGAATTCGGTGGTATGGCCGCCGAACGGACGTTGATAGATCCGGCCATCCTCGGTGCGCGAGAACGGCACGCCGTAGTGTTCGAGCTCGTAGACCGCTTTGGGCGCCTCGCGCACCAGATACTCCATCGCATCCATGTCGCCGAGCCAGTCCGAGCCCTTGACCGTATCGTAGAGATGCCATTGCCAGTGGTCGGGGCCCATGTTCGACAGCGACGCGGCGATTCCGCCCTGGGCTGCGACGGTATGCGAGCGCGTTGGAAAGACTTTTGTGACGCAGGCCGTTTTCAGGCCGGCTTCGGCCATACCGAGGGTGGCGCGGAGCCCTGAACCGCCGGCGCCGACCACGACGACGTCGTAGGTATGGTCGATAAAGTCATAGGCGGCCATCATTCTCTCCGGTCAGACGGAAAAGGCGATCTTTGCGACGGCGAAAACCCCGGCGAGACCGAAGGCCCAGGTCAGGAGCGTGTTGGCGAGCACAGCCCCGGTTCGCAAAGCCTTGTCATGAACATAGTCCTCGATCACCACCTGCAAGCCCTGCTGAAGGTGCGCAAACGTCACGGCGATGAACAAGATCGCGACAATGGCGTGGATCGGTTGGGAATTGGTCGCGCGCACAGCCTCATAGTCGTCGCCGTGGATCTGGGCGAAAGGGAACACGAAAAGGATCGTCAGCGGCGCCGAGGCAATCGAGGTGATCCGCTGGCTCCACCAATGACCTGTGCCGTCCTTGGCGGAGCCGAGGCCAAGCACGCGAGATTTGTCGGTTTTGTAGTCCATGCTGGTCCTACCAGAATGCGGCGATCAGCGTGATCACAGGGAGGGCGGCGGTGGCGATCCCGGTGGCGATGCCGGTCCTTTGAACCATGTCGAGATCGAAGCCATAGCCGGCGTCCCAGACCAGATGCCGGATGCCGTTGCAGAAATGGAACCAGAGCGCCAAGAGCAGA
>JBBRUZ010000219.1:0-5185 GCA_038247355.1 Rhodobacterales bacterium
AAGCGCCGGTCAAGCAGCTCGACGAAGGGCTTGCGCGGCCGCCCTGTCTCGACCGCCTGCTGCGCGCGGCGTCACAACTCTCCGAACCGTTTCTGTTCTGTCGAATTGATTTCCTCTACGGAAACGGCGATCGGGCGTGGTTCGGCGAGGTTACGTTTCATCATGGCGCCGGGCTGATCCGATTCGATCCGCCCGAGTTCGAACGCACCTTCGGCGACATGATCGATTTGTCGCGGTTGGCGGAGACGCGGCGGCGTCAGGATAAGGTGACAAGGCGTCTTATCTCTCTGGATGGAGGCGTCGGCATCCAGCGGCGATTGCGCTACGGCTGACACGAAACGATCGCCAGTTCTGGCGACTCGCGTTCCAGTCGACCGCTGGCCTGTCGGATGGTTGCAAGAGATACCGGCTGACCGCAGCGTAAGCTCACGGGCCGACTTCATCATTCGATGGACCACGCTGTGGCGAGTCGGCTGTTTCTCCCCTCGTCGCGGCTTTGCCCGAAACCGCACCACGACACTCCGGACGCCAGCCCTTTTTTCCGTCTCCGGTCTGTCCCGAGACGCCGGGGACGGGGGAAACGGCCGCTCGCTCGCTTGATAGTTTCGTATCGGCGCGAAATCTCGTGGCCCTGAAAGTAAACAAAATCAATATATTGCGCATGTCGCACACGCGGACGCGCCGGTTCGCTCGACACGATGACGACGCGGAGCGTCGTCAAGGGCGACCGATGGCGAGATCAGGCGGCGGCGCGCATTCGGGCGATCAGCCTGTCGAGGTTTCCACCCTCGGCTTCGAGCAGCGACCCAACCTCCGCCCGCTCGTTCGTCAGCATCGAGACGCCTTCGATGATCAGGTTCACCACCTTGGCGCTGCCGCCGCGCTCGCTCACCTGCCATTCGACGACGAAGGGCTCGCGCCCCGGACGATTGACCGTCGTCTCCACCAGAACGCCGGATTTCCCGGCGTCCCGCGCGCGCTGGATGGCGATCTGGGCGCCCTGATAGTCGGTGAACTGACGCCCGTACTTGCGCGCCAGATAGGTCTGGAACGCCGCGACGAACGCCTGCTTCTGCGCCGGCGAGGCGCTGCGCCACGGCGGACCAAGCACGCTCGCCGCAACCACCGCCATGTCGCCGTAGCGCGCCAGGATGCGCTCGAAATCGGCGACAAGCTGGCCAAGCGACCGACCCGCCTGCAAAAGCGCGATCATCTCGGTGCTCAGACTCGCCACCAACGCCTGCGCCCGTTCCGCCGCCGTCGCGCGCGCGACGCCTGGCAGCAGCGCGGCGCCTGCGCCGACCGTCGCCATCGCGAGGAACCGGCGCCGGAGGAGCACGGGCAGGGTGTCAGAAATCGGCATAGGGATCCTCCAGCGCGTCGAGCCCGGTTCCACCCTGCAGCCGCGCGCGCATGTTCTGCAAATAACTTATCCGTTGAGCGGTGTAGCTGTCGGCGCTCTCGTAGAGCAGCGCCCGCACCGCCGGATCGAGCTTGTAGCGGTCGTGCAGCAGATCGACCGCCCTAAGCCCGGTCAGCACCACCGCGGTCGTGCCGACGGTCAGATAGGTCAGCGGGTCGGCGGCGATGTCGAGCGCAAACCCGGTCCAGTCCCGCCGTGTGCCCGGCCCGCCCAACGGCAATTCCCAATAGGCGCCCTCCGGCACGCCCCAGGCATAGAACGTCTCGTCCACGTCGGACTCGCGGTACGGCAGGTCCATCTCCGCCGCCGGATCGAGCACGCCCCCCAGGCCGAACGTGGAGTTGATGGCGAAGCGCATCGAGGATTCAAGTACCCGCACCGGGCGTCCCTGCAGCCCGTACTGCAGCGCGACGGCGGGCAAGCTGATGTGATTGACGAAATTGGTCACCCCATTGCGCACCGGTTCAGGAAGGATCGACCCATAGGCGCGTGCGGCCGGCCCATAGGCGGCGCGGTCGAGCGCGAGGTTCAGCGCATGCGCCTGCCGATTGTCCGCTTCGAGCGGGTCGTCGTCGAGGCTCGGCGACGGCGCCGGGGCGGTCGCACATGCCGAGAGCCAGAGCGCCGCCAGTGCAATCGCCAAGCGAGTGGGCGTTCCTCGTGAACGTTCCAGCGAACCTCTCCCTGATCTGTCGCTTTCATAGCCGCGTTAAGCGGGAAGCGCCACCGGATGCGGACCGGAACGCCGTCGCCGCGTCGCCGTCGAGCCATCCCACGGATCAGGCCACCGCCACCCGTCGTCCTTCGGCGTCGGACACGGAGGCGAGATCGAGCAGCTTCTGCACCTCGGCCGCCCGACGGAAACTCGGGTCGCCATTGACGCCGCTCAGCAGCGCGATGATGAACCGCTCCTCGTTGCGCGGCGTCGGCGGGCAGTACAGCGGTCTCCAGGTTTGGGTCTCGATGTCCGCCCCGAGGCAGACCTCGAGGTTTGAGTCGAGCGAATTCGCCCAGATCTTTAATGCGCCCTTCTCCCCGTGGATCATAAGGTCGAGGTCGTTCGCTTTCCCGGTCGCGTACCGGCTGATGTGAATGACCCCTAGCGCCCCGTTCGAAAACTCCGCGGTCATCGCCACGCTGTCGTTGACGTCGAGCTTGTAGACGTCGATCACGCCGCCATCGGCCTTGTCGAAGGTCCGCATCCGGGCGTGAAGCGCCACGACGTCAAGTGCGGTGCCGAACGTGACGAAATCGAGGATGTGGACGCCGATATCGCCGAGCACCCCCTTCGATCCGTGCGCAGAGGACAATCGCCACAGCCAGCGCTCCTCGGTGCGCCAGTCGCCCCAGTGCCGCCCGGTCAGCCAGCTCTGGAGATAACTCGCCTGCACATGGCGGACCTCACCGATCTCGCCGGCATCGACCATGCGCCGCGCCATCTGCAGCGCCGAGGCGTTGCGGTACGTGAAGTTCACCATGTTGATCCGCCCAGCCGCTTCGGCCGCTTCGGTCATCGCCAGTGCGTCCGCGTGGTTCATCGCCAGCGGTTTCTCGCACAGCACGCCCTTTCCCGCAGCGATCAGCTCCAGCGTCGTCGCCATGTGCGCGCCATCCGGCGTCACGTTGATCGCCGCGTCGAACTCGCCCCAGGCGACGGCGTCGGACAGGGAGCCGAAGGCGGTGGGTATCCCGAAGCCCGCAGCGAAATCCCGCGCCCGCTCCGCGTTGGTGTCGACCGCGGCCACCACCGTGCAGCCTGGCATCAGCGCGAAGCGCTCTGCGTGGCTGCGGGCCATCGCCCCGGTTCCGAGGATCAAAAGCCGCTGCTCGCCGCTCACCTGTAGCCCTCCTCGCCCGCCCCGTGCAGCGATCCACCTTTGGGCGTCAGTCGCTCGGGCGCCTTGTCATAAGGCACGTTCGGCGCGTCGCCGACGTCCACCCAGGCCGGGCCCGGGTTGCAGGCCCAGCGCACGGCGTTGCGCAGCACCGTCTGGATGGCGGGCTGGTGATAGATCGGATAGGTTTCGTGACCGGGGCTGAAGTAGAAAATCCGGCCCGCCCCGCGCTGATACGTCAGTCCCGATCGGAACACTTCGCCGCCCTCGTACCAGGAGATGAACAGCGTCTCCATCGGCTCGGGCACCAGAAACGGCTCGCCGTACATTTCGGAGTTTTCCAGCTCGATGGCCGGGCCCACGCCTTGCACGATCGGATGCGCGCGGTTTATCGCCCAAAGTCGCTCCCGTTCGCCGGCTTCGCGCCAACGCAGGCTGCAAGGTGCGCCCATGAGCCGGATGAAGGGCTTCGAGAAATGCCCCGAATGCAGCACGATCAAACCCATCCCCTGATGCACGCGCCCGACCACGCGCTCGACAACCGCATCGTCCACCGCGCCATGCAGCTTGTGGCCCCACCACAGCAGCACATCGGTGTCGTCGAGCCGCGCCTGGCTCAGGCCATGTTCGGGTTGGTCGAGCGTCGCTGTCGCGGCCTCTATGCCCTCGTCCTGCGCGAGCGCCGCGGCGATCGTCGCATGAATGCCGTCGGGATAGATCCCTCCGACCACGGCGTTCTCGCGTTCATGCGCGAATTCGTTCCAGACAGTGGCGCGAATCATGTGATTTCCCTGATTTTCATGATTTTTATGTAACTTTAGTTTGAGGCGGCGAAGTCGCCAAGCGGGAAACCGAAACGTTTCTGGATTTTTCTGGGGCGTTTGATTGCCGTTCACGATCGCCCGGCTGGCCCTGGCCTCGTGCGTTCCGACAGGGACCGCTTCCGAAAGTCAGTCCGCTCGCTGACCGAACCTTCGCATCAATGCGGCGAGTCCGTCAGCGCATTCGCCGGAACCTGCCGCATCGAGACCCTCCGCCGCGGCGAGACGCACCACATCCGGCTTGTTCTGGCTCAGTTTCCACGTCCCCTGAACCTCGGCGATCCGCATCCGGCAGGGCGCTATCATCCGCATCATCCGCTCCATCAGGCCAGCCGACATCTTGCCGGACGTCCATGGCGGCTTCGGGGCAAGGCGCGCCTCGAATTCGGCAGTCAGGCGATCGAGCATCGGTCGCAATTCGTCGACAGGGGCGGCTTCGATGTGTCCGCGCAGGTGGACTGCGACGTAGTTCCAGGTCGGAACCTGATCCTCGACCCCGTACCAGTCTGGCGAGAGGTAGCCGTCCGGGCCGGAGACGACGATCACCGCCGCCTGCGGTTCGGTCAGCAGCGGCAGGATCGGGTTCGAGCGAACCAGATGCAGTTCCGCCTCCGTTCCCTCCGCATCAAGCAGGAATGGTACATGGGCGATCAGCGGACCGGCGGCCGCGTTCACACAAAGCGTCCCGAACCCGCGCTCGCGGACGAAAGCGAGATGGGTGTCTGTCGACTCGCGACGAAAAGCCGGATTCGGATGCACGCGGTCCTCGCGTTGGTGGTGGAAGACGATGGTCGCTCGATGGCGCGTCGCGGCGACGCGAATCGCGTCTGCCGGAGCGTGACGCCGGGCTGCTCCGCGGGGCCGGTCAGCTGCGCAGCGCTCCGCCGGTCGCGTTGGCGACGCTCGCGACCACGCGCGCGGCGACGGCCTCGATCTCGGCATCGGTCAACGTCGCCGAGGTCGGCTGCAAGCGCACGGCGATCGCGATGGACTTCTTGCCCGGTCCCATCTGTGCCTCCGCCCGCGGCCCGGCGAAGACGTCAAAGACCGACACGTCGGCGATCAGCGCCTTGTCCGCACCGCGCGCCGCCCGGAGCACCGCCTCC
>JBBRUZ010000220.1:0-5082 GCA_038247355.1 Rhodobacterales bacterium
AATTGAGCTCAACGCCGTCGGCGCCGGTGTCCTCGACCAGCGGCAGGATCCTGGCCCAGCTGTTCTCCTCGCACGGCACCATCAGCGAGACGACGACCGCCCGGTCCGGCCAGTCGCGCTTCACCTCCTTGATCTCGCGGAGGTTCACCTCCAGCGGCCGGTCGGTGATCAGCTCGATGTTGTTCAAGCCAAGCAGCCGCCGGTCCGCCCCCCAGACCGCGCCATACCGCGGCCCGTTGACGTTCACCACATGCGGATCGAGCCCCAGCGTCTTCCAGACCACCCCGCCCCAGCCCGCCTCGAACGCGCGGCGGACGTTGTACTCCTTGTCCGTCGGCGGCGCCGAGGCGAGCCAGAACGGGTTCGGGGACTTGATCCCCACGAAATCGCACGCGAGATCAGCCATGACGCCCTCCGCTCCCAACAACACGATAGAGGCGCCCGCCGGTCAGGCCCCGAACACCGACCGCCACAGGTGCCCGATCACGTCGCCGCCGATCTCGCCCGATTTCGGGATGACATAGGCCCAAGCCAGCGCGCCCGGCACGTTCGCAAGCTGGAACGCCGCCAGCCGCATCGCCGAGACGCCCGCCATCAGAAACACCACCGAGCGCAGCGGCCCGAAGAAATGCCCGACGATGATCGCCGCCCCGCCCCATCTGGCGAAGGCCGCCGTGCCGCGCGCGATCATATCGGGGTCCCTGCTCAGCGGCCAGACCTTCAGCATCCGTTTGCCGTACCTCAGCCCCAGCCACCACGACAGCGTCGAGCCCGCGAGCGCGCCCAGTGAGGCCCCGACCCAAAGCGGCGCGAAGTCGAGACTGCCCGTCGCCACCAGCGCGCCGATCCCGACGAGGATCGCCGTCGAGGGGATCAGGATCGACACGAAAGCTAGGGTCTCGCCAAGCGCCAGCACGAACACGATGTAAGGGGACCATTCCCGGTTCGCGCTGACGAAATCCACGATCGAAGCAAAGAACGACTCCATGACACCTCGTTACGCAACCATGCCGGACACATGGCGCCCGAAGCGCCGCGCCGCAAGCGCTCACGCGCCCATCAGCGCGGCGTGGATGTCCATCGCCGCGTCCCGCCCCTCGGCCACCGCCGTCACCGTCAGATCCTCGCCGCCGAGCGCGCAGTCGCCCCCCGCCCAGACGCGCGGCACGCTCGTGCGCCCCGGCCCGCTCACCCTGATCTTGCCGCGCGCGATCTCCAGCCGCTGCGGCGCGTCCGCCAGCGTCTGCCCGATCGCCGTGAACACCTGATCGGCCCGCAGCGCGAACGTCTCGCCCGTCACGGCCAGTCCCTCCGGCCCTTCGACGGCATAAGCGAACTCGACCTCCCGCACCGCGCCGTTCCCCCTCACCCGCACCGGAACGGCGTTGCACACGATCCGCACCCCGGCGTCCGTCGCGTGCTGCTGTTCATGGCGGCTCGCGCCCATCCGCTCCTGGCCGCGGCGATAGACGATCGTCACCTCCTCTGCCCCGAGCAACTTCGACTGCACCGCCGCGTCCACCGCCGTCATGCCGCCGCCGATCACGACGACGCGCCGGCCGACCGGCAGCGCCGCCTTGTCCTGCGCCTGCCGCACCTCCGCGATGAACTCGACCGCGGGCCGCACGCCGGCGCTCGCTTCCCCCTCCGCGCCGAGCGCGTTGACGCCCCCGAGCCCGATCCCGAGAAACACCGCGTCGAACTCCTCGGACAACTCCTTCAGGCTGAGGTCCGTCCCGAGCTTCCGCCCGGTCGCGAGGACGATCCCGCCGATCCCGAGTAGCCAGTCGAGCTCGGCTTGCGCGAACCCGTCCGGCGTCTTGTACGCGGCGATCCCGTATTCGTTGAGCCCGCCCGCCTTCGGCCGCGCGTCCTTCAACACCACGTCGTGCCCCAGCATCGCCAGCCGATGCGCGCAGGCGAGGCCCGCCGGTCCCGCGCCGACCACCGCGACGCGCTTGCCCGTCGCCGCCGCCCGCGCGAACGGATGACCGGCGCGCGCCATCATCGCGTCCGTCGCGTGGCGCTGCAACCGCCCGATCTCGACCGGCTTGCCCTCGGCCGCCTCGCGCACGCAGGCCTCCTCGCACAGCGTCTCGGTCGGGCAGACCCGCGCGCACATGCCCCCGAGAATGTTCTGCGAAAGGATCGTCACCGCCGCCGCCTCCTTCGCCCCCGTCGCGATCTGCCGGATGAACAACGGGATGTCGATGCTCGTCGGACAGGCGGTCACGCAGGGCGCGTCGTGGCAGAAATAGCACCGATCCGCCGCCACCAGCGCCTCGTGCGCGTCAAGCGGCGGGGCCACGTCGGCGAAGTTCGCAGCGATCCGCTCGGGCGCGAGCCGACCCGCCACGACGCCGGGCGCCTGTGGCCCCGCCGGTCCCGCGCCGGTCGCCTCAAAGCCCGCCGCTCCGCGGTTCGGTGTCATGGACATCTCCTTGGGCGACCACTCCGTCGGCCGTGTCGCCTTCGACGCTCGCACAAGGCCAAGCCTTTATCAAATCCTAGAATCGCGCCGCAGCACCGCACCCCCCACCTGCCCGGCATTTGGGCGCCGGGCGCGCCGCCGCGCCGTTTTCCCGGCGCAGCCGTTGCGCATCCCCCCCGATGCCGCCTAACTTCGGCCCGACACCACCACCCGGCGGCCCCATGCAGATGCTCTCGCCTCCCGTCCTGCTGCAACGCGCCCGCGGGCGCGCCGAGGTGGCGTTCAGCCACCGCGACGGCGCGGTCCGGCTCGACCGCCTGTATCAGCAGGGCTGCGCCAAGGCGCTGCTGCCCCGCACGCTGCACGGCGCCCCCGACGTCGTGCTGATCAACACCTCGGGAGGCCTGACCGGCGACGACCGGCTCGACTACGCGCTCGGCGCCGGCCCCGGCGCGCGGGTCGCCGCAACCACCCAGGCCGCCGAGCGCATCTATCGCGCGTCCTTTGGCACGGCCCGCACCACCGTCCGCCTCACGCTCGGCGCAGGGGCCACGCTCGACTGGCTTCCGCAGGAAACCATCCTGTTCGACGGCGGCCGCATCGAGCGCCGGCTCGACGCCGACATGGCCGAGACCGCGACCATGACCGTGCTCGAAACCCTCGTCCTCGGCCGCGCCGCGATGGGCGAGGCGCTCGCCACCGGCCACTACGCCGACCATTGGCGCATCCGCCGCGACGGCCGCCTGATCCACGCCGAGGCGCTGCGCCTGACCGGCGACCTCGCCGCCGCCGCCGCCGGCCGCGCGACGTTCGGCGGCGCACGCGCGCTCGCCACGCTCGTCCACATCGCCCCGGACCCCGAGGCCGCCCTCGCCCGCGCCCGCGCCGTCCTCGCCCCCGGCCGCGCCGCGTCGCACGCCGTCGAAGCCGCCGCCTCGCTCCGGGCGGGCGTCGTGATCCTGCGCTTCCTCGCCCCCGACCACGCGCCGCTGCGCCGCGCGCTTGCCGCCTTCCTCACCGCCTTCCGCGACGCGCCCCTGCCGCGCGTCTGGAGTCTCTAGGAGACCGCCGATGCACCTCACCCCCCGCGAAAAGGACAAGCTGCTCGTCTCGCTCGCAGCGATGGTCGCCCGCGGCCGCCTTGCGCGCGGCGTCAAGCTCAACCACCCCGAAGCGATCGCGCTGATCACCGATTTCGTCGTCGAGGGCGCCCGCGACGGCCGCACCGTCGCCGATCTGATGGAGGCCGGCGCGCATGTCGTCACCCGCGCGCAATGCATGGCGGGCATCCCCGAGATGATCCCCGACGTCCAGGTCGAAGCCACCTTCCCCGACGGCACCAAACTCGTCACCGTCCACGAGCCCATTCGTTGACCTTGTTTTTAGTTGATTGGGTCCGGGGCGGCTGTTGCTTCACGGTCGTAAGATAGGTGGAATGATCTTCTGAGGGTAGCGATCGGCGCCTACCTGCCGTTGGGATATGCCCGACACGATCAGTGTCTCCATCCTCGCAATGACGATTCCTTCAAACGTCCTAGCCAAGTAGGAGCCCCATTTGCTGCCGCGTCGTGATCGGCGTCCGCACGTAGTCGGTTTCCGAAGCACCTAAGAGCGCGACCAGCAACCGGCACACCAACGCTGTCATCTCACGCGGCAGATTCTTTCTGGCGACAACTCCGTGCAGGGCGAAAACCGAGAGGTTGTTTCATGAACAGGGCTTCGTGCAGCGTTTCATTCCGTAAATCCGCCACCTCGACATCGCCCGACGCATCGGGAAACGCCCATGTCGGCGTCGGTATTTGAAATTGTTTGCAGAGCCATGCGATCCGCTCAGCGTGAGGTAGGCGGCCAGCAGTCGGGCTCAGCTTTGCCGCGAGCGCGTAGCAGGCGTCGAGCGCGGTGTAGAGATAAATGAACCGTTCGAACTGCAGGTGACGGGGGTTCTGCGCCATGAAAAGTGCGTGAACCGCCGCCGAGACCAGGCGCGATCGCACCAGATCCGTCCGGTTCGTCACCCAAAATTTCTCGGCCAGATCCACCGCCTTGGCCAAGTCCCCCAGTATGACGAAGTCCACCAGCTTGCCAGGCTTGACGGGGGTGGCGTCGAGGAACCCTGCCTCTGTGCCGGTCAGGCGCATCCCAGTGAAGAACGACAGCATCCAAAGATGAAAGTCGAGGTACGTATCTCCATCGGGATAGGGATGCATCAACTCGTGCGTCTGCGGCAGTCCGAAGATGCGCGACGCGTAGGGCAGATTGCGTTCCTCACCACTCATCATATCATGGTGGCGTGCGGGCGAGGCATAAATCCAGTCGTTCTCGATGCCTTCAGAATCCCTCATCGCCGCTACGATTTTGGCTAGATCGGGAAGCGGCCGAACCACAATGCTCTGTGTATCGATCTCCAACGTTGCTGGATAATAGCCGAAGGCCCGGGTCGTGGTCATGGCGGCGCGCCGTTGATGTCAGTAGCTTCGAGTGATGGACGAAAGCGTGAGCTCTGGCCCTTGCCGTCGTTAAGCCAATTAGTCCGGATAGCCTGAGTTGGTAAGGCAGTTCGCGAATCCATCTGGCGGGAACGTAGAGGTGGCTTGGGAAATCTGAACAGGTGCGTTGAGTGGTGAGGCCGCTCGAAATCGGCAAGAAGAGTG
>JBBRUZ010000221.1:0-5052 GCA_038247355.1 Rhodobacterales bacterium
CGCGCGACAAGCTGGGAATGCTTGGTCTCGGTCACGCCGTCGACGCTCTGGAGGGCCTGCTGGCCGAGGCCGTACGCAGCGAGCTGGCCCCCATGTCTTCCTCGATCGCCTCCTCGATGCGGAACGATCCGGCCGGGAGGAGCGGCGCATCAGGACCATGCTGAAGACCTCGAAGATCCCGACCGGCCAGACGCTCGAGACCTTCGACTTCGCCTTTCAGCCGGCGATCGAGCGCTCTCGCATCGAAACGCTGGCGACCGGCGCCTGGATCCGCAACGCCGAGGTGATCCTGATGCAGGGCCCGCCGGGGGTCGGAAAAAGCCGTCTTCTCGTGGGCCTCGGCGTCCGGGCCATCCAGCTCGGCTTCTCGGTCCGGTACTTCCGGTTCGACGAACTGCTCACCGCGCTGAGGGTCGACGCCCATCTTCCCCCGGCCCGGATCAAGAGCCGCAAATACATGTCCAGCTCCCTCCTGCTGATCGACGAGATGGGCTTCGATCCGATGACCCGCGAGGAGGCCAGCATGTTCTTTCGGCTCGTCAGCTACAGCTACGGCCGCGGGGCGTTCGCCATCGGTCTCGAACGCATGGCGACTCGATGGCTCACTCATCACCACCAGCAAGAGTATCCGCGACTGGACCGAGCTTCTGGCCGGGGACGAGGTGCTGGCCACCGCCGTTCTCGATCGCCTGCTGCACCGCGCGCACGTCCTCGACATCAAGGGCCGCAGCTATCGCCTGCGCGACCTCGAGGAAGCTCTCAGGGGCTGACCGACCTCGAACAGCAAAACGGCCCGCGGCCCCGGGGCGCGCGCTCTGACTCTGGGTGGCCAGCGCGCGCCCCGGGGCCGCTACCGTTGCGCGACACCCCTCGTAAGACCGGGTGTCGCCTTGGCTCGTAAAGGTGGGTGTCGCTTGACAAGTGTCGGGCTGACGGTAAAATGAGAGATGATCCCTGAATATGGCGACCATGCAATGGGCCACCAGAGATTCGGTCGGCAGCCCGCGCGGCGCCAGCCATTCGGGCGCCGACGCTTGGGCATGCTGCGCGCCAGCGCAGGCCCGGCAGACATACTTCGGGCGGATCGTCACAAGCACGCGGAACTGCGCGGGGATGACATCGAGCCGCTCGGTCCGGTGCTCGAGATGGCCGGGCGAGGCATCAGGGCCGAGCGCGGCGGCAAGCGCGCCGGGTGCATCACGCTCGACGTCGACAGCGCGCTGATCGAAGTCCACGGCCTCCAGCCGAAGGCCGAGTGGAACGGCCATAAAGATCGGCGGCCTAAGTCGTCACCCCTCCGGAAAGACCGCATCCATCGCCCGATCGCGCCACGGGCCCAGCTGGGTCTCGATTCTGTCCCGCTCGGCGTCCACCCTCGCGGAATAGGACGTCAACGCCGGCCCGAGCGTCGGAACGCGCACGGCGAAATCCTCGGTCCGGAGATACGCGCCGAGGCCCGCGCCCGCGACTGCGACAGCCAGCGCGAAGCCCGTGCCGAACCGGCTCCGTTGTTGCGCCGGAGCGACCGACCCGACGGCGACCGGCGCCGGTCGCTCGGGCGCGGGACGGGGCCGCAACGGTGTCGCCGCCGCTTCTGGCCACGCCACGACCGACTCGGGGGCGCGAGGGTGTTCGGGCGCCGATGCGAAAGGGCGTAGCTCGGGGGCGGGCGCGGTCTGCGTCGGCGCGCTCGCGGCCGGCCCCGCTCCGACGCTGGCCAGCCGCGGCCGCTGCGACCGCGTCTCGAGACGCGCGATGATCTGGTCTTCGCTGAGCCGCTCCGGCTCGGGACCGGCGTCGCGCACGAACCACCGGGTCTGGCAGGCGCTGCATTGCACGTGGCTGCCGCCCGCGGGTATCAACCCGGTCCCGATTTCGTAGACGGCCGCGCAGTTCGGGCAGGTCAGTCGCATCGTGGCCTCATGTCATCGCGCATGACCGCGGCCCCGAATCGCCCGCGGCGGCGGCGCCTCGACTACCTAACGGCTGCGAGGGCGCGATCCAACCCAACGGTTGCGAGGCGGACGCGCGTCGCCCGACCGTCACCGGTCGCCGCGCGGGCGGATCGGGCTCGCGGGCTTGCGGGGGCGGTCGGCGGCGAGGACCTTGTAGAGCTTGTCCTCGGACAGCCGCTCCCAACGGGCGAACGCGACGTCGAGGGCCGCCTCGTAGGGCAGTTGCCGATTGGCGACCATCAGCAACCTGCCGGACGCCTTCATCACGCGCGCCGCGGCGGCGATGAACGCGGCGCCGATATCCGGCTCGGCGGCACGACCCTGATGGAATGGTGGATTTGCGATGACTGCGTCATAAGACTCGGCCGGCTTTCCGAGGATGCGCACGTCTGCCCAATGGAACGTCGCGCGGGGGTCCGCCACGTTCGCGCGCGCGCAGTCGACGGCGCGGGCCTCGGCGTCGAAAAGATCGATGGCGGTGATCGCCGGGCAGCGGGCGAGGGCCTCGGACGCGAGCCAACCCCAGCCGGCGCCGAGATCGGCGACGCGGCCCTTCAGCCGGCCATCGAGCGCCGCGGCGAGGCGGCGACTGCCAGGGTCCGGTCCTTCGGGCGAGAAGAGGCCGGGCGCGGTCAGATGCCCGTCCGAGTTGCGCGACGGCGCGGCGCCCGCGGCCCACTCGGCGACCGCAGCCGGGAGGATCGCGGGACGGATCAGCCACGCCAGCAGGCCGTGGGACTTCGCGTACCGCCCCGATAGCGGCAGCGCCGCCCCGACCTGCCGCGCGAGGCTGTCGACGCCGTCGGTCTTGGCCCCGTCGAGGACGAGCGTGGCGCCGCACGGCAACAGCGCGAGCGCCCGAGCCACGTTGCCGAGATTTTCCGCGCGGCTCCGCGTCAACGTGACGACCGCAAGCATGGCCGGCCCTTCGGCGCACGGCGTCACCCGCAACCCGGCGCGCCCTAGCGCGTCGTGCGTCGGGCGAAAACTCTGCTCGAAGATCAGCCGCACGGGTTCGACCACATCGGCGAGCAAGCCGGACGCGCCGCGGATCACCAGAATGTCGCCTGATTCAGGGATGTCGAGGTCGCCGCTCAGGATGGCCTGAACGAGGCGGTCGGTGCGCGACATCGGCAGGGAGGACCTCTATTCCCGTTCCATCGTGCATTGCAGCGGATGCTGGTTGCGCCGGGCGTAATCCATCACCTGCGTGACCTTGGTCTCGGCGATCTCGAACGAGAACACGCCGACCACCGCCAGCCCCTTGCGGTGCACCGTCATCATGATCTCGACCGCCTGAATGTGGTTCACGCCGAAAAACCGCTCGAGCACATGCACCACGAATTCCATGGGCGTATAGTCGTCGTTCAGAAGCATCACCTTGTAGAGCGGTGGCCGCTGGGTTTTCGGCCGCGTCTTGGTGAGGACTCCACTCTCGCGTTCGGGGTTCTTCGGGTCCGACATATCCATACGCGGGTCAATGGCACGACAGGGGCAAAACGCTCAAGCCCCGAATATAAACTGAACGCAGAACACAGAAAAGGGGGCCGCGGCCCCCTTTTCCCGATCGCGTGAATTTCAGAGCGCGAAGGACTTCATCTTCTCGGTGGCGGCCGTCATGCGAGCGCCGATCGGAGCGGTGATTTCCTTGGTCGCGGCGACCATGATTTCGTGCATCTTGGTCGTCTGCGCGACATATCCCTCGAAGGCCGACTGCGCGAACGCGGTCTGCTTCTCGAAAAGCTCGGTCACGGTCTTGGCGGACGCAATACCCTGCGCGGCCGCGACCGTATCCTCGAAGGCCTTCTTGGTGTAGGCTGAAACCTCGGAGCTGATGCCCTCGGCGGCCTTCGTGGCGATCTCGGAGGATTTGGTCAGCGCGTCAAGATTTTCCTGGCTGAAGGCGGTCATTCCCTCAAAGCCCTTGGAGAGCTTCTCCATCTGCTCGGTGACGGTCTTCTGGGTCTCGGCGACCATCGTCTCGACCTTAGCGGTCGCTTCTTTCATTGCGGTCTTGGTGGAATCGGTCATGGTGTCTGTCACCTCGTTCACGGTTTCGGTGGCGTCGTTCGTTTTGGTGCGGCTGATGGCCATTGCGTCTCTCCTTGGTTCATTCGGTTCATCGTCTCGTATTCGATATCGTAGATATAGGCATCATGGTGCACCGCGTCAACACGTTATGCTGCACTGCGGCATAAATTCTTGAACCTGCACGTGCGCGTGTCGCTTGAGCACACATCGTCCGGGCGCCGCGCCGCGCACCATAAAGTTGTTTTCGCGTTCCGGGAACCATGATACCTTTACTCCAAATTAAGCAGACGCGTTCAAGCGTCTGTATCCCTGAGGCAAAGGGCGCTCTGCGCCGGAGGCAGTGATGATCCGATACCTGTTTCGCGGGTGCGCCCTCGCGTTCTCGCTGACCTTTGTCGCGGCGTTGGCGGAGGCGCAGGAATACGCTGCTTACGTGATGGACGTGCGCAGCGGCCGACCGATCCACACGGTGAACGCCGACAAACGGCTTCATCCAGCGTCGCTGACCAAGATGATGGCCCTTTATGTCGTATTCGACGAGATCAGGCGCGGCCGCCTGTCGCTTGACCAGAAAATCACGATCTCGGCGAACGCCGCCGCCGAACCGCCCTCCAAGCTCGGACTGCGCGCTGGCCAGCAGATCGAGCTTCGCTATCTGATCCGGGCCGCCGCTATCAAATCCGCCAACGACGCCGCTACCGCGCTGGGCGAGGCCGTCGCCGGCTCGGAGGCGGCCTTCGCCGAGCGGATGACCCAATATGCACGCGCAATGGGCCTGCAGAACTCGCAGTTCAAGAACGCTCATGGCCTCACGACCGCAGGGCATTACTCAAGCGCTCACGACATGGCCGAAATCGGCCGAAGGCTATTTTTTGATTTTCCACAGTACTACAACATTTTTGGGCGTAACTCGACGTCCGCCGGGATCGCCACCGTTCAGAACACCAACCGTCGCCTGCTCGACGCCTATCCCGGCGCCGACGGGATAAAGACCGGTTATACCCGCGCCGCCGGTTTCAATCTGGTGTCGTCCGCCGAGCGAGACGACAAGCGGGTCATCGTCGCC
>JBBRUZ010000222.1:0-5030 GCA_038247355.1 Rhodobacterales bacterium
CCCCAAGCGTGGCTCGCAGACGTCATCACCAGGATCTCCGACATCACAGTCTCACGGCTGCCGGAACTGCTTCCTTGGGCTTGGAAGACTGAGACTTCTCAAGTCAAGGCTGCATGAACGCGGTCCTCGCCGCAGGCTTACTCCGCTTGTTCGCCGATCACCACATCCATGAGTTGGAGCAAATGAGCGCGGCGGAACGGCAACGCAGCAATCAGCGACTTGAACTGCAAAAGCGGGAATTCGACGGTCATTCCGACGATGAGCATGATAAATGAGTTTGCCCGGATTGTCGCGCAGCCATTGAGAATAACGACACCATTCTTAGCGTCGATCCGGCGGTGACCCGCCATATTTAGTTTGCTATCCTCCGAGTCGAAAATAATTGATCGGTCGCTCGATGAACCAGTTGAACCTTTTTCCCCGATCCCGTCGAGCCGGTCTGGCGTCCCGATCCCGCGCGCGTCAGGGCGCGGCTCCAGCGCATCCTCGACGAGGCGCGCGACCCCGCCGACCCGCCCTTGGACGCGGCGCAGGTCAGCCTCTACGGCATCATCGTGCCCGATCTTGCGCGTTGGTTGCCCGAGCCCGAAGCCGCCGCCTTCCGCACTGCGATCGAGGCGGAACTGGCGCGCTTTCATCGCTGACGCGCGCGGCCTGCGGCCCCGCCGGCCCGCCGGAACCCCGGCGCCTTCAACGAAAATCTACCGATCGCCCGCGCGCCGCTGAAAAACTCAGAGCCCTAGAATCGTTTGTTTTCAATGACTTGCGCGTGTCGCACGCGCGGACATCGCATTCCGCCCTGGCCTCCCCCATCTGGACACGGCCCCGGGCCTCGCCTAGAGGATCGCGGCGCCGGCCAAAGGGACAGGGAAAAAACCATGCGGGTCTATTATGATCGCGACTGCGACATCAATCTCATCAAGGACCGCAAGGTCGCGATCGTCGGCTACGGATCGCAGGGCCACGCCCACGCGCTGAACCTGCGCGACAGCGGCGCCCGGAACGTCGCCGTCGCACTTCGCCCCGGCTCCCCCTCCACCGCCAAGGCGACCGCCGAGGGCCTGTCGGTGATGGGCATCCCCGAGGCCGCCGCCTGGGCCGACGTCGTCATGATGACCATGCCCGACGAGCTGCAGGCCCAGACCTACAACGCGCACATTCACGACCACCTGCGCGACGGCGCCGCCATCGCCTTCGCCCACGGTCTGAACATCCACTTCGGCCTGATCGCCGCGAAACCCGCCGTCGACGTCATCATGATGGCCCCCAAGGGCCCCGGCCACACGGTCCGGGCCGAATTCGTCCGCGGCGGCGGCGTCCCCTGCCTCGTAGCCGTCCACAACGACGCGAGCGGCAACGCGCTCGAGATCGGCAAGTCCTACTGCTCGGCCATCGGCGGCGGCCGGTCGGGGATCATCGAGACCGACTTCCGCCAGGAATGCGAGACCGATCTCTTCGGCGAGCAGGCGGTGCTGTGCGGCGGGCTGGTCGAGCTGATCCGCATGGGCTTCGAGACGCTCGTCGAGGCCGGCTACGAACCCGAGATGGCCTATTTCGAGTGCCTGCACGAGGTCAAGCTGATCGTCGACCTGATCTACGAGGGCGGCATCGCCAACATGAACTACTCGATCTCGAACACCGCCGAGTACGGCGAGTACGTCTCGGGCCCCCGCGTCCTGCCCCGCGTCGAGACCAAGGAGCGGATGCGCGCCATCCTCGCCGACATCCAGTCAGGGCGCTTCGTGCGCGACTTCATGCAGGAGAACGCCGTCGGCCAGCCGTTCTTCAAGGGCACCCGCCGGATGAACGACGCCCACCAGATCGAGGCGGTCGGCGCAAAGCTGCGCGCCATGATGCCGTGGATCTCCGAAGGCCGGATGGTCGACAAGTCCCGCAACTGACGCGGCCCGCGACGCCGCCCCGCCGCGGCGGTCGCGTCACGCCCGCTGACCGGACGGATCGCCTCGACCGCCGGCCGGGCCCGTCTGGCCAGCCCGTCGGACATCCGCCCTTCACGTCACACGCGTCACGGCGCGAGGCCGAGCGTGAAATCGGCGACGTCGCGCCAGACCCGCTCGGCTTGCAGGTCGCTGAACAGCCAGTGCCAGCCCTCCGGATAAACCCGGAACCCGACGCCTCCGGGGATCGTCTGATGGACGGCGCGAACCCGGTCGGGCCGCAGCACCTCGTCGCGGGCGCCCATCAGCGTCAGCGTCGGCGTCGTGACGGCGGGGGCGAGCCCGGCCGCCGCATCCATCAGCCGCACGAGCCCCCAGAGCTCGCGGCTCGACGGGTCGGAAAAATGTCGCGGATCGTCGAGCGCGCGGCGGATCGCCTCGATGTTGTCGGTGGGCTGGATGCTCACCACACCGTCGCCCGTCCAGCGTCGGTCGGGTGCGAGCGTCGCCATCGTAAAGGCCCCGGCCCGCAGCACGGGATTGAGCGCTGCGCCCCCCGCGATCGCCGGGCCGGCGAGCACCAGCCCGTCCGCCGCCAGCCCCCGGGTCGCAGCGATGAGCGCCACGCCGCCACCCATCGAATGACCGACGACGACCAGCGGCAGGCCGGGACGGCGCGCGCGCAGCACCCGGCCCAGCGCCACGGCGTCCGCCGCCAGCGCGTCGCCGCCGGGCCAGCGCATGCGGCTGGGGTTGGCGCCGAAACCCCGCTGATCGGGCGCATACACGGCGATCCCCCGCGCCGCCCAGAACGGACCCGCTCCGGCGAACGTCAGCTCCCCCGACTCCCCGAAACCGTGCAGCGCGAGGATGACGGCGCGCTCCCGCCCCTCCGCCGCCCAGCTACGGATCGCGAGCGAACCGACCTCCCCTCCGTTCGTTCGCAGATCGACGCCGTCGGCAGGGACGCTCGCATCGCCGGCGCATCCCGAAAGCGCCGACGCCAACAGGCCCGCCGCCAGAATGCCATTGAACAGGCGCCGAGACGATGGAGCGCGCTTGTCCATCACAGCCGTCTACCGCCGGCGCGGCGATCGTGCGGTACGTTTCTGGCGAACGCGCTCAGTTTCGCCTGAAGCGTGAGCGCAGCCATTTCTGCGCGTCGGGCGCGACGCCGACGTTCGGATCGCCCCGCGCGACACGCTGGAGCGTCTCGATGAACTGCCGGTCGCCCTTTGACAGGTCCGAGCGAGGCCACGCGTTGGGGAACGCCTGCACCGCGTCGATGAACCCCTTCGCCCAGGCCGCAGCTTCCACGCCCCTCAGATCAGCAGGCGCCCCGTCGATCGCCCGGCCCGCCTCGAACGCATCCCAGAACAGGTTGTACCTGATGTTGATGTCGGCGGCGAACCGATCGAGCGTCTTTGATCGCTTCTCCACGCCGAGCGATTGCGCCAGGATCGCCAGCCATATCACCGGCTCGGGATCGCGGGGCGACACGACCATCGCCACGATGAACGCGTCACGCCAGGCCGCGAGCGCCGCAGGTCCGCCCGATTGCGGCGCGACAGCGGAGATCCCGGCCAATTGCGTCAGGATCGGATCGAGCGGCGCGCCCGCCTCGGCGAAGTGAGCGCGCAGCGTATTGGTCAGGATGAGCTCCATGACCGGGACCTTCGCGACCGGCCGTCCATCGAGCAGCGCCTTCGCGGTGACGGCGAAGCCGAGCCAGTCGGGCTCGCCCGCGCCCTTCAGCGCCCACGCCGATTGCAGAAACCGCAGCGCCCAGGCATCGCGCCGCAATGAGAGATCGACCCAGACAAGGCGTTGCTGTTCGTTGGTGTCCGCCGTGGCCAAAGCGGCGCTCAGCGCCGCCGACTCCTCGAACCAGCTGTCGAGAATGCCGTGCCGGTCGATCCAGTTCGCGCTCGCATTGATCAGCCGTCCCCGCTTCTGCGCCGAAAGACCGGAGATCGCATCTTCCGGATCGAGCCGGCTCAACCAGTCCCGCGGGCTCGCCGGCATGGGACGCACGTGCTCGAGGCCCAGCATCCCGACGATCTCCGCGAGCGCCGGGGCCGGCGGCGCGCCATGGGCGAGCCCGTCCGCGAGCGCCGCCGCGAGTGCTGTCTCGACCGTTTCGAGCCCCACACGGTGCGGTTCGATCTCGTCGAGCTCGGCAAGTATCTCCTGCAGCTCGCGGTCCGTCCTCGCGGACACCACATGTCCGTCCTTGACGCCGTGACCGACCTTGAAGAGCAGCATGATCAGCTTGCGACCGACGACGATCGCAACGTTCTGCGCGCCGGCGCCGTCGACAAGCGTCATCAGGCAGCGCGGCGCGGTCGCTGCAGGCTTCGCCGGCTTCACCGCCATTTCGCGCAGGCGTGCGTCGCGCAACGCCGCGTCGACCAGCGCCCGTGCCGGGTCAGCCGGCATCCAGCTGCGCAGCATCGTCAGCTTTCGCAACAACGCCCCGTCGCATTTCCCACTTCTGACTGACTGGCCCAGCGCGACGGCAGCGGCCTCGCGGATCGCGGGCGCCGGATCGAGCAGCCAGAACGCGGTGAGGCGCGCCGCGACCGACTGCTCTACGGCGAGCACGGTGCGCACCAGCCCGGGCTTCATCTCCGCGGGCATTCCCGCCATCGCCTCGCGAAAGCTCTCGTAGACCACAAAAGGATCCGCCGAGACGCGCAGCAGCTTCTCGAACTGGCGGCGCATCGCCCGTGGGGACGGCGGCGACTGCGCGGCGTAAGCCTCCATTTGCGCGACGTTGTGGTCGATCAGGAAATCAGGGACATCGACGCCCGCACGGCCGTACGCCTGCACCGCAAGCCCGGTCGCTTCGCGGGGCAGCGCGTCCTCTGCGACGCGAGCACGCAGGGCCGCCGCAATCGCGGCGAGGAACGGCCCGCCGGCGGCGCCGCCGTTCTCGACCGACATCCGCGCCTCGTCGAGGAGCGTCGTCAGCAGCAGCTGTGCGGCCGTGGCCTGCGCCGCGTCGCTCGACGCGAGTTTTCGCGCGAGCGTTTCGGGCGCGTCGGGATCGCGCAGCGCCGTTCGTGCGGCTGAACCGGTCAATCTCGAGATGTCGGCGGGCGAGCCCGCCCCGGCGATCCGTTCGAGGTC
>JBBRUZ010000223.1:0-4925 GCA_038247355.1 Rhodobacterales bacterium
ATGGACATCAATCTCGACGCGGTGTTTCGTGCCTGCCAGGCCGCGCTCGGCCCGATGCGCGCGCAGCAGAGCGGCGTCATCCTGAACATCGGTTCGATCTCGGGCTATATCTCCAACATCCCTCAGCCTCAGGCGGCCTACAACGCCTCGAAGGCCGCCGTGCACATGCTGACCAAGAGCCTTGCCAGCGACTACGCGGCGGAGAACATCCGGGTCAACGCCATCGCGCCCGGCTACATCGACACCGACATGACCTCGGGCGGTTTCGCCAATCCCGAATGGGCCCCGGTCTGGCGCCAGATGACCCCAATGCACAAGGTCGGCACGCCGGAGGATATCGGCGCCGCCGCGCTCTACCTCTGCTCGCCCGCCTCCGGTTATGTCACCGGCGAGGTGCTGGTCGTCGACGGGGGCTACACCACGCGTTGATCCGATCGGGCGCCACGCGGGCCATGCGAGGCGGTCGATCATACCTTCTGGACGTCACACGGAACGACGTCCCCAGCGCTCTGCGATGGCGAGGCACTCTCGCCAGCCCACAACGCTGTCGGTGGCGCCCGCCGTCCGCAGCGAACAGGCGGCGGCGGCATGGCCCAGCCACAGGCCCCGCTCCAGCGGCCAGCCTTCGTGCAACCCGAATAGAAACCCGGCCGCGAACGCGTCGCCGGCGCCGTTCGGCCCGACGATCGCCTCGGACGGAACCGCCACGGACGGCACGTAAATGCTTTCGCCGTCGCGGGTCACCACCAGCGCGCCGCTTGGGAAATGCACCGCCACCAGCCGCATCGCGCCGCGCGGCAGGATCGCCCGCGCCGCCTTTCGGCAGGCTTCGACATCGGTCCCGCCGAGCCGCGCCGTTTCCAGCTCAGCCAGGGCGCCGATCTCGGCGTCGTTGACGATCAGCGTGTCGAGATACGGCAGGCACGGATGGATCAGGGCACGCAGCCGCCCCGGCGGAACGGTGCAGAGTTCGAGATTGGTCTCCAGCCCGGCCGCGCGCGCCGCCTTCAGCGCCGCGACCCAGCCGTTGGGCTCGCCGCCCCACGGAGCGTCCATTTTCGGATGGACGCCGGGCAAGCCGAGATGCAGATAGCGGCCAGAAGTCGCTGCGAAGTCGAAATCCAGCGGCGTGAGCAACGCGGCGATGCCGAGTTGCGCGATATGGGTGCGCAGGCCGCTCGCCTCGGAGATGAACGCCTCGGTGACATTGGTCGGCGCCTCGGCCATCACCCGCATCTGCCGCCGGTCGAGGCCCGCCGCGTCCGCCTCGGCGAGCAGGATGCGCCCGGCGGCATCGTCGCCGACGAGGCCGATGGTCTCGACCGGCATGGTCGGATCGAGCCGGCGCATGTCGATCGCGAGATTGCAGGCCGACCCGCCGCCGCGCTCTTCCAGGCCCCAGGTCAGCGCGACGCTGTCCTCCTTCGGCCAGGCGTCGATCCTGCGGTTCCGGTCGAGGCACCAGGTCCCGCCGGTAACAAAACCGCGCTCGCGGTTCGCAGCCATTCTGGTCCCCCTCAGATCGTCCGGCGCCTGCCCTCGAAGTCGTCTGCGCGCCGACATTGGATATTCATTAAAGTAAGTCCCGAAGGTCAGTCACGCGTCCCCGGCCTCAGGCATTCATCAGCACCTTTTCGGTCGCGACGATATCGTGGTCCAGCACGCGCAACGGTCGCTGCCCCTTGCTCCGGAGCGCGCCGTGGTAGGCCTTCACCGCCTCCTCCGGCAGGATGTCGCCGTCCGCCACCGCGCGCATCAGCCTGACCATTTCCAGCGGATCCTCGGCGAGGTTGATCTTGCGGCCGAACAAGGCCAGCCGCGCGCCATATTTCTCCGCCTGGTAGATCAGCTCGAACGTGTCGCGCGCCGTGCCCGCGCCGCCGCCCAGCACGCCGACGATCAGGCTCGGATCGAAGGAGGCGAGTTCCTCCAGCGCCTTCGGACCATTGAACGGAATTTTCAGGAATTGCGGCCGCTGAGCGCGGGTCAGCCCGGCCAGCGTCCGGATGATGCAGTCATTCACATAGTGCGGCTGGACGTCCGGCGGAATGCCCGTCTCCACGTTCGGATTGAACACTTCGAGGAAATACCTGAACCCGTTTTTGTCGGCATCGGCGACGAAGTCGAGAAACCCCGTCAGCGACGCGTAATCCGCGTCGAGATCATTGTTGAAGGTTATCGAATAGAGCCCGAGATCGGTATGGCGCCGGGTGACGGACAAGGACGCGGTACGATAGGCTCTCGAAGGCTTTTGCGTATACCCCGCCCCGCGGCATCCCCAGATGTCCGTGGCGTCGTTGGCGCGGATCGCCGGCTGCACGCGGCTGCCCGCGAAGACGCCGCGGGCCGCCAGCACCTCGAGGTTCGATGCGGACAACAGCATGATGTCGACGATGTCCTGCTTCACCACCGCTGTGACCTGATCGAGAAACTCCGGCCGCGAACGATAGCGTGAGAAACTGCCGTCCAGCTCCAGCTTCGGACCGCAGGACCGGATGCTCGGCCCCATGTCGCCGTCCTTGGCGTCGGCGATGATGAAGTCCGACCGCGTGTAGGTTCCGGACTGGATGCTGGCGAGTTTGGCGTCGAGACGGGTCATCGGGGAGGTGTCCTTCGCAACGGGGAAGAAAGTCGGACGGCCCTGGAGCCGCGGTGTTCGCCAGTCAGATCCAAAGTCACGGACCTACCAGCAGGTGAAGCCGGCATCCGCCTTCACCGTGGCGCCGGTAATCAGGCTGGAGGCGTCGCAGGCCAGAAAATGCACGACCGAGGCGATCTCATGCGGCTGGCCGATCCGCCCCATCGGCGTGTCGCGCAGCCAGAGCTCCATCACGGCCGGATCGATATCCGCCGGCCTGGTCATCTCGCTTTCGACATAGGTCGGCGCGACCGCGTTGACCCGAACGCCGCGACCCGCCCATTCGGCGGCCAGCGAGGCGGTCATGTGATGCACCGCCGCCTTGGATGCGTTGTAGTATGTCTGGTTCTGCGGCCTGTTGACGACAAACCCCGACATCGAGCCGATGTTGACGATTGCCCCGCTGCCCGCCCGCAGCATATGCCGCCCGAAAGCACGGTTGCACCAGAAGACGCCGTTGTAGTTCACGTTGTTCACGTTCAGCCACAATTCGTCGGGGGTCTCCTCCGCCGCCGTGCCGCTCCGCGCGATCCCCGCGTTGGCCACCAGCACATCGATCCGCCCGTGCTTGCCCGCGATGGCGTCGGCCGCGGCGGTCACGGCCGCCGAATCCGTGACGTCGAGCACCATCGTGTCCGCAGCGAACCCCTTGGCCGCCATCTCGCTCCGGCCCGCCCCGGCGATCTCTTCGGACAGGTCGAGGATCACCACCGCCGCCCCCGCCTCGGCCAACGCCTCGGCGCAGGCAAGGCCGATCCCCCGCCCGCCGCCGGTGACGACGCCGACCTTGCCGTCCAGCCTGAACTTCTCGAAAAACATCGGGGGGGTCCTTTTCGCCACGGGTCAGAGGCGCTTGCCGGTCGCCTTGTCGAAAAGATGCGCGCGAGCGCCGTCGGCCTTCAGCGAAACCTGCTCGCCGGGCCGCGCCAACAGCCGCTCGCGGACGACGGCCACGATCGGATCGTCGCCGAGGCGCGCGAAAATCTGGGTTTCGGAGCCTGTCGGCTCCAGCACCGAAATCGTCGCGGGCATCCCCTCCGGGCCGATCCCGATATGCTCGGGGCGGATGCCGTAGATCACCGGCCGCCCGGCTGCGGCGTCGGCCTCCGGTGCGGGAAACTCGATCCCGGAACCGCTCACGAACACCGTCCCACCGTTTCGAACCTCGATGCGCCCGTCGATGAAATTCATCGCGGGGGATCCGATGAACCCCGCGACGAAGATATTTGCCGGGTGATCGTACAAATCGAGCGGCGCGCCAACCTGCTCGACGCGTCCATCGCGCATCGCGACGATCTTGTCGGCCATGGTCATCGCCTCGATCTGGTCGTGCGTCACATAGATGATCGTCGTTTTCAGCCGCTGGTGCAGGTCCTTGATCTCGACCCGCATCGCCACCCGCAGCTTGGCGTCGAGGTTCGACAAGGGCTCGTCGAACAGGAAGACCTGCGGGTCGCGCACGATCGCCCGACCCATCGCCACCCGCTGCCGCTGGCCGCCGCTAAGCTGCTTTGGATATCGGTCGAGCAATTTCACAAGGTCGAGGATCTCCGCCGCCTTGCCGACCTTCGCCTCGATCTCATTTTTTGGCCGGCCCTTCAGGCGCAAGGAAAAGCTCATGTTGTCCGCGACCTTCATGTGCGGATAGAGCGCGTAATTCTGGAACACCATCGCGATGTCCCGGTCCTTCGGCGGCTTGTTGTTCACCGACTTGCCGCCGATCATCACTTCGCCGCCCGAGATCTCCTCCAGCCCCGCGACCATGCGGAGCAACGTCGATTTCCCGCAACCCGACGGGCCGACGAGGATCACGAATTCCCCGTCGGCGATATCGACGGACACGCCGTGGATCACCTTGACCGACCCGTACATTTTGGAAACATTGTCAATTCTGACGTCGGCCACGAAAGATGCTCCTATTCCGGCATCACGATCTGCATCTTGACCTCGCCGGGCGGCGCGGAGGCGGCGATCTCGAAGGCCTCGACGCTCTGTCCGAACTCGAACGTCCGCGTGATCAGCGGGCCTACGTCAATCGCGCCCGAGGACAGCATCGCGACGCAGCGCGGAAACACATGCGCGTAGCGGAACACGTGGTCGACGCGGGCCTCGCGCACCATCGCCTTTCCGACGTCGTAGGAGATCGGCTCGGTCGGGGCGCCGATGAACACCACGCGTCCGCCGGGACACAGGCCGTCAAAGACGCCCGCCGCGGCGCGGGGATTGCCGGAACATTCGAACACGACATCCACGCCCCAGTTTGCGGTCTTCGCCATGATCGCGGCGG
>JBBRUZ010000224.1:0-4856 GCA_038247355.1 Rhodobacterales bacterium
CAGCCTGGAGGACGCCGATGCCGGTGCCGCCCGCCGCGTGATAGATGACGTCTGCGCCGCGATCGATCTGGGACTTCGCCAGTTCGCCGCCCTTGACCGGGTCGTTCCACGCGGCGCCGGTGGTGCCGGTCATGTTCTGGAACACCTCGGCGCCGGGGTTCGTCGCCATGACGCCCTGGACGTAGCCGCAGGCGAACTTCTGGATCAGCGGAATGTCCATGCCGCCGACGAAACCGACCTTGCCTTCCTTCGAGGCGAGGGCGGCGAGCACGCCGACGAGGTATGAGCCTTCGTGCTCGTTGAAGACGACCGAACGGACGTTCGGCAGGTCGACGACCATGTCGATGATGGCGAAATTGGTCTCCGGAAATTCGGTGGCGACCGTCTGCATCGCGGACGCGTTGGAGAATCCGGCGACGACCACCGGATTATGGCCAGCTTCGGCGAAGCGACGGAGCGCCTGTTCGCGCTGGGCGTCCGACTGGAGCTCGAACTCGCGATACTCGATGCCGGTCTCGGCCTTGAATCGCTCGGCGCCTTCGAAGGAAGCCTGGTTGAACGAGCGGTCGAACTTGCCGCCGAGATCGAAGATCACCGCGGGATTGGCGTCCTGCGCCTGGACCGTCGTCGCGGCGACCACCAGCGTCGCGACCGAGACCAGCGTTTTTGCGAAACTCATCGTCATCCTCCAAGGAAAACTGCCGAACCAGGCGCTCTGGCGGTCGCGGCACCGTCGCGACGTGCGTGACGCGGCTCAAGGCGATGGCTGAGTTAAGGCTTAACGCCCGAAGCCGGTCAATTGGTTTTTCGGACAATCACGCAATCGGGCTGCAGACATCGAGGCTCTTGCGAAGAACGAGGGCGGCGACCGGGGTGGCGCCCGCGATGACGTAATAGCCCGGCCGCCGCCCGGCTGTCGCGTAGCCGAGACTGCGGTAAAGCGCGCGGGCGGGCGCGTTGGTTTCCGCGACTTCGAGGAAGGACGCCGCGGCGCCGCGGGCCCGCGCCTCGGCTTCGTAGGCCGCGGCGAGCGCTGCGCCGAGGCCGCGGCGACGCGCGTCGGGAGCGACGGCGATCGTCAGCAGTTCGGCCTCGGAGCCGGCGACGCGGCCGATCGCGAAGCCGTCCGGGGAGAGGATGGGCAGCGTCGTGGGCAGAGCGAGGAGGTCCGAGAATTCCGTGGCTTTCCAAAATCTTGGCGCATCGATGAAGCAGCGGGCGTGCAGCGTCGCGAGGGCGTCAGGCGTCATCAAGCATGCGGGGCGGGGCCTCGGCGGCGGGATCGGCGTCGGCGGGGCGCAGGTAGAGCGGCGCGGGCGGCGGCTGAGGGGCGCCGAGAAGGGTGGCGGCGATCCGGGCGAACGATGTGGGGTCGGGGGTTTCGCGGGCGTCGGGCGTGCCGGCGCGGGCGGCGGCGCCGAGGGGGAGAAAGCCGCGCGGCAGGCCTTCGGGCGTCGTAAGCGCGGGGGGCGCGGACGGGACGCCGTCGTGAAACGTCTGGGCGTAGAGACCGCCGCGCCGGGCGTCGAGTGCGACGAGCACTGGACCCGGGCGGCCGTGGGCGAGGGCTTCGAGCCGGGTCACGCCGATGGCGGGGATGTCGAGTGCGAGGGCGAGGCCGCGGGCGGCGGCGACGCCGACGCGGATGCCGGTGAAGTTGCCGGGGCCGGTGCAGACCGCGAGGGCAGCCAGATTGCGCCAGTCTTTACAGCACGTTGCGAGGATTCCTTCGAGTAATGGCAGCAAGCGTTCCGCCTGGCCGCGATCCATCGTTTCAGTGCGGGACGCGAGAACTGCGTCTCCGCAGATGAGGGCGGCGGCGCAATGAGCGACCGACGTGTCGAAGGCGAGGATCAGCGGGGCGCCGTGTTGCGCGTCAGAGCGCGACAGGGCGGACCTCGGTGACTTCGGGGATGTAGTGCCGCAGCAGGTTCTCGATGCCCATCTTCAGCGTCATCGTCGAGGACGGGCAGCCCGCGCAGGCGCCCTGCATGTGCAGATAGACGACTCCGCGGTCAAAGCCGTGGAACGTGATGTCGCCGCCGTCCTGGGCCACGGCGGGGCGGACCCGCGTGTCGAGCAACTCCTTGATCTGATTTACTATTTCACTGTCTGGACCAGAATGGGCGGCGTGCTCGACCGCGCCGGCCTCGCCTTCGATCACCGGGGCGCCGGACTGGAAATGCTCCATGATCGCGCCGAGGATCGCCGGTTTGATATGGCTCCAGTCCGCGTCCTCGGTCTTTGTGACGGTGACGAAATCGGGGCCGAAGAATGCGCCGGCCACGTCGCCGGCGGCGAAGATGCGGCGTGCCAGCGGCGACGATTGCGCAGCGGCTTCGGATGGGAAATCGGCGGTGCCGGCGGGCATGACGGCCTGACCGGGCAGGAACTTCAGCGTGGCGGGGTTCGGCGTGGAGTCGGTCTGGATGAACATGAGGCGGCTCCCGGGGAGGTTACTGCAGAGATGGGCGTATTGCGCAGCCGTGTCAAGATTGGATCTGGAATCGTTCCAGAACGCGGCCCGAGACTGTGTAAAATCAACTGGTTGCTATGATCTTCTCCTTGGTCATCGAGCCGGGGACGATGGTGACGGGCACGCCGAGGTCGGCCATGCGGCGGCCTGTGAGGGCGGTGACGATGGGGCCGGGGCCGGATTTGTCGGTGCCGGCGCCGAGCACGATGACGCCGATCTCGGGGTCGGCCTTGACATGGGCGAGGATGGCCTCGACCTTGTCCCCTTCGCGGACGACGAGGGTGGGGGTGACGCCCTCGCGGCGCTCCATGCGGTCCTTGAAGATCTGGAAATGCGCCTCGATCTTCTCGCGGGCCTCGGCGCGCATCACGTCGGCGATGCCCATGAAGTGTTGAAATTCCTCGGGATTAACGATGGCGAGCATCTCGACCGAAGCGCCGGTTTTCGAGGCGCGGATTGCGGCGAAGCGCATCGCGTTGAGCATCTCGGGCGTGTCGTCGAGGATGATGAGGAACTTGCGCATGGTGTTCTTGCCCCCGGTTTTGGACCGATCATCGGGGATGGGGACGGGGGGCGCAAGGGGTGTGGCGGCGGGGCCACGGCGGGGTTCGGGGGGCGGAACGGGGTGTAGACGTTCGGTAGTCGGTTCGTAGGTCTTGCGTAGTGCAACATGGGCGCCACAGTGTGGCGCCCGAGCCGCGTGCGGTCAGTTGTTGGTTTCGAGAGGATGGCCGGGGGGACGGGGCGCGTCGACGGGGAGGGGCGTGCCGATCCGGATTGGCGCGTGGCGGCCGCAGAGGAACTGGCGGCGGAGCTCGGCGCGGTCGGCGTCATCGGCGAAGCGCCCGGCGGCGGTGGTGACGATGGCGTCGAGGCCGGGCGGCGGCGTGTCCCAGCAGGACCAGACGTGGAAGGGCTCGCCGTGCTCGTTCGGGCGGTCGGGGAGGAGGGTGCCCGCGTTGCCGATGAAGTGATCAAGCTGGGCTTGCGTCAGGTCTTGACCGCCGCGAAAATCTGCAAACTGGGCCGGCGACGCCCGGTTTGATGCGCCGGCCCAGTTTGCGTTGCGAAAATCGGCCCCGCTGAGGACCGCCCCCTCCATCCGCGCCCCGAAGAGGTTCGCCCCCTCCATCCGCGCCCCGCTGAGGTCCGCCCCCTCCATCCGCGCCCCGCTGAGGTCCGCCCCCTCCATCCGCGCCCCGGCGAGGAGGGCGCGGCCGAGGTTGAGGTGCGAGAGGTCGGCGGCCTGGAGGTTCACGGCGCGGAGGTCGAGGCGGTATGTTTCGGCGCCCTGGCGGTGGCGATGCCGGAGCTCGAGATCGATCTGGGTGGCGGAACGGCGGCCGACCACTTCGATGGCGGCGACGATGTCGGTGCGGGGTTTGGGGAGGCTCGAGGACCACCCGTCGTGTGCGTAGCGGCGTTGGCCGAGCGAAACGGCTCTGGCCTCGCTCTCGTCGGCCGTCATGGTGTCGGGATGGTCCGACCAAGCGCCGAGGACGTGGTCGCTCGCGCCGCTGGCGGGGGCGTTCTCGCGGATGTAGGCGCAGAGGATCTCCATGATGCGGATATGGTCGCGGTCGCTGTCCTGGGCGATGCGTTCCAGCGCGTAGATGGCGCCGAGGCGGACCTCGATGTTGGGTCTGGTGCGCTTGCCGAGGGTCCAGGGGCCCGGTGCGATGTCGGCGGCGCCGGCGGGAAGGGCGGCGGGCTCGGTGCGGGTCTCATAGGCGGTTTGGACGTCGCCGTCGCGCGTGTGCCTGACGGTGCGCCAGACTTCTGAGATTTCCTTTTCCGCGCCAAGGCCTTCGACAGCCTTGTTGATCAGGTCCGTCGTCAGGTTCTCCTCGCCGGTGCGGGCGGTGCGTTCGTTGATCCAGACACGGACGAGCTGGAACGGGATGGTGGCGAGGATCGCGAGCGTGCCGGTGAAGGCGGCGAAGGCGTAGGCGAGGTTGCGGATCGAGGCGGAGTTCGCGGCGGACCCGGCGGCGGGATCGGCGATTTCGGCGCGGACGATGACGAGCAGGTCGCCGATCAGGCCCGGTATGCGCCAGATGTAGATGGCGCCGGCCAAGACGATGGCGAGAATGCCGTAGGGCATGAGCAGCTTCAGGTAGTGCCGGCGGAGGAAGGTCGTTACCCGGCGATAATTGCGGGCGATCCGCGCGCCCGCCTCCGCGCGCAGCAGCAACGACCGGAGCAGCGCGAGCAGCAGGAACAGGACGACGCCGAAGCCCGCGAGCCACAGCAGCGTGACGAGGCCGTCGGGGACCGGCGGGACGTGGAGGGTCAGGCCGGTGGCGTCGAGGGTGATCCAGTCTCGCACGGCGCGTTCCTGAACTGGGGAGGGTCGGTTCGGAGTAAGGCTGGGGCAGGA
>JBBRUZ010000225.1:0-4844 GCA_038247355.1 Rhodobacterales bacterium
GGGCCGGCTACTGGCTCGGTCTCGCCCACGAGCGCGCCGGCGACGCGACGGCGGCGGCCGCTGCCTTCGCGGCGGGCGCGCGCCACCAGACCAGCTTTTATGGCCAGCTCGCCGCCGTTCGCGCCGGCGCGGTCCCCGACCGGCGGATCGCCGGCGACGGTGCGCCCCCGGACTGGCGGAGCGCCGGCTTCATCGACACACCGGTGGTGCGGGCGGGGCGGCTGCTTTCGCTCGCCGGCGACGACGCGGCCGCCGGTCAGTTCCTCCGTCACGCCGCGGACGGGATGGACGCCGCGGACCGCGCCGCGCTGGCGCAGATGGCGATCGATCTCGGCCGACCGCATATCGGCGTGCGCATCGCCAAGGACGCGGCGGCGAAGGGGATGCTGCTCGCGAACCAGTATTATCCGGTCGATGCGATCGCCGACGCCGTCTGGCCCGTCCCGCCCGAACTCGCCTTGGCGATCGCGCGGCAGGAGAGCGAGTTCAACCCCGGCGCCATCAGCCCCGCCGGCGCGCGCGGCCTGATGCAGCTGATGCCCGGCACGGCGCGGGATGTCGCGGGCGTGCTCGGGATCGGATACGACGCCCGGGCGCTGACGGCGGACCCGATGTACAACGCCCGGCTCGGCACCGCCTATCTGTCGCAGATGCTCGACGCCTACGACGGCTCCTATGTGCTCGCCGCCGCCGCCTACAACGCCGGGCCCGGCCGCGTCGACGAATGGCTCGCGGCCGTCGGCGACCCCCGGCGCGCGGGCGCGGACCCGATCGAATGGATCGAGAGCATTCCGTTCGAGGAGACCCGCAACTACGTGATGCGCGTACTCGAGGGCCTGCACGTCTATCGCGCGCGGCTGGCGGGCGCGCCCCCGCCGATCCGCCTCGCCGCCGACATCGAGCACACGGGCTGAGGGCCCCGGCACGGCGGTCAGGGCCGTGCGCGCCGCAGCCGCGCCTCGCGCACCAGCGTATAGAGGCCGGCGCCAAGGATGATCGCCGCCCCGACGACGGTCCACAGGTCGGGGCGCTCGCCGAACAGGCTCATCGCGAGGATGGTCACGAACACCAGCTGAAAGTACGAGAACGGCTGCACGACCCCCGCCTCGGCGACCTCGTAGACCTTGATCAGCAGGAAATGCCCGGTCGCGCCGGTGACGCACAGCGCCGCCATGAAGGCGATGTCTGCCGCCCCTTCGATCGGCGTCCACCAGAACGGCGCGACGAGCGTGATCGCGACGGCGCCGGCGACGCCGGTCCAGAAGAAACTCGTCTCCGCGCTGTCGAGCGCCGCGACCTTGCGCGTCATGAGGCCGTAGAGCGCGAACATGAACGCCGCGAGCAGCGGGATCAGCGCCTCGGGGCTGAAGACCCGGAAGCCGGGACGCAGAATGACCAGCACGCCGATCAGACCCGCGCCGATCGCGATCCCGCGCCGCCAGCCGACGTATTCCCCGAGCACCGGCCCGGCGAGGGCGGCGATCAGCAGCGGATAGACGGCGAAGATCGCATGCGTCTCGATCAGGCCGAGCAGCACGAAGGACAGCACCGTCACGCAGATCTCGGCCGCCAGCAGCACGCCACGGAAAATCTGCAGGCCCGGCTGCTTCGTGCGCGCCACCCGCCGCAGCCCGCCGCCGCGCGCGATCGACAGCGCCACGACGAACGCCGCGAAGAACCAGTAGCGGATCATCACCACGGTCATGACGCTGTAGTCGCCGGCGAGATGCCGCGACACGCCGTCCTGGAGCGCGAACAGCGCCGAGGTCACGATCATCAGTGCGATTCCGAGGCGCGGGTTGCTGCGCGCGGTCATTCGAGGCGGCGGCCGCGCGTCATGCGACGCCTGCGGGGCGGACGCCCCGCGTCATGCGAGCATTTCGGGTCGGACGCCGCGCGTCATGTGTCGCTTGCGCCCGTAGCCGGGTTCCCGCGTCACGGCGAAACCCGCCGCGACCAGCGCCGCGCGCACGGCGCCGGCGGCGGACCCGGTGGCGCAGGTGCCTTCCGGCGCCGTGCGGCGCGCGACCGCCGCGAGCAGCCCCGGCTCCCACATCTGCGGATTGCGCGCCGGGCTGAACCCGTCGAGGAACCACGCGTCGGCGCGCCCGCCCCAGCACGGAACGGCGTCGCGGGCGTCGCCTTCGATCACCGTCAGGCGCAGGCCAGGCAGCCGGAGCGCCCGCGCGCCGGTCGCGAGCCCCGCGATCAGCGGCTCGGCCAACCCGGCGAGTTCCGGCCAGCCCGCCAGCGCCCGGGCCATGTCCCGCGGCGCCATCGGCCAGGCCTCGAAACTGGTGAAGCCGAGGTCGCCCGCCAGCCCGCGGGTCCGCCAGGCGGCCCAGGCCGCCAGCGCGTTCAGGCCGGTCCCGAATCCGAGCTCGGCGATCTCGAAGCCCGGACGGAACCGGTCGGGCAGGCCGTTGCCCGCCAGAAACACGTGGCGCGTCTCCGCCAGCCCGTCGCCGTCCGAGAAGTACCGATCGCCGAAGCGCCGCGATATCGGCGCATCGTCGCGGCCCCAGTCGAGCCCGGCGTTTTGCATCTGCGCCGCGTCCATGTTCTACCCGCCCGTGAAACGAAGACCACGGTGAAACCGGGACCATCGGGACCGCCTGGTCGAGCATAGGGACGGCGCGCGGCATGGGAAAGGCCCCGGAGACGGATGTTCTGGTCATTGGCGCCGGCGTTTTCGGCCTCAGTTGCGCCTGGGCGTGCCTGCGCCGCGGGATGCGCGTCATCGTGGCGGAGGCGGCGGTCCCCGGCGCCGGGGCGAGCGGCGGCGTGGTCGGCGCGCTGTCGCCGCATCCACCCGAGGCCTGGTCCGCGAGAAAGCAGTTCCAGCTCGACGCGCTGCGATCGGCGCCGGCGCATTGGGCGGAGGTGGCGGCGGCGGGCGGGCTCGGCTCCGGATATGTCCGCCTTGGCCGCCTGATCCCGCTCGCCGACGACGCGGCGCGGGCGCGGGCCGAGGCGCGCGCGGAGGGCGCACGAACGCATTGGCACGACGCCGGAAGCTGGACGGTCGCGCCGGCCGATCGGCATTCCGGCTGGCTCGCGCCGCAGGCGGCGCCCCACGGCGCCGTGTTCGAAACGCTGTCGGCGCGGCTGACGCCCAGGAGCGCGGTGGCGGCGCTCGCGGCGGCGTTGTCGGCGCGCGGCGGTCGCCTGCGCTGCGGCTGGCGCGCGCTGGCCGTCGAGGATCGCTCGGTGCGTTTCGATGAGGGATCGATCGCCGCCGGCGTGGTGATCGTCGCGGCGGGGGTCGGCGGGCGCGACCTGACGCCGGACCTGCCCTGCCGCGGGGTCAAGGGGCAGGCGGCGCTGTTGCGCGCCGATGCGCCGGCGGGCGCCCCGCTCATCACCGCCGACGGCGTCTACGTCGTGCCGCAGCCGGGGGGCCGTGTCGCCGTCGGCTCGACCAGCGAGGACGACTGGGACGATCCGACCCGCGTCGATGCGCGGCTCGACGCGGTCATCGCGCAGGCGGGGGCGCTGTGCCCGGCGCTGGCGGGCGCGCCCGTCATCGAGCGCTGGGCGGCGCTGCGCCCCCGCGCCGCGCGCTCGGACCCGATGATCGGATGGGCGCCGGGCCGGACGGGCGTGCTGATCGCCGGCGGCGGGTTCAAGATCGGGTTCGGGATAGCGCACGCGATCGGCGAGTCGCTCGCCGACATGGTCGAAGGCCACGCGCCCCCGTTGCCGCCCGGGTTCGCCGTCGCCGATCACGCGGCGGCGCGGGTCAGGCCCTGACGCGCGCGATTTCGGCGCGAAGCTTCGCCATCAGCGCGCCCAGAAACTTGAAACTCGCCGGGTCTTTCAGCCGTCTGTCCTCGCCGAACGCAGCATCGGCCCCGGCGAT
This sequence comes from Rhodobacterales bacterium, assembly GCA_038247355.1. Lineage (GTDB taxonomy): Bacteria > Pseudomonadota > Alphaproteobacteria > Rhodobacterales > Rhodobacteraceae > Amaricoccus. The sequence goes on from JBBRUZ010000225.1 coordinate 3,863, forward strand.
CAGCACCTCGGGCGATTGCAGGACGCGCGGATCGAACGGCGTCAGGCAATGCCGCAGCGAGAACTGGCTCCGCGCGCCCCCGGCGGCGCCCGCCGCCGACGAGACGATCGCCACCGGCTTGCCCGCCAGGGGCGCCGGCCTCGTGCGGCTCAGCCAGTCGAGCGCGTTCTTCAGCACGCCGGGAAGGTTCTTGTTGTATTCGGGCGTCGCGATCACGACGCCGTCCGCGCCCCGGATCAGATCGGCGAGCGTCGTCACCGCCGCCGGCATCCCTTCGGCCTCGAGATCCGCGTCATAGAGCGGCAGGCGGATGTCGCCCCGCGCGAAGTCGCATGGCCCGAAGGCGCGCACCGCCTCGTGCATCAGCTTGGTGTTGGACGACCCGCGCCGCAGACTGCCCGAAATCCCCACCAGCCGTGGCCGGTCGCCGCTCGCCTCGCCGTCGTGCATGATCCGCTCCTCCTCCGCCTCGCCGGCAATCTAACGCCTTGACGCACTGCGGCAAGCCACCGCAGGCAGTTTCGAGATATTGCGCCGATGCGCGCGACGGGCGCCATATTCGGTGGATGCCGGTTGACTTGGCGGCGCTATCGCGGGAATCTCGGACGAAACGATCGAGGTCGAGCCGTTGCAGTTCACGCGCCTGCGCCTCACGGGGTTCAAGAGCTTCGTCGATCCCACCGAACTGGTGATCTCGGCGGGCCTGACCGGCGTGGTCGGCCCCAACGGCTGCGGCAAGTCGAACCTGCTCGAGGCGATCCGCTGGGTGATGGGCGAAGGCCGCGCCTCGGCGATGCGCGGCGACGGCATGGAGGACGTGATCTTCGCCGGCTCGAGCGCGCGCCCGGCCCGCAGCCATGCCGAAGTCACGCTGACGCTCGACAACCGCGACCGCCGCGCCCCCGCTGGCTTCAACGACGCCGACACGCTGGAAGTCGTGCGCTGCATCACCCGCGACGCCGGCTCGGCTTACCGCGCCAAC
>JBBRUZ010000226.1:0-4775 GCA_038247355.1 Rhodobacterales bacterium
ATTGTCCCTAATATCCACCCCGTGGTCCCTGACAAACTCCACCGTCGTCGCCATCGCGAAACTCCTGCCCCGATCTCCATCAAAGCCGAAATCTCAGGTCAGGACGTAAAGTGGAAGGTGGGGGCCAGCCGCCGCTTACTCCTCTACGCGCTCGGCACGCTCACCACGGTGTTCTCCCTCGTCGTCATCGCCGCCTTCTTCGCCATCGCCCTCATCGCGGGGCGCCGCCGCGCGAAAGCGGGCTCGGATGCGGGGAAGGGGATGGTCTAGGGAGGCAGAGACGTGAGGTTGCGGAAACCCACCGTTTCTGGGAGACCTGCGCGTTAAATGCACCAAGTGCAGCTATCACTACAATGGCAGGAAAGGGCGAGGAACAATCGTTCGATGCGTTCTGCGCCGATGGCTCATATGCAGACCTTTCAGCCCGCGCCTTGGGTCACTCCATCGACAAGATCATGTTCCGCACCACCGGATAAATCTCGTTCTCCCAGCGTTTTCCCGAGAACACCCCGAAGTGCCCGACGTTCGCCTGCAGATGGTGCCGCTTCAGATGCGGGCGCAGCGACGTGCACAGGTCGTGCGCCGCCGACGTCTGCCCCAGTGCGCAGATGTCGTCGCGCCCGCCGTCCACCGGCAGCGGCGCGGTCTTGCGGATCGCCGCGGGGCGGACCGGCCGGCCCTCATAGGTGAACACCCCCCGCGCCAGCTCGGCCTTCTGGAACACCCGGTCGATGGTCTCGAGATAGAACTCCGCCGTCATGTCCAGCACGGCGAAATACTCGTCGTAGAACGCTTTGATCCGCGCCGACTCCGCCGCCTCCCCGCGCGCCAAGTGACCGTAGAGCTTGCGATGCTGGTCCTTGTGCCGGTCGGGGTTCATGGCCATGAACGCCGTCAGCTACTGGAACCCCGGATAGACCTTGCGCCCGGCGCCCTTGTAGCGCGCCGGCACCTTCCCGATAACCGTCCGCTCGAACCACGACAGCGGCTTTGACGTCGCCAGCGCGTTCAGCGCCGTCGGGCTCTCGCGCACGTCGATCGGCCCGCCCATCAGCGTCTTCGAGCGCGGCGTCGCCGGGTTGTCCGCCTCCGACATCAGCGCCACCGCCGCCAGCGTCTGCACGCAGGGCTGGCAGACCGCCAGCACATGCGCCCCCGGCCCGATCGCCTCCAGAAACCGGATCAAATACCCGACGTAGTCCTCGACCCCGAAATCGCCCGCCGCCGCCGGCACGTCGCGCGCGTTCGCCCAGTCGGTCAAGTAGACGTCGTGATCGCGCAACAACACCTGGATCGTGCCGCGCAGCAGCGTCGCGAAGTGCCCCGAAAGCGGCGCCGCCACCAGCACGCGCGGCTGCGGGGTGTCGACGTCCTTGGCGAAGTGCAGCAGCTTTCCGAAGGGCAGATCGAGCGTCACTTCCTCGACCACCTCGACGTTGCGGTTCCCGACGCGCACCGGCGGGATCGCGAATTCGGGCCGCACATGCGTCACCTCAAGCCGCAACACCGTCTCCCATGTCGCGGTCAGGTGGCGCGACCCCGCCGCCTGCTCCAGCCCCATCGCCCGCGCCATCCCCGGCCCACAGCGCCGCGCGCCGGAACGGAGCGATCAGGTCGTCCTGAAGCTGGTAGCTTTCGTAGAGCATCGAGGGGCGCCTCCACTGGCAAAACGTGTTTGAACGATTAATGCTGTTGTTTGTGCACTGCGGCAACATTATTGTTGCGATGCAACTTTGACGGAAGGACGATCCGAGCCATGTCCCGCGCGACGTTGACGATCTCCTCGAAGAACTATTCGTCCTGGTCGCTGCGCGGCTGGTTGCTGTGCCGGATGGCCGGTCTCGACGTCGAGGAGCTTCCCGTCGATCTCGATGATCCCGGCCAGCGCCAGGAGCTGCTGCTGCTCTCACCCTCGGTCCTCGTGCCGCGGCTCACGCACGGCGCCGTCGAGGTCTGGGACACGCTGGCCATCGCCGAGTACCTGAACGAGATCGCGCCCGAGGCCCACCTCTGGGCCGCCGACCAGATCGCGCGCGCACATTGCCGCTCGATTTCGGGCGAGATGCATTCGGGCTTCGCGAACCTCCGCTCGGCGCTGCCGATGAACCTCAAGGCGCGCCACGCCGCCTTCAAGATCTTCTCCGGCGCGCGGCCCGACGTCGAACGGATCAAGACGATCTGGACCGAATGCCTCGACGCGTCCGGCGGCCCGTTCCTGTTCGGCGCTCCATCGGTCGCCGACGCGATGTACGCGCCGGTCTGCACGCGCTTTCGCACCTATGCCGTGCCGCTCGACGCCCGCCTCCAATCCTATTGCGAAACGATCTTCGCCTGGACCCCGATGGCCGAATGGACCGCCGGCGCGCTCGAGGAACCCGAAGAAATCGTCGAGCTGGAAATCGAATTCTAGGCGCGCCTCGCAGACCGCCTCGCGCCCGCCCCTGCTCCGCCGGCGAACCGGACGGCGGATCAAGCGGTCCGCTCGAGGATCGCGCTAGAAAAGCACGTCGTCGAATTCTTCGACGTCGCTCGAGGCGGCCGCTTTCGGCGTCACTCCGAACACCCGGTCGTGAATCTCCCGCTCGCTCTGCATCGTGTAGGCGCCGCGCAGGTCGTCGAGCTCCGCCGCTTCGACCTCCAGCGGTCCCGTCCGCCGGTCACCTGCCCGCACCGGCTCGATCGCGGCGTCAAAGCTCGCCATCGCGCCCTCCACCCCTGCCAGACGCTGCGCCAGATCAACACTGATCCGCTCGAAAACGCCGACGACGGCGGCAATCCGCGGCGCAACCAGCGAAAGCGCGTTGTTCGCGCCGATCGCGCCTTTTGCGTCGCGCCCGAGCCGCTCGGCGGTGCCGGTGACGGCGTCGAGCTCGAAGCGAATCCGCGAAAGCCCGAGGCCCTCCATCGTCGCGATCAGTTCGATCACCCCGACCGTGCACTCCTCGATGCGCCGCGAACAGCCCAGCGCCTGGCTCTGCGCCGCCGCGGCCAACACCGTCAGCGGCCCCCCCGAGGAGGAGATCCGGCTTGCGATCAACCCCGCGTTCACCGCGGACACCATGATCGCCCGACTGATATGAACGAGGCTGTTCAGTGATTTGCGCGCCGCGGCCCCCAGTCCCTCGATCTCGCCCGTTCGCCGTTCGATCGCGTCGATCCGTGGACCGACTTCCGTGAGCTGACCGGCGGCGCGCGACAGGTTGCGCTCGCGCTGGACAATGGCGGCTTCCAGGTCGCCGTTGTCGAGCCGTGTTTCGAGCAGCGCATTCGCCGACGCACCCTCGTCGCGCAGCCGCTCGACCGACGCACGCAGCGCGTCGGACGTCGAACGCATCCCCGCAATCAGATCCTCCGACAGCGCGACCGCGACGCGCCGGAGCGCGCGCGCCCGCGGGACCGGCGCGCGCTCGGCCAGCGCCAGCGCCGACCCGACATGCTCGGCGCGCTGCGCGAACGCATCCGCGAACTGGATCGCGCCGACGAGCTTGCCGAGCTCGGTCCGCGTGCATTCCTGCAAGGCGCCGGCCGCAGCCCCGATCTCGAGCTCGATCTTCCGGCTCGCGGACGCGCGGCCGCGTTCGTTCTCGCTGGCCAGCGCCTCGTGCAACCGGCGCAGCTCGGCGCATGCCGCCGCGAAGTCCCCGACCGCGCCGCCGCGCGCGGTGACGATCCGGCCAAGCTGCGCCTCGACTTCGAGCGACACGTCCGACAGCCGCTGCGTTATGTCGCCGAAGGATTCCGCGTAGGTTTCGAGCTCCGGACTGCGCGACGGCAGCGACGCCACCGTGATCGCGGTCAGTTTCGCGACCATCTGGAACTCGAGGCCGCTGCGCACGATGTCGCGCGTAAGGCTGCGGATGCTCACGCAGACGGCGTCGATACGATCCGCGCCGAGCTGGTTCGCGATCCGCCCGAGGCTCTCGACCAACGTCCCGAGCTCGTCGCCGATCAGCGCCAGCGGCTCGCGGTCACCGCCGCCGCCTCCCGCCTTGGTCAGCAGATCGGACAACACGGTCTGGAGCTCGCCGATCGCCTTGCGGGATTCGTGCATCAGACCGACGATGCCGTCGATTTCGCCGAGCGCCCGCTGCCGCGCAGGGGCGATGGCGTCGGCGGCGTTTCCGGCGCGGACCGCGCCTCGGTCAGGGTTTTCGGACACGCGCGCCTCATGCTTTCTGAACGCCGGGAGAAGCGCACGAGGAGCCTAACAACCGGTAAATTGAATTCGAACTCGAGCTTAACCGCTTCTTGTCCATTGCTGTCCTAACAAGGCCTTCGTTCCGGCAATCACGGGTTATCCGCCATGGCGAGCATCATTCTGGACCCGGTCGCCGACGGCGACCAACTGCGCGGCCTGCAAGCCGAGCTTGCAAAAGCCATCGTCGGGCGCGGCAGGGCGCGCGCCATCGACGTCGAGTTCGGCTCGGACGCAAGACCGACCCACGCGGCCCTCCAGCTCTTGGCGAGCGTCGCGCTCACCGCGCCCGCCACCGGGCGCCGCGTCACCTTCGGGCCGCGCGCCGCCGCCGAAGTCGCCCGGATGGATGTCACCGCGGAGGCCCGCCAATGACCCGGACAGTCCTTACGGTCGATGATTCAAAGTCGATCCGCGACATGGTCGCCTTCACGCTCGAAGCCGCCGGCTACCGCGTCATCGGGGCCGAGAACGGCGCCGAGGGGCTCAAGCAGCTCCAGGGCGCCGCGATGGATCTCATCATCACCGACCTCAACATGCCGGTGATGAACGGCTTTGACTTCATTCGCGCCGCACGGCG
>JBBRUZ010000227.1:0-4679 GCA_038247355.1 Rhodobacterales bacterium
CTCGGGCCGCGCGACCGCCGCCCCGAAGGCCGCGGCGACAAGCCCGAAAAAGCCGCCGACGGCGCTCCACCACGCGACGCTCGCTGCAGCCGCTGCCGCCGCCTGCGCCGCTTCCGCCGCCGCGTCCGCCGCGTCGTTCAGCGTCTGTGCCGCGGCGGCGTAAGTCTCGCGGTAACCGTCGATCAGTCCGTCGCGCGCAGCCACGAACTCCGCCCGCCAGCGATCGACGATTTCGGCGGACTCCGCCTCGGTGACGCCGTAACGCGCCTGCAACTCGCCCTGCAATTCATCGAATTGCGTCTCGCCGAGCGGTCCCCCGGGCGCCGTCATCGCCGCCGCCGCCGCCTCGAAGATCGCCTCGGCGTCGCCCGGCGCGCGCAGCATCTGGCGCCCCGCGCCCACGGCGATGTCGCGCGCCGCCGTCAGATCCGCCTCATCGATGACCACGCCGGCGATCTCCTGCGCCTGCTGCGTCAGCGCCTGCGGCGTCACGTTCGTGTCGCCGGCGATCTCTCGCAGGTCCTCCTCGATGGACGGGGGTACGAGCATCTGCAGATCCGCGACCTCCAGTCCGTCGATTTCGGGGGCGAGTGCGCCCGCCAGATCGGCGATAGCCCCGCCGGCCCCACCGGCCACGGTCCCGACCGCGCCGCCGGTCGCCTGCACCGCGGCGCCGGCGCCGCGCAGCGCAGCCCCGGTCGCCGAAACGCCCATCCAGGTCACGCCCAGCATCACCAGCGCCCAGACGACGATGCCGTGCAGCACCGCCGACGGCAGCGCCGCCGCGCCCGACAACCGCCCGGCGATCGACCCGCCCGCAAACATGCTGGCGACCGCGGTGACCGCGAAGAACACGCCGGTCCCCACCCCGACGCCGCCGAACTCGCCGTCCTGGGCCATCGACAACCCCATCCCCGCCGTCATCAGCGTGAACACCACCTGCAGCGCAAGCGCACATACCGCGCCCGCGAAGATCGCGCCCCACGATATCCGGTCGTCCTCGGTTGCGACGATAACGCCGCCCTCCCCTACGCGCCGCGCCGGGCGCTCGATCCTCAGGGCCATGTTGATTGTCCTTTGAAAGTGGAAACGATGTCCCGAAAACGATGCTCGGCCGCGTTCGTTCCGCTTCTCGACGTCGTTTTCTTCTGGCCGCGCCACCGATGATCGACACCGAAGCCCGCAACTCCGGCGCCGTGGGAACCGGCGTCGCCGCCGGTCGACACGTCCCGGCGTGCCGCCGACCGCCGACCAGACAGGCGCCGCGACGCGGCCCCCCCGACTGCCTTCAGGAGAACAGCTCGTGGCAGGTCTCGAGCGCCGCCACCAGCACGTCGACCTCGGCGACCGTGTTATAAAGCCCGAACGACGCCCGGCACGTGGCGCTCAGCCCCAGATGCGACATCAGCGGCTGGGCGCAATGATGCCCGGCCCGCACCGCCACGCCCTTGCGGTCGACGACGGTGGAGATGTCATGCGCATGGGCTTGGCCCTGCAACGTGAACGAAAAGATCGCCCCCTTGCCCGGCGCGTCACCCTGGATGTTGAGCCAGTTCAACCCGGCGAACCGCGCCGTCGCATAGTCGCGCAACGATCGCTCGTGGGCTGCGATGTTCGCCATCCCCAACCCTTGCATGTAGTCGAGCGCCACCCCGAGCCCGATGGTCTCGACGATCCCCGGCGTGCCCGCCTCGAACTTCAGCGGCGGATCGGCGTAGGTGATGACCTCCTTGCCGACGTCGCGGATCATGTCGCCCCCGCCGAGGAACGGCCGCATCTCGGCGTATCGCTCCCGCCGGACGTAGAGCGCCCCGGTCCCGGTCGGCCCGTAAAGCTTGTGGCCGGTCACCACGTAGAAATCGCAGCCGATATCGGCCACATCGACCGACCCGTGCACCGCGGCCTGCGATCCGTCCACCAGCACGGCCACGCCCCGCTCGCGCGCTGCCGCCGTGATCGCCTTCACGTCCACCACGGTTCCGAGCACGTTGGACATGTGCGTTATCGCGACCAGCCGCGTGCGCGGCCCGATCGCCGCGATTACCCGGTCGGGATCGAGCGAGCCGTCCGCCTCGATATCCACCCATTTGAGCACCACGCCCTGCCGCTCGCGCAGGAAATGCCACGGCAGGATGTTCGCGTGATGCTCCATCACGCTCAGCACGATCTCGTCGCCCGGCTCGAAACGGGGCGCCGCCCACGCGTAGCTGACCAGATTTATTCCCATGGTCGAGCCGGTGGTGAAGACGATCTCCTCCTCGTGCGCCGCCCCGAGAAACCGCTGCACCGTGCCCCGAACCGCTTCGTACTTCTCGGTCGCGACGTTCGACAGGTAATGCAGCCCGCGATGAACGTTGGCGTACTCGTGCGAATACGCCTCGACGATCGCGTCGATCACCACCTGCGGTTTCTGCGCCGACGCGCCGTTGTCGAGATAGACCAGCGGCCGGCCATGCACCTCGCGGCTCAGGATCGGAAAATCGCGGCGAACCGCATCGACGTCATACATCGGTCACGCTCCTTGCGGCGTTACGCCCAGGATCGCCGCGAACATCGTCAGCCCGAAGACGATGGCGATCACGGTCAACACGGCGACGCCGAGCACCATCACCGGCGAGCCGAATCCGTGAAGCTCGGCGACGAAATTCGAATAGGCCCACAGCAGCCAGAACAGCGTCGCGATCGCGATGACCCCTGCGAGCGGCGGCGCGAACGCCAGCGCAAGCAGCTGGACCACCTGGATGCCCAGCGTGATCGCGTTCAGCCAGACCACCACCAGCACCGCTCCCCAGAACCCGCCCGCGCCGCCGAACAGCCGCCCGATGCGAAAGGTCAGCAGCGCGACGACCGCCATCACGCCGAACTGCAGCAAGGCCCCGATCAGCGGCATGCCGAGCACCGCCGCCGAAACCCGGTCCACCGCCCCGCCGCTCAGCGTCAGGCCGGCGTATCCGAGCACCAGCCCGATGCAGGTGATCGCCGCCGCGGCCTCGACCAGCGTCGCCGGCGCGATCTCGATGGCCAGCAAGCGACGCGCGGACGCGCGCGGCTTCAGCAGAGTGTCGATCGCAAGCTGAAGCAACATGACGGACTCCGGAGCGCCTCGTTTCGTGCCGCGCGCCGCCACCCGGCGCGCCGCGTCATCCGATCGTAAGGCTGGCCGTCGCCGCGCGGAGACCCAGCGCGACGCCGAGAAACACCAGCGCCAGAACGGCGGCCACCCGGAGCGTCGCTCCCAGGCCCTCCGCTTCGGCAAGGCCGGCAGCCAGCAGCCACAGCCAAAACGCGAACCCCGCATAACTCAGATAGGGGATAAGTGGCAACACGCCAGCGGCCGCGACGATCTCGGTCGCGACGCCCGCCAACGCCACCAGGATCGCGATGGGCGCCCCGAGCAGCGCCGCCCGGAACAGCGCCGAGCGCGCGCCGAGAAACCCGCCGCGCCCCCCGAACGCCCGCGCCGCCAGGTGCAGCACCGCGGCGAGCCCATAGGCCAGCAACGGCGCGACAAACAGATATCCAAACAGATGCGCCGAGATCGTCCCCGCCAGCGAGTCCTCGATCCCGAGCGTCCGTGCCGCGCGAACCGCGGTCGGGACGCTCGCCACGAACCCCAGTCCGCACGCGAGAAACAGATCGCGCATCGCCAGCGGCTCGGACAAACCTTCGGCCATCCGCCGCGCCATGGCGCCCCTGGGATCGCCATAGGCCCGCCGGATTCCGGTCACGACGCCGCCAGACATCATGGCTCAAGCCTGCTGACGCCGCGCCACCCACGCCCCGAGACGGCCGCGGATGTCGTTGGCAAGGCCCTCGTCCTCGATTTCGGCGATCGCCTCGTCCAGAAACGCGAGCACCAGCAAGCCCTCGGCCTCGCGCTTCGGCACCCCGCGCGACGTGAGATAGAACAGCGCCGTTTCGTCCACCGCCCCGCAGGTCGAGCCATGCGAGCATTTCACGTCGTCCGCATAGATCTCCAGTTCGGGCTTGGCGAGAAACTGACTGTCATCGTCGAGGAGCAACGCCTGGCTGATCTGATATCCGTCGGTTTTCTGCGCGCCCGGCTTGACGAGGATCTTGCCCTGGAACACGCCGACGGCGCCGCCGCGCAGCACCTTCTTGAACACCTGACGGCTCTCGCAGCCGAACGCGCCGTGCGTGACGAACACCGTGTCGTCCTGATGGAAATCGCCGTCGCCGACGCAGGCGCCCGCGACCGTGGCGAACCCGCCCTCGCCGGCGAACTCTATTACGCTCTCGTTGCGCGTCAATCGCCCGTTCGCCGTCAGCGTGAACGATTTGAATCGCGCCTCGCGCCCGAGCCGCGCGAACATCGCCGTCGCCGCCCGGCGCTCGTGGTCGCGCCCCTGCGCGCGGACATGATGGAACGCGGCGCCGTCGGCCACGTCGATCTCGACCACGCTGTTGAGCCGCGCGGCGCCCGGTCCGTTCTCGAGCAACGTCAGATCCGTGCCCGCCTCGAGCCGGATCACGTGCCGCATCAGCGCGTCCGCCCGGACGTCGCGCCGAAGGTACACGAGGTTGACCGGCGCCGCCGCGCGTCCCGTCACCCTGATCGCCACGCCCTCGCACGCCCGCGCCGTATTCAGCGACGCGAGCGGCCGGTCCACCGGCTCCTGACCGCGCGCCTCGATCACGCCGAAAACGTCGCGCGCCCA